>CAVKJG010000028.1:11289-25361 GCA_963656825.1 Sphaerochaetaceae bacterium
GCCTATCGTACATACCGCGGGAACTTTTTTTGCAAGCGCTTTTTTTGCTATGAATTTCCCCGCCGCAGACGCGCTTCCTCCGGAAAGCTCGTCTTTTTCCATACCTGAAACAGACCGTGAAATCCTTCCGCCGTATTCATCGTCACCGCGGTGAAGCTTTTCTCTCGCCGCTGTAAATCCCGTTGCCGTATCCCCGGGCATAACGGCGCAAAGACTTATTCCGTAAGGCTTTACTTCGCCGCATAAGGCGCGGACAAACGAATTTATCGCGGCTTTTGAAACGGAATAATAGGTCTGAAAAGGTATCGGTATTGCACCCGCCACAGAGCTGACGCAGACAATCCTGCCGCCGCCCGCCTTCCGCATATAAGGCAGCACGGCGTGAACCGCGTTTACCGTCCCGAAAAAGTTTACGTCTATCTGATGCTTTGCGTCGGCTTCGTCGGTGAATTCAACAGCGCCCGATATTCCGAACCCTGCGCAGCAGACAAGAATATCTATTCTTCCCTCTTTTTCTATGACCGCATTTACTGCGGCGGCAACGCCCTTTTCATCGGAAACATCGGCGGATATATGCGTTATTCCGTCATGGCTTTCGCCCCTGCGGCTGAACTCGTAAACGGTACAGCTTTGCGAAAGCGCCTTTGCCGTTTCAAAGCCTATTCCGCGCGAGCCTCCCGTGACTATCGCAACTTTTTTCTCCATCAGTTTTCACGTATTACCTTTGCAATTATTTCCGTCGCCTCGTCTATAAGCGGCTTTGTGTGAGTCGCCATAAGGCTCGTGCGGACAAGACATTCGTTCGGCGCGGTTGCCGGCGGAATGGAGCTGTTTGCATAAACGCCTTCCTCATAAAGCTTTTTGGTTATGGTTAGCGTTCTTATCGCGTCATATGTGTATATCGGAATAATAGGAGTTTTCGACTGACGTATTTCAACTCCCTTTTCGGTAAGCTTGTTTCTCATATATTCGGCTATATTCTGAAGGTTATCCACAAGCTCGGGATGAGCTTCGAGGACGCGAAGCGCCGCAAGCGCCGAAGCGCACGACGCCGGAGTTATCGAAGCGGAGAAAATAAACGGTCTTGAATTGTGGCGGACATAGTCGCACACAAGCTTTGAAGAAGCCATATAACCGCCGAGACTTGCAAGCGATTTTGAAAACGTGCCCATATAAATATCAACCTCGTTTTCAAGTCCGAAATGACTTGCCGTTCCTCTGCCGCCTTCGCCTATCACGCCGAGGGCATGAGCGTCGTCCACCATTACTCTCGCGCCGTACTTTTTCGCTATTTCAACAATTTCGGGAAGCTTTGCAATATCTCCGCCCATGCTGAAAACGCCATCTGTAACGATGAGTATTCCGGCTTCCTTCGGAACCGTGGCGATAACCTCTTCGAGATGCTTCATATCGCTGTGATTGTAACGGAGCATTTTGCCGTAGCTGAGCTTGCATCCGTCGTAAATGCTGGCATGATTTTCTTTATCGCAGATAACATAATCGTTTCTGCCGACAATGGCGCTTATAATTCCGAGATTTGACTGAAATCCCGTTGAGAACGTAACCATATCTTCCTTGTGCAGAAACTCCGCAAGCGACTTTTCAAGCTCTATATGCAGCGCAAGCGTTCCGTTGAGAAAACGCGAGCCCGAGCAACCCGAGCCGTACTGCTCATATGCCTTTATGCCAGCCTCGACAACCTCGGGATGAGTTGTAAGTCCGAGATAGTTGTTTGAGCCGAGCATTATTCTGCGCTTGCCTTCCATAATAACTTCGACGTCCTGACGTGATTCAAGCGCGTGAAAATACGGATAAAGTCCCATTTTCTGAATATCTTTTGCCGTTGTATATTTTTCGCATTTTTCAAAAAGATCCATCATTTCCTCCGAATAAAACACTTTTGTTTGTACTTTCGCATGGCATTATTGTACTACCGTACAGTCTTTCTGTCAACCCTTTTTATAAATATTTTATTTTTCCGGAAATATGTCAGAGCCGCCGCAATATCCGATGAATTTCATCATTGCCGCTTCTCCCTCCGGCGTGCGCTTGTAAACGCCCGCGTCGCAAAGAACGGCGGTAAACGTTTTGCCTATCTCGCCCTTGAGAATTTCCTCCGTATCGGCTTCGGTAAAAATATATTTGTCCCTGAAGGCTTCAAACCACTTTGCGTGCTTGCTTATTCTCTCGTCATCCGAAATATCCGCGCCGGAAAGGATGGCTTCTTTCAGCAGATGCATTTCGCTTTTCAGCCTTGCGGGAAGCACGGCAAGTCCCATTACCTCTATAAGTCCTATGTTTTCTTTTTTTATGTTGTGCTTGTCCGCGTGCGGATGATATACTCCGAGCGGATGCTCTTTTGTTGTTATGTTGTTTCGCAGAACGAGGTCAAGCTCAAATTTTTTGCCTCTTCTCCGCGCTATCGGCGTTATGGTGTTATGAGGAACACCGTCGGTTTCCGCAAAAACAAATGCGTCGCTGTCCGTATATCCGCGCCATTTTGCAAGTATTTTTTCGGCAAGATCGGCTACTGCCGCTCTGTCGTCGGAACGCAGCCTTATAACCGAAAGCGGCCATTCGACAATTCCCGCCCCAACATTTTCAAACCCGTCAAAAGAAAGTTCTCTTGCTATCGGTGCGCGTTCCATTGCAAATTCATATCTTCCGCCCTGCATATGATCGTGAGAAAGAATAGAACCGCCCACTATCGGCAGATCCGCATTGGACCCGATAAAATAATGCGGAAAAAGGGTTACGAAATCGAGCATTTTATCGAAAAGCGCGCGATTTATCTTCATCGGTCTGTGCTCGCCCGAAAGCGCAATGCAATGCTCGTTGTAATAAACGTAAGGCGAATACTGCAGATACCATTTTTCTCCTCCGAGCGTTATTGGAATTATTCTGTGATTGTTTCTTGCCGCCGAGCGGATATTTCCGGCATAGCCTTCGTTTTCGGCGCAAAGAGCGCACTTCGGATATCCGCTTTGCGGAGCATTTTTCGCCGCCGCAATAGCCTTCGGATCCTTTTCCGGCTTTGAAAGATTTATCGTGATATCCATATCGCCGAACTCGGACGGATATACCCATTTCATATCTTTTTTCACGCGGTAAGTTCTTATGTAGTCGGTGCTGCGCGAAAAATCATAGAACCAATCCGTTGCGTCCTTCGGAGAAACGGCGTATCTTCTGCCGAATTCCGATATTACCTCGTGCGGAGCGGGAGTAAGCAGTCCCATAAGCTTTGTATCGAAAAGATCCCTGTAAACAACGCCCTCGCCTCCGAGCAGTCCTTTCTCGGCTGCGATATCACAGAGCGACGCGAGAATTTCTTCAAGTCCGCACTCTTCAGAGCTGTCCGGCTCTGAATATGCGTCCTCGCCCATTGCTTCAAGAAGTCTGTTTGTCGCCCAGATTCTGTCCTCATCGGTTATAAGTCCGTTTTTCACGGCATAGTTTACAAGCTGTGCTATTCTTTCGTTCAACATTTTAATTACGTCCTTTTCCTAAAGAATTGATAATATGTGCAAGGTATCATACCGTTGTAAAGCTTTCGCTTTGCGTCGGCGCGTCTTCCGTAAAGACGCTCTAAATTCTCATTGCTTGTGATAATATATATCTGCCACGGCTCAAGCGTTCTGAAATGCCTGCCCATTGCGGCGTACAGCTTTTCAGCCTCTTTTATATCGAGAAGCCTCTCTCCGTACGGAGGATTGCAGACGATCGTTCCTCTCCTGCCCTCGCTCGTTATTTCAAGCGCATTCCTGCGAAAAACCTTGACGATTCCGTCCATTCCCGCGTTTTTAACGGTTTTTTTCGCAAGCTCGACGCAGTCGCCGTCGATATCCGAAGCATACGCTTCAAATTCCGTCCGCTTTACAAGGCTGTGCGCCTCTTCCCTTGCGTCGTTCCAGATTTTTGCCTCGATGAACGGATACATTTCTCCCGAAAATCCACGATAAAGTCCGGGAGCGGTGTTTGTCATCATAAGCGCGGCTTCCGTCGGTATCGTTCCGCTGCCGCACATAGGATCCCAAAAAAGCACGTCCTCTCTCGGTCTTGAAATTTTCACAAGAGCCGCCGCAAGCGTTTCTCTCAGCGGAGCCGCCGCCGATTCCGGACGATAGCCTCTTTTGTGAAGCGCCGTTCCGGAAAGATCTATCATCAATGTCGCAACGTCCTTCAATATAAAAAACTCTATCTGATATTTTGTGCCGGTTTCCTTCATCCAATCCGTATGATAAACCCCGCCAAGCTTTACGGAAACGGCTTTTTTCACGATTTTCTGACAGTCCGGTATGCTTGTAAGCATACTTTTTACGGAATGACCTTTAACGGGAAACGCATCGTCTCTGCCTATGAAATTTTCCCAATCAAGCGCTTTTGTTCCCTCAAAAAGCATATCGAACGTCTGAGCGGGAAAGCTTCCGAGTACAAGAAAAACTCTTTCCGCCGTGCGAAGCCATATATTTGCCTTCGCCGCCGCCGTTTCGTCGCCCTCAAAATAAACTCTGCCGTCTATCGTTTCCGTTCTGTGAAACCCGAGCGCGTCTATCTCCGCTCCGAGCAGTCCTTCGAGTCCGAAAAGACAGGTAGCGGCATATTTATAATTCATAACAACCTCAAAATCAAAATATTTGTCACATTATATCACATATGATAGCAAAAATCAAACCGTATGCAAAAAAAATCCCGGCTTTTCACCGGGAATTTTTTTATTGATTTATTTCTGAGGGCCTGCAAAAACAAGTGCCTTGCCTGCTTCGTTGCCTTCGTACTTTGAGAAGTTCTTGATGAATCTTCCTGCAAGATCGAGCGCCTTTGTTTCCCATACGGAAGCATCGGCGTATGTGTCGCGGGGATCGAGAATTCCGGAATCGACGCCGGGAAGCTCCGTGGGAACCTCGAAGTTGAAGTAAGGAATCTTCTTTGTGGGAGCTTTGTCGATATCGCCGCTGAGAATGGCGTCGATAATGCCGCGCGTATCCTTAATGGATATACGCTTGCCCGTTCCGTTCCAGCCCGTATTTACAAGATAAGCCTTTGCGCCGCTCTTCTTCATCTTTTTAACAAGCTCCTCCGCATACTTTGTGGGGTGGAGCTCAAGGAACGCCTGACCGAAGCAAGCCGAGAACGTAGGCGTAGGCTCTGTTATGCCGCGCTCCGTACCTGCAAGCTTAGCGGTAAATCCGGAAAGGAAGTAATACTGCGTCTGCTCGGGAGTGAGTATGGAAACGGGCGGAAGTACGCCGAAAGCGTCTGCCGAAAGGAATATAACGCTCTTTGCATCGGGAGCTGCCGATACGGGACGTACAATATTTTTGATGTGGTCGATAGGATAGGAAACACGGGTGTTTTCCGTAACGCTCTTGTCGTTGAAATCTATCTTGCCGTTTTCGTCAAGAGTAACGTTTTCAAGAAGCGCGTCGCGTCTGATGGCGTTGTATATATCGGGCTCGGAATCCTTGTCAAGATTGATAACCTTTGCATAGCAGCCGCCCTCGAAGTTGAACACGCCGTTATCGTCCCAGCCGTGCTCGTCATCGCCGATGAGAAGTCTCTTGGGATCCGTGGAAAGCGTTGTTTTGCCTGTGCCGGAAAGTCCGAAGAAGATAGCCGTGTTTTCACCGTTCATATCGGTGTTTGCCGAGCAGTGCATCGACGCAATGCCCTTGAGCGGCAGATAGTAGTTCATCATTGAGAACATACCCTTCTTCATTTCGCCGCCGTACCATGTGTTGATTATAACCTGCTCGCGACTTGTGATATTGAACACAACAGCCGTTTCGGAATTGAGACCGAGCTCCTTGTAATTTTCGACCTTTGCCTTTGAAGCGTTGTAAACAACAAAGTCCGGCTCGAAGTTTTCAAGCTCCTCTGCTGTGGGCTTTATAAACATATTCTCTACAAAATGAGCCTGCCATGCGACCTCAACTATAAAACGTATAGCCATACGTGTGTCTTTGTTTGCTCCGCAGAATGCGTCCACAACAAAGAGTCTCTTGTTTGAAAGCTCTTTGATTGCAATATCCTTGACTGCGTTCCAAGCTTCCTTTGTGGCGGGATGGTTGTCGTTTTTATACTCGTCCGATGTCCACCAGACAGTATCCTTGGAATTTTCATCCACAACGATGAATTTATCCTTGGGAGAACGACCGGTGTATATACCCGTCATAACGTTTACTGCGCCAAGCTCGCTTACCTGCCCCTTTTCATATCCCTCGAGAGAAGGCTTTGTTTCTTCCTCGAAAAGCATTTCGTAGGAAGGGTTATAAACGACCTCTGTCGTTCCGGTAATGCCGTACTTGGTCAAATCGATTTTTTTCATAAAACATACCTCTTTTTTCGTATTTCTCGCCCTGACATCAGGGCGCATCGATCTGTTATGGGACAAATCCCAAATTTCCCTATTGTCTATTATACAATCTTTTCTTCAAATTGCAATAGCAATGAAAAATAGTTCACAATTTTGTAACTATGTGTCCGTTTTTGCCCTGCCGATATCTGCATTTTTGGTTATTTTTATGACCGCCTGTATCTTCCGGGAGTCGTGTCCGTCATTTTCGTGAACTGTTTTACGAAAAAGCACGCGTCGCAATAGCCGAGAAGCTCCGCTATTTCGCCGACTGTATAATCGGAAGAACGCAATAATATTTTGGCTTTGTTTATCCGAGCGTTTATAACGTAGCCCGAAAACTCAACCCCCACCGTCTTTTTGAAAAGCTTTCCGAGATACGCTTCCGTATATCCGTACTTTTTTGCGAATTCCGAAAGAAGCGGAGGCGCTCCTCTTGATGAATTTATTTCGTCGCACATTTCGTATATCATCGGTCTTGATTTGCTTTTTGCTTCTCCCTCTGGCGTCGTATCGACCGCAGCATCAAGCTCCGAAAGCGCAGCCGAAAGCCACGTCGAAGCCTTTTCCGGAAGATTTCTGTAATAGCAGATCAATACTCTGTCAAGAATGTCCCTGAAAAAAACAATATCTCTTACGCTCACGCATTTTCCGGACAAAAGCACGGGCGCTTTCTTCTCATCGCTTGCGGAAAAGTGTATATGAATGATAAGCAACGGATCGTTCGGATCGTGACTTGCTATTATCTTCTTGTGCGGAGGCAGAACTATGCATGAGCCTGCCGACACATCGAATTCTTGCCCGCCTACCGATATTTTTCCGCGACCTCTGAACGCTGCCCATATGTCGTAATCTCCGAATCCGTTTTCGCCTGTTATCCAGCTCCACTCGGGCGGGCAGTCCGATACGCCGCATGAGTTTATAATGTATTCTCCCATATTGTTCACCTCTCTATAACGTAATAATACAATTATCCGCCGCAAAAGTCAATAGCAATCCGAGCGAATATATGGTATATTGGTCATATAAATAAACCGCTTTGGAGGCAATAATGAAAAAACAGATAAAAATCAAGGTAGTAGTTCAGGCAAAAAAAGAAAATGTACCGGGCTGGCCGCACATAAATTTCGGTTACGAAAAAGAAACCGAAAGAATTATGTCCGTTGTCAGAGCCTACAATCCCGACGCAGAATTCGATGTGTTTAAGTACAATTCAAAAGATGAAGCCGCAGCTGTATATGAGAGCGACAAAGCAACCTATGACGGCGTTCTTGTCCTTCTTATGACAAACTGGATAAGACTTGACGAGTTCTACGCCCGCAAATCAAATGACGGTATTCCCTGCGCGGTTGCCGACGTTCCTTTCTGCGGAAGCGGCTCTGCTCTTTCCGGCACGTCGCCTATGATAAGAAACGAAAAGCTTCCCGTTCCGCTCGAAGCTTCGACAGACTATGCGGATATCGCCCGTCTTGCGCGCACGCTCGTTGTAAACGCAAAGCTTAAACAGACGACTGTTCTCGTTGTCAAAAACGATGTCGAAAACGAAATCGAAAGCGCCGCCGAAAAGCGTTTCGGAATCAAATTTATAAACAAGACCGCAGCAGACCTTATGGCTATGTTTGACAGTACGGATGACGGCGAAGCTGCCGCTATGGCTGAAAAATGGACAGGCGGAGCCGTAAAGACGGTAGAGCCTTCACACTCCGATATAACAGAAAGCGCAAAGATATATCTTGCGATAAAGAAAATGATGAAGGAAACCGGCGCAGACGCCGTAACTATAGCTTGTCTTGAGCTTTCGTACAACGACGTTTACGGCAAGAGCCGTCATATGTATCCGTGCCTTTCGCACTTCCAGATGGCTGACGACGGAGAGCTCGGCGTTTGCGAAGCCGACATAGATTCCACCGTTTCATCACTTATTACGCTTTATCTTACCGGCAAGCACGGATTTGTTTCCGACCCTGTTGTAGACACATCAAGCAATGAAATAATCTATGCGCACTGCGTTGCCTGCCGCAAGGTATTCGGCGTTTCTTCGTCAAAGGTATGCGATTACTACATAAGAAGCCATGCAGAAGATCAGCTCGGCGCATCCGTTCAGGTAATATTCCCTGCCGGCGAAAAGCTTACCACAATAAATATGAGCAATGCTGACAACTGGGCCTGCATACACTCTTCGGTTTCCGTAGGTAATGCGGGCGGAGACGCGGGCTGCCGTTCAAAGCTTGTCGCTTCCTGCAATGCAAGAGCACTTCTTGAAAATTGGATGCCCATGTGGCACAGAGTAACCGTATTCGGCGATTACAGACAGGACTTTATAAACCTGTTCAGGCTCAAAGGTCTTAACATCTGCGAAGAGGATAAATAATTCTTTTTATATTCACAACCTGAAATACAAAAAAACAGCCCCGACGGGCTGTTTTTGCTTTTGTTCGGTAGCGGAGATTGAATTTGTTTTTTTGGCGCGTCCGCCCATTAAACCATGATAAATTCAAAAGCGCGGATCGGCGGAATTCTCCTCTTCCTCTTTATCATAATACTGCGCCTGAGCGTGCCACAGCTCGTGATATTTTCCGCCTTCGTCGGCAAGAAGTCCGTCGTGCGTGCCGACCTGAACAACACAGCCGTGGTCAAATACGGCAATCTTGTCGCAGAAGCGGCATGAGGAAAGCCTGTGACTTATATATACAGCCGTTCTGTCCGTAACCATTTCGCTGAATCTTGAATATATCTCCGCCTCGGCAATCGGGTCGAGAGCCGCCGTCGGTTCATCGAGGATAATGAACGGAGTGCTCTTGTAAAGCGCGCGGGCAATAGCTATCTTCTGCGCTTCGCCGCCCGAAACGTTCACGCCGTTTTTATCAAGATTTTTATAAAGATATGTGTCAAGTCCCTGCGGCATTTTTTCGGAATCGAGGACAAAGCCCGCTTTTTCAAGGCAGGAATTTACCTTCCCCGCATCATAATTTGAGTTTATCGCAACGTTTTGCCCGAGCGGCAGAGCAAACAGACGGAAATCCTGGAATACAACGGAGAAAACCGAAATGTAATCGAGATAATTGTATTTTCTTATGTTTATGCCGTTGAGAAGAATTTCGCCCTCGTCGGGATCGTACAGTCGGCAAAGGAGCTTTATGAAGGTCGTTTTGCCGCTGCCGTTCTGACCGACAACAGCGAGCTTTTCGCCGATGTTGAACTTGAACGAAACATGGCGCAGAGCATAATTTTCGCTGCCGGGATATCTGAAGGAAACGTCACGGAATTCAATCTCATAGTCGTTATCCATACGCTTTTCAACGGTAAGCGAGCCCTGATACATTTTGTTCGGAATATCAAGAAAATCAAACGTGAGCTTTAAGAATTCAGCATTGTTGCGGAGCTCGTTGAGAGACATTATCATCGAGCTTATCGCGCCGGAAACCTTCGCAAGCGCGCCGATATACTGCGTTATCTCACCGACGCCGAACGCTCCCGCCCATGCTTTAAGGCAGACAAACACATATGCGCAGCCCGTGAAAATAACTGACACCGCTTTTGAAGCCGCATAAGCCGGTCCGAGCTTTGTGCGCGCGGCTTTTGCATAAAAGCCCTTTGAGCAGAATTCGTCCTCTTTATTGTTTGCGTACTTTAAGGAAAATCTGTCCTGACGGTACATTCGGACGTCCGCCGTCCATTTGCCTTCATATGCGATAGTGAAGCCGAAAAAGGTAAACAGCTGGTTTGAACGACTGTGCCTGTTTGCGTTTTTCGCATAAAATCTGCCGGCAACGTTCTGGAATGCGGGCGCAAGATATGTCACAAGCACAAGAACGGCAATTATCCCGAGAATAAAGAGCGGACTGTTCAGCGCGGTAAGCTTTCCTGCACTCTCCGGAACCTTGCGGACAAAGAGAGTAACCGTCATAGCGATACCGCCGGCAAGCGTTGCAATAGCGCCGAGAAAGTCCATAAAGTGCCATTCGACGCAGCCAAGCCCCCTGCCGCCGGCATTGGCATTCTGGCATATCTTGTCGTAGAGAATATGCGTGTCGCCGCTATCCATATCGGCATAATCCATATCCATGAATTTATCGCGGTAAAGCTTGTCAATCGAATACCATTTCAGCTGCGAATAAATGTTGATCGTTTTGTTTATAAACACGGAAATAAGCGCGATCACGGCGGCGCAGGCAAGCGATATTATGACGTATTTTTTCAGCTTTTCGGGGTCTCTTCCGCCCGCAAGCTCGCCGATTATCAGCGCCGAAAGATAAAGACCGACGTAAGGCGTCAGCGCAGACCAGATTTTGTTTATTATCGACATTGCCGTATATTTCGGGTTTGCGCGATAAAGCAGCTTCACTGCGCGCAGCGTCATTTTCATTGCCTCTTTGTATGGCATAAGAGATGTTTTTTCAGTTTTCTTTTTCATTTTCTTTGCCTCCGTCCCTGTAGTATTGGCTCTGAACATCGAAAAATTCCCTGTATTTGCCACCAAGCGCCATAAGCTCGTCGTGCGTGCCTTCTTCGGCTATGACGCTGCCGTCGAGAAGGATTATCCTGTCGCAGAAGCGCGTCGAAGCGAGACGGTGAGAAATATAAATGGACGAACGTCCCTCTGCCATGGCGTTGTATTTATTATACATATCCGCCTCGGCTATCGGGTCGAGAGCCGCCGTCGGCTCGTCGAGAATGAGCAGCGGCGCGTTTTTATAGAGCGCGCGGGCGAGCATAAGCCTTTGCGTTTCACCGCCGGAAAGTGCGATTGCCTCCTCGTAAACGTCGCGCACGAGCTTTGTATCGTATTTTTCGGGCAGCGACTCTATCTTTTCGCAAAGCCCCGCTTTTTCGGCGCAGAGGCGGACAGTGTCCATATCTATGTTGCCGTCCATATCCTGCGCTATGTTCTGCGCTATCGTCGCGGCGATGATGTCAAAATCCTGAAATACCGCGGAAAAAAGCTTATAATAATCGCGGCGGTTGTATTTTCTTATATCCTCGCCGTTCAGCAGAACTCTGCCCTTCGTGGGATCGTAAAAGCCGCAGACAAGACGGACAAGAGTCGTTTTCCCCGCGCCGTTCATACCGACTATGGCAAGCTTTTCTCCCGGGTGGAGCGTGAGATTTATGTTTTTCAGCACGTCTCTTTCCGTTTCGGGATAACGGAACGTAACGTTTTCAAGTCTGATCTCATATTTGCCCTTCGGATCGATTTCAAGCGGCTCACCGTCCTCAAACTTAAACATTTCGGGATATTCGAGCATTTCGCGGATGGTTGAAAGGTCAAGGCTCTGTCTGTGCAGGGTGTTGACGCCGCCGAGTATCCATTTTACCCAGTTTGTAAAGCTGCCGAAGGCTGAAAAATAAAGGACGAATTCCGCGGCGGAAAGGTTGCCCGCAATCGCCATATTTATAAGATATGCATATGCGATTCCGTTGCGGAGGAATGTGAGAACGATATCCGAAACGGAGCTTATCATATTGACATTCTGTCCCCTGCGCTTGAGCGCAATGATGAGGTCCTTTGCCTTATCGTAAATTTCCGTAAGCCACGGCTTTATTCCGAAAAGCCGCAAATCCTTTGCGTATTCCGAGCCGGAGCCGACATTGTTTACATAATCCATTCTGCGCTCCTGCTCCGAAAACTCCTCGCGGTGCCTGTATCCGAATCCGCCGACCTTCTTGTTTACAAAGAATCCGACAATTGATGTTGCAAGCACAACGGCAACAACCCAAAGGTCAAGCCTTGAAAGCATTGCAAGATAAATAGCAAAGCCGAGAATGTTTTTCAGAAGTTGAACAAGCGTGTTCCATATCGCTTCCGTTGCGCTGCTGTTGTTGTCCGTGGCGTCTGTAGCGCTTTGTGCAAGGTCGCGGAATTCCTTTTTCTCTGTGTTCGGGTATGACGTTGTCATCATCTTGCCGTTTATCAGTCCAATGATATATGACCTTACCGTAATGCGCCCGTACTGCGTGTTCGCCCCGACATATGAATTTGCGCAATTCAAAAGCATCGTCGCACCGACAAAAACAAGTATCGTGACAAGCAGATATGTAAGCGACTTCTGCGTTTCGACGGCGGAAATAACCGCAGGAGAAATAAAAAGCGAAACAAGGCTCTGCCCCAGCGCTATGATAATCTGCGCAAGACAAAGGAAAATGACCTTCTTTTCTTTTATCCTCCAAGCCGTGCCGATCATCCAGCAGCTGTTCTGCCACATATTGTACTTCGGCTTTTTGGGCTTTTCCTTTTTGATTTTTTCTTTTGTCAAAGTGTTTCCCTCCCCGTTTGTTTTTACGGTCACAGCATATCATAAAAAAAGCGATCCGGCTCATTTTTGTGACGAATCGCTCTTATTTTGTGACGAATTGCAAAAATTACTCCTGCGGAAGCAGAATTTCGGTTGTAAATGCGCCGTCTTCGCTGTTGCGGGAGAGATATCCTCCGTATTTTTTCACAATCTCATCTATGCTGACAAGTCCGAACCCGTGCGAGCCCTCGCGCTTTGTCGAAGAAAACATTCCGTTGGTTTTTTTCAGCTTTTTTCCGGCGGTAAAGTTCGTAAACGAAATATAAAGCTGGTTGCTTTTTATGTCCATATAAACGCGGATAACTCTTTCGCCCTCCGGCAGCATAACGCTTGCGTCTATTGCGTTATCGAAAAGATTACCTATTATAACGCACAAATCAAGGTCGCTTATCGTCAGCGCAACGGGAATATGCGCCGTCGCTTTTACTTCTATCCCCTTTGATTTTGCAAGCGATATCTTGCTGTTGAGAATAGCGTCCGCCATGGAGTTGCCCGTTTTTATAACGGTATCAACGGTATTGAGGTCCGTATCAAGCTTATCAAGATATTTTTTTATCGCCTCCATATCGCCCTTTGCCGCATATGCTTTCATAACGCCGATATGATTGCGATAATCGTGCCGCCAGCGACGCATCTGCTTATACATCGTTTCGACCTCGGCATATTGCGTTTCGATAAGCTCTCTCTGATATTCAGCAATTCTTTTATCGTTTTTTCTCATTGCTTCACCTTATTTCATCGCGCTATTATCGCGCGGTTGATAGCCTCGTATGCGCCTCTCGGCAAAGGGACTTCGTCTCCTCCCGCAAGATAAACGCAGCTTTTCGATGTCCGGCGGACATAATCAAGATTTATTATGCTTTGTCTGCCTGTCCTGAAAAATCTTCCGTCAATCTCCTTTTCAATCTCCGAAAGCGTTTTTCTTACGGTTATATTGCTTTTTGCGTGGATGGTTATATCGTTTTTGCAAACGTCGATATATTTTATCTCGCGTATCGGTATGCGGAATATCTCATCCTCCGTTTTTACGGTCAGCGTTTTTTCGTCTTTTTTGATTTTCACAACCGCACGACACAGCACTTCAAAAAGCTTTTCGGCTTTCAGCGGCTTCATAAGATAATGAAGCGCCGCAACGTCATAGCCGTCGCTTATATAATCCGAATAACCCGTAATGAACACTATCTGTACGGTTTCGCTCTTTTTCCGCACCTGCTTTGCAAGCGTAACTCCGTCCGTTTTTCCCATTTCAATATCCAGAAGAAGAATGTCAAAATCATTTTCCTCTTCAAAATCAAAAAGAAAGCTTTCCGCACTCTTATATGTTTTTGTTTTTATGTTATGACCGTTTTCCTGCGCCCACCGCGCCGTAAGACTTTCCGTAAGCTCCACCTGCGCCGCGTCGTCATCGCAAATACCGATTTTAAGGT
>CAVKJG010000029.1:0-25341 GCA_963656825.1 Sphaerochaetaceae bacterium
CTTCCCTCTCGCACGATCTTGTTCAGATAATGTCAAGCATTTACACGGTGGTAGGCTCAGCCATATTTATGTGGAAAATATCAAAGCCGCTGATAATCGTCTTTATAATCACCGTTCCGATATCGGTTCTTGTCACGCGCTACCGCTCGAAAAAAGTCCGTCCGCTTTTCCACAGACGTTCGCAAAAGCTCGGCGAGCTCAACGGCTATGCCGAAGAAATGCTTTCGGGCGGAAAGACCATCCGCGCCTATAACCGCGAGGATGAGATCTGCTCGCGCTTTGACGCGCGCAACGCCGACTCCGTTGAGGCTTACTACAAAGCCGATTATTACGGTGCCGCGCTCGGACCTTCGGTAAACTTCATAAACAATCTTTCGATATCTCTTGTCATTATATTCGGCGGAATCCTTTATATGTTCTCGCAGAGCGGAAAGGTTGCCGAAGGCACGCTGTTTTTCATATCGCTCGGAGGCGTTGCGAAGTTCGTTCAGTATTCAAGAAAATTCGCAGGGCCGATAAATGAATTCGCAAATATAATGAGCGAATTTCAGTCGGCTTTTGCCGCCGCCGAAAGAGTTTTCAGAATAATCGACGAAGAACCCGAAAAGGCGGATCTTCCGTCGGCAAAGGTGCTGACCTCCACAAAGGGCGAGGTGGAGCTGTCGGACGTGACGTTCGGCTACACGCCGCAAAAAACCATTCTGCACGGTATTTCCGTCAAGGCGATGCCCGGGAAAACCCTTGCCATAGTCGGACCTACGGGCGCGGGAAAAACAACGATAATAAATCTTCTTATGCGCTTTTACGATGTGAATTCCGGCACGATAAAAATAGACGGCACAGACGAAACCGAGATCACGCGCGCTTCCCTGCGAAAAGCCTACACAATGGTGCTTCAGGACACGTGGCTCTTTCACGGAACGATATTTGAAAATATAGTTTACGGCAAGGAAAGCGCCACAAAGGAAGAGGTTATGGCAGCGGCAAAAGCCGCAAAAATAGATTCCTATATCGAGCGTCTTCCGCTCGGATACGATACCGTGCTTTCCGACGACGGCGTGAATATATCCAAAGGACAAAAGCAGCTTATAACCATTGCGCGCGCAATGCTTTCCGACGCGCCGATGCTCATTCTTGACGAGGCGACGTCAAACGTTGACTCGCGTACCGAAATCCAGATACAGCAGGCTATGCAGACGCTTATGCGCGGAAAAACGTGCTTTATAATAGCGCACAGACTTTCCACCATCAAAAACGCCGATATGATAATAGTCGTGCAGGGCGGTACGATAACCGAGCGCGGCACACACGAAGAGCTTCTCCGCAAGGGCGGATTTTACAGCTCGCTGTATAATTCTCAGTTTTCGTAAGTCAGCCGTTGAGCAGATACACCGCAAGGTTGAGATATCCGGCAAAAGTAAGCCATAATATATACGGAAGCTGCAAAAATGCCGCCGTGCGATTTATTTTGTAAAATTTAATTATCATTATCAGCACAAGCGCCCATAAAAGCACAAGCCATATAAACGAAAAAAGATATGCGCCCATTCTGAAAAAGAATATCGGCCACATAAAATTCACCGCAAGCTGTACGGCATAAAATATCAGTGCCGACATTTTGCTTTTTTCGCTTGCGTCTGCATTATAAATCAGAAACGACGATATTCCCATCAGCGCGAAAAGTACCGTCCACACTACGGGAAATACCCACGACGGCGGCGAGCCTTCGGGCTTTATCATCGCGCCGTACATTTCTCCTGCCTGCGAAACTATGCCTGATACCGTTCCTATGGCAAGCGGTATCAAAAGCGCTATTATAAGCGATCCCCATTTTATCTTTTTCATAATTAAACTCCTCTCCTGCACATCAATTCTATGCAGAAGAGGAGTTTTTTATTCTTTTGATTTTAATACGTTATTTCAGCTTTGCCGCAGTTTTTCATTTCAAGCAGAACAAAGCCGTCTTCATATGAAAAATCAGCTTTTTTGCCGTCAACGGTAACCTTTTTGGGTGCTTTTTCCGACCTTGCTTTTATGTGATACGTTCTTGTGTCCTTCATTCCGTCGAAATCGCCTATGCGCTTTCCGATCGTTATCTTTACATCGGAGCCATTCTCCTCGCAGGAGATTTTTGTAACGGCTCTTTCACCGCTTTGATAGCCGAATGAAACGCCGTCGTCCTCGTAAAAGTCGCGCTCGGACCTTCCGCACGGATATATTTCGAGAATTATATCGGAGGCGTCCTTGCAGTCGGTGTACTGCCTGGGGATTTCCGTCGGGATTATCGCGCCGGCTTTTACATAAAGCGCGCCGCCTCTGCCCTCGGGAAGCTTTATTTTTATCATCTGACCGCCGGACAAGCGCTCGCCCGTCCAGTAGTCTATCCATTCGCTGCCTCTCGGAAGCCATATTTCATCGGAAAATGCGCCGACAAGGAAATCCTCGCCGAACATATACTCGTAAACCGAATCCTTTACCTCGTCGTCATCGGTGACGTAAGGCATAGCGCGGCAGGTGGGCATACCCGTCATATTTCCGTATATCGATGTAGAATAAATATACGGCATAAGTCTGTAACGGAGCTTGTCGTAGAAGGTGAAATATGCCTGCATTTCATCGCCCGCCCACCACGGCTGAGCAAATCCAGCCCAGCTGTTGAGCTGACACCACGCCGTAAAGAAGCAATAATGAATAGTATGCTTTGAATAAATATCCATATCGCACGTCATAGCCGAAATGCCCGTAAGTCCGCAGTTGAGTATCCACGCAAGGGTTTTCAGCTTGCCGCCCGAATCTCCCGTCGTCATAGCTGTGTATGCGCCGGAGCCTGTATATCCGCCGCAGAAATGATGCATGGGACGCGTGCCTCTGTATCTTGCCGCACCCTGATACATATCCTTTGCGCAGAGCGTCTGCATAAGATTGTGCATTTCGGGCTCGCTCTTCCCGTTTGCATAGGTTCTTGTTTCGTCCGTTATATCGACAACGTGGCACGGATCAACCTTGAACGACGCCGCACCGTCAAAGCAGAATTTTTCAAGATGCTCGAACCACTCCGGAATTCCGAAATCGGTATCGTTTCCGGCAAGCCTTTCCTCGTAAGCGGTAAAATCGTGCTGACAGCAAAGCCACAGCTGAAGCTTAAAGCCGTAGCGCAGAAGCGCCTGAGTAAACGAATACGGGCGCGGCTCTTTTCCGCCGCGCATCCAGTCGCAGATGTAAAAGCGATCCGTATTCCACTTTTTATCAACCGAAAAATCATATCTTTTTGCCATCCAGCCGGGTTCAAGGCTGAACATATCGCACGGAAGTCCAAGCTCTCGGAACTGCGCCGCGTTTCTCATCACTTCAAACTGATCGGCGTTGTACTGCTCTACAAATGTAAGTCCGTAAGCCCATTTCGGCAAAAGGATAGGTCTGCCTGTGATATAAGTCAGTCTTTCGTTTATTTCGGCAAGCGTTTTTCCGCCGAAAATAAAGAAGTCAACCTCTCCGTCGGGAAGATACCACAAAACCTCGTTTTCGTTTTTGGAGCAAACGTCTATTCCGTGCCAGAAGGTAGTATTGCAAAGAATTCCGTAGCCTGCCTTTGTCATTATGAAAGGCACGGTCACCTCGCACTTCTGATACACAATTCTTTCAAGATACGGCTTACCGTTGAGAATGAGCCTGTCCTCATTGCTTTCACCGAGCCCGTAGAAAAGCTCTCCGTCTGTTTTCATCGAAAAATATTTCGGAGCTTTTGTAAAATCGACGGTTTTTCTCTCCCATTCGGAATAGTCGCCTATTACCTGCTCTCTGCCCGGGCGCATTCCCGAAAGATTGTCTTCAAAGTATTTTCTTACGCCGTCCGTATCTTCGCAGGAAAGCTCTATTTTTCTTTCAAACCCGTCGGAGGAAAATATCACCGAACCGTTTGAATATTCGGCATAAAGAAATCCCGCAAGCACGCCGTTTTTCGCGGATACAAGCTTTCCGGCCTGCTCGTCGGGCTTGCGCCATATTCCGTAACGCTCGAAAAGCGTCGGCTCGAACTTATCGGATATTCTTACTCTTATAACGTTTTCGGCGTATGCGGTAAGACGCAGTGTTTTTTCGCCGAAAGCAAAATCCTTATTTATCATTTTCGGTTGTGGTCTCCTTATCAATATATTCGCCGGAGCATACTCCGCACGGTCTGTATCCGTCCGATATAAGCGTGCTTATATCGTCGGTTTTTACTGTCTGTCTGTTTTCTTCTTTCATTATTTTTGCGTGATAGCAATTCTGCGAAATGTGAAACACGCCCGATGATTTATTCAGCACGACGGTATATTTCCCCTCGGAGTCCGTCTGAACCGGAGCTTCGGTCGTTTCGGTGAAATCCGTGGTTTTCGCGCCGTCAAGATCGGTGCGTATCACTATATCGGCTTTTTCGCATGAGCATAAAAGAAAGGTCGCCGAAAGTATAAATGCAAGAAATGTCTTTTTCATATTGTTTTATATACTCCGTATTCATTTTTGTCGTCCGGCGCTTTTATCAGCGCGCACGACATAGGTTTTATGCTTATTTTATCTGCGCAAGCTCCGCTTATCAGCTCCTCGGATATCATATCCGAAGAATAAATATATTCGTCCGCGCTTCTGTTTATTACGGCGCAAAGAAGCTCTCCGCCGGACGTTCTTTCTATGCAAAGAATATCGCGGTCTATATAAACCACTCTCATAGCTCCGAGAAAAAGCGTCTTTTCGCGTTTTCTTATTTCGCCGAGCTTACGGTAAAAAGCAATAAGCGCGGCATTTTCCCTGCCCCAGACATACGGTCTGCGGTTGAAGGGATCGGAATATCCCTGCATACCGGCTTCGTCGCCGTAATAAATGCACGGCACGCCCGGAAGCACCATGCTGAGAAGATACGCCGCTTTCACAAGCTCAGCGCCCTTTTTGTACTGCTCGCCTGTCATTTTATATACAGCCTTCTCGTCCGGACTTTTTCCGGCAGGACTTTCGCCTGCAAGCGCCGTGATTATGCGCTCGGTATCGTGCGTGCCGATTATATTCATCAGCGCGCTTTGAGCCTCCGGCGGATATTCGTCATACACCGCTGTAACATTTTTAAGAAAAGCCTCGCAATCCCCGTCACGAAGATAAGAAATTATCGCCGTTCTTATCGGATAATTCATCACCGAGTCAAGCTCTTTTCCGCGCAGATATTTTCTTCTTCTGCCGTAGGATATCTTTTCGGCGGCATTTTCCCATACCTCGCCGATTATAAGACAGTCGGCTTTCTCGGCTTGGGCAGAAGCTTTAAGCTCCGACAGAAATTCGTCGGAAAGCTCGTCCGCAACATCAAGCCGGAAACCGCCGACGCCCTCTCTCAGCCTTTTCCGCACGACTCCGTTTTCGCCGAAAATATACGCCTTGTACGACGGCGTATCGCTCATTACCCGCGGAAGAACGTCTATCCCCCACCACGATTCGTACTTTTCGGGATATTCGGTAAAGTGATACCACTCGTAATACGGCGAATTTTTATCTCTGTAAGCGCCGCCGTCGCCGTATCTGCCGCGACGGTTGAAATAAATGCTGTCATCGCCCGTATGGTTGAAAACACCGTCAAGTATCAGCTTTATGCCGTACCTTTCACATTCACCCACAAAAGACGAAAACGCTTCCTCTCCGCCGAACATATCGTCGATTTTGTCGTAATTTCCGGTGTCGTATTTGTGATTTGAATACGCCTCGAATACAGGACTCAGATAAATGCACGTCACTCCGAGCGACGATATATACGGAAGCTTTTTGATTATTCCGTAAAGGTCGCCGCCGAAAAACACGTTGTTGTCAAGCCTGTCGCCCGGGTTTTTCACATACGGCGGAATACCGTTTTCCCAGTCGCCGTTTATCACGGCGTCCTCACGGCAGGGTTCATCGCCGCCCCTGAAAAATCTATCGACAAATATGTGATAGATAATTCCGCCGTAAAGCCACGACGGAGGATTTTTTCTTTTTTCGTAAACGGTGAGGACAAAGGCGTCGTCAAAGCCGTCGCGCCTGTCGCGCAGCGTATCGGATACTCCGTCCTCCGCGCAAACGATTTCATAGCTTCCCGACGACGTATTTACAATAAATTTATAGAAGAACAAACCGTCCTCCGCGCCGCCGCAAAGCTCGTCGCACGAAAGCGTGAGCTTTCCGCCGTCAACGGCGTAATTTCTGATTTCGCCCGTATCGTCGGACAAAACAGAAAGCGTGCAGCCGACGGTTTCTATAGGCAAAGACACGGAGAAGCTTACGCTTCCCCGTCTTTCCGCCGAACCCGTATTGCCCTCCGAGGGCACAGTTCTGTGAAGCACCCTTCTCGGAGCGCTGAATCTGCAAAAGCCTGCCATCAGATCTTACACGGCTCTATATGCCAGATGTTTTCCGCATATTCCTTTATGCTTCTGTCCGAAGCGAAATATCCCGCTTTCGCAATGTTTGTAATGGCTTTTTTCGTCCACAGATCTCTGTGATCGTAGTCGTCAAGCGCGCGGTTGTACGTCGAATAATACGAATCGAAATCAGCAAAGCACATATAAGGATCCGACACGCCCGGATTATGAAGCAGATAATTTTCTATATTTGAAAAATCCTCTCCGGCAAGTCCGCACCCGATTCTGTCTATCGCGCCGTGCAGACGTTCGCTTTCCCTGTAATATACCGCAGAATTATATCCGCGCTTCCAGAGCTCGTCAACCTCGTTTGCGGTAAGACCGAAAATATAGATGTTGTCATTGCCTACGGCGTCCGCCATTTCGACGTTCGCGCCGTCAAGCGTGCCGACGGTCATCGCGCCGTTTATCATAAATTTCATACAGCCCGTGCCGCTCGCCTCTTTTCCGGCAAGAGAAATCTGCTCGCTTATGTCGCTTGCGGGCATAAGAATTTCCGCAAGGCTTACGTTGTATTCCTCAAGGAACACAACCTTAAGGCGTCCTCTCACGTCGGGATCATTGTCTATCTGCTTTCCGAGCATACATATAAAGCGGATTATTTCCTTTGCAAGATAATATCCGGGCGCTGCCTTTCCGCCGAAGATAAACGTCTGCGGACGGATAGATATGTTCGGATTTTTCTTTATTTCATCGTAAAGAGCAACTATTTTGAGCGCATTGAGAAGCTGACGCTTATACTCGTGAATACGTTTTACCTGAACGTCAAAAAGCGAATGAGTGTCGAGCCTGTCGCCTGTCTTTTTGTAATACGCTTCGGCGAAGCGCTCTTTGTTTTCGTGCTTTATCGCACGGACTCTGTCAATAACCGCCTGATCGTCTCTGTATTTGATAAAGTCCCCTATCGCTTCGGGATTTTTGCGGTACTTTGTTCCTATGGTTTCGTCAAGCAGCGACGAAAGCAAGGGATTTCCGAGGCACAGCCAGCGTCTGTGAGCTATGCCGTTTGTAACATTGGTAAACTTTTCGGTAGTTGTTTTATAGTAATCGTGGAACACCGTCTGGCGAAGAATTTCCGAATGAAGCTTCGATACGCCGTTCACCGTGTGAGAACCCGCAACCGAAAGATTTGCCATTCTTATCTGACCGTTTGCGACTATCGACATACGCGATATTCTTGCCCAGTCGCCCGGATAAATGTTCCACAGATCCGCGCAAAGACGGCGGTTTATTTCACATACTATCGTGTATATTCTGGGAAGACGCATACGGAACAGCTCCTCGTTCCAGCATTCAAGCGCTTCGGGCATTACCGTATGGTTTGTGTAAGACACCGTCTTTACAACGATATCCCACGCGGTTTCCCAAGAGAAAGAATATATATCCATAAGCAGACGCATAAGCTCGGGAATACAAAGCGCCGGGTGAGTGTCGTTTATATGAATCGCAACCTTTTCGGGAAGATTTGAAAGCGTTCCGTAAACTGCGATATGATCCGAAAGAATATTCTGAAGCGATGCCGAAACAAGAAAATACTGCTGACTCAGGCGCAAAAGCTTGCCCTCTGCGTGATCGTCCGAGGGATAAAGCACTCTTGAAAGCGTTTCGGCGCTTGTGTTTTCTTCAACCGCCTGCATATACTGTCCCTGCGTGAAAAGCTTCATGTTGAAGTTTCTCATATCGCTTGCTTTCCACAGGCGGAGATTGCTTACGGCATCGCAGTCGGAGCCGGATATCATCATATCGTAAGGAACGGCTTCAACCTCGTCATAATCCGTATAAGCTATTTCAAGTCTGCCGTTTTCCCATTTTTCGCTGACCTTGCCGCCGAAACGCACGGGAAAGGTTTTGTCCGTTCTCGGAACGAGCCACGTCGAACCGTTCTGCATCCACGTGTCGGGCGTTTCAACCTGATTTCCGTCTATTATCTTCTGACGGAAAAGGCCGTATTCATAGCATATCGAAAAGCCCGTTGCCGGGTAATTTCCCGTCGTAAGTGAATCCATAAAGCACGCGGCAAGTCTTCCGAGGCCGCCGTTCCCAAGCCCGGGATCCGGCTCCATCGCATATATTTCATCAAGATCGAAGCCCATATCGCGCAGAGCGCCTCTGTACTGCTTTTCAAGTCCCATATTGAGAAGATTGTTTTTGAGCGATCTCCCTATAAGGAATTCCATGCTCATATAATAAACGCGTTTTTTCTGCTGAGCCTTTACCGCGTGCTTGAATTTTGCTCTCTTTTCCGTCAGAGCGTCACGGACGCTCATTATAACGGCTTTGTAAATCTGTGCTTTCGTTGCGTCCTCCGCCACGGCACCGAAGTGACGCGAGAGCTTTTCGGAGAGCAACGCTTTTATGTCTGCTTTTGTGGTAGTATTAGTTTTTCCCATTTGAATTTTTCCCTTTTTGCTTTTTATTGATTTATAACCTTTTCGTAGAGCCCGACGTATTTTTCAGCCGATACCTTCCACGAAAAATCTATACGCATTATCTTGCGGACAAGCTTTGTCCATGCTTCTTTGTCCTTGTAAAGCTCCGTCGCCTGATAAATAACGTTTCCCATATCATCGGCATTATATGCCGCAAACGTAAAGCCGTTTCCGCCTGCGCCGTAAGGCTTTATCGTATCGTAAAGTCCGCCCACCTCGTGAACGACAGGCACCGTGCCGTAGCGCGAAGCTATCATCTGCGCAAGACCGCACGCCTCGCTTTTTGACGGCATAAGGAATATGTCCGCGCCGGCATATATCTGCTTTGAAAGCCTGCGGTCATACTTTATGAGCGCCGCCGCCCTGCCGGGATATCTTGCCGCAAAATCGCGGAAAAACCGCTCCGTTTCGGCATCGCCCGTCCCGAGCAGTATGAACTGAATGTTGTTGTTCTGCATTATTCCGTCTATGCCGAACCTTACAATGTCAAAGCCCTTATGCTCGGCAAGGCGCGATATCATTGCGACAACCGGAACATCCGGAGCTTCATTCAGTCCCGCCATTTTCTGCATTTCGGCTTTGCACACAGCCTTTCCCGCAAGCGAACGCCACGAGTAATTTGCCGGTATATCGGGGTCTGTTTTCGGGTCGTTTGTCGCAAGGTCTATTCCGTTTATTATGCCGTCTATCTTGCCGCTGTACATTCTCGTGACAAACTGAAGTCCGTGAGCAAAATAATCCTCCTGAATTTCCTTTGCGTAACGCGGGCTTACGGTGGTCACGAAATCCGCGCAGACAATTGCGCCTTTCGTAAGGTTGATATTGCCGTTATATTCGACTATTCCGCGCTCCGCCTCGGAAAGCGAGAAAACGTCGCCGAGTATCTCCATTCCGTACTCGCCCTGATAGTCTATATTGTGTATGGTATAAATCGCCCTGACGCCGGAATATCCGTAGTACGAACTATATCTTCCTTTCAGAAGTATTACGGCGAGCGCCGTCTGCCAGTCGTTGCAGTGAAGCACGTCGGGAAAGAAATCCTCCGCGCCCATAAGCTCAAGCACCGCCACGGAGAAAAACGCAAATCTTTCGGCGTCGTCGAATTCGCCGTATATTCTGTCGCGGAGAAAATAATATTCGTTGTCAAGAAAATACCACTTTACCCCGTCCTTTTCAAGCGAAAATATACCGCAGTAAAGTCTTCTCCACGCAAGCGTCACCGTGATGCTTTTTTCAAACTTCATCATATCGCGGTACTGCCGTCCGACCTTTGAATAGAGCGGCATAACGGCGCGGACGTCAATTTCCGGATGAGCGGCTTTGACCGCTGCCGGAAGCGACCCCATAACATCGCCGAGTCCGCCCGTCGCCGCAAAAGGAAGCGCTTCGCTTCCCGCAAATAATACAGATCTCATAAAGCCTCCTGTGGTTATCAGAGCATTTTGCCCTTGTCGATATAAACCGGCATTGTAAGATGACCGGATATACTCACGCCGTCGCGCACGACAACGTTTTTATCCGTCACAACGTACTGAAGCGTGACGTTCTCTCCGGTAAACGTATCCTGGAAGAGTATCGAATTCATTACAACGGTATCCCTGCCGATCTTGACGCCTCTGAAAAGTATGCTGTTTTCAACCGAGCCTTCTATAATGCAGCCGTCCGCTATAAGCGAATTGCGTACAAACGAATGGTTTCCGTAATACGTCGGCGCGGAATTGCGTACCTTTGTGTATATCGGTCTGTTTTCGGTTTCGAAAAGCTCTGAATAAAGCTCCCTGTCCTTTATAAGACGCATATTCGTATTGAAATAATCAAGGAACGAATCGATTCCCTCAAAATGACCGTCATAGCGGTAAACACGGTAGTTTCTGCTCTTCAGGTTGCGCTGGAATATATCGCGCGAAAAGCTCGAATATCCGTGGGCGATGGAATCCATAACTATTTCCTGAAGATATCTGCGGTTTATAACCATTATGTTGAGGTTTACGTCCGCCTCGCCGTCAAAATCCGAGGGGTGCGCCCGATAATCCGTCATTTTTCCGCTTTCGTCCGACGATATTATCGAAACGCTGCCCTGCATTTCGGGCGTGACATGCATTTTCTTTATGGCAACGGTTATATCCGCGTTGTGAGCGATATGGTCGTTTATCATATCACCGAAATCTATATTGCAGATGACGTTGCAGTCGGTAAGTACAACATAATCGCTTGTAAGGCACGATATCGAATAGTTCACGCTTTTAAGCGCTTCAAGACGCGTTGTGTAAAGCTCGTTTACGTTGTTTGCGTATGCCGTTATAAACGGCGTAAGAAACTTTACGCCGCCGCTTCTGCGCGCAAGATCCCAGTCCTTGCCAGTGCCGATATGGTCCATAAGCGAATGATAATTGTAGTGGGTTATTATTTTTATGTCGCCGATATTGGAATTGACCATATTTGAAAGCGCAAAGTCTATAAGGCGGTATCTGCAGCCGAACGGGACGGAAGCCACCGAGCGTCTGTGCGTAAGCTCAAAAAGATTGCTGTCATGTATGTTTGAAAAAATAATTCCGGTAGCCGTCATTTTATTTCCGCTCCTTTCGCTTTTTCAAGATATGCCCCATCTACCATAAGTCCTCCGCCGAGAACGCTTCCGGCTTCGATTTTCAGCTCCGCCCCTATTACAAGCGGTGCGTCGCCTTCCTTTTTTTCCTCGCCGACGCAGGCGTTTTCGCCTATCACGGTGTCGTGATCGATTATTGCGTATTCCACCCTTGCGCCCTTGCGTATCCTGACTCCGCTCATGATAACGGAATTTCTTATCACCGCGCCCTCTTCAACCTTAACGTCGCCCGAAAGCACGGAATTTTCCACCTTGCCGTTTATGTCGCAGCCCTCTGTCACCATGGAATTGATAAGCTCCGCCTTTTCGCCTATTCTCTGAGCCGGATTTGCATTGTGGCGGAAGAATATTCTCCAGCTTCTGTCGTAAAGATTGAACTTCGGTCTTCCGCCGAGAAGATCCATATTCGCTTCCCACAGGCTCTGCACCGTGCCGACGTCTTTCCAATAGCCTTCAAACAGATATGCGTACATTTTCATACCGTCGCCGAGCATTTTCGGAATAATATTCTTTCCAAAATCGTTTTGAGAATCCGGATCGGCGTCGTCCTCGATAAGATATTTTTTGAGAAGCCTGTAATTGAAAATATATATTCCCATTGAAGCTTTATTGCTCTTGGGATGCGCGGGCTTTTCTTCAAACTCGATTATTCTGTTCGTATCGTCCGTGTTGAGTATTCCGAAGCGGCTCGCCTGCTCCATCGGCACGGGCAGGACGGCTATCGTACAGTCGGCACCGTTCTTTTTGTGGTCGGCAAGCATTTTGGAATAATCCATTTTGTATATGTGGTCGCCCGAAAGAATAAGCACATATTCGGGATTATATCTGTCTATATACTGAAGATTCTGGAATATGGCATTCGCCGTGCCCTTGTACCACGCCGCGCCGCCCTTTCCCTGATACGGCGGAAGAACCATAACTCCTCCGTGTACGCGGTCAAGATCCCACGGCTCGCCGTTTCCGATATACTCGTTGAGCACAAGCGGCTGATACTGAGTCAGCACGCCGACGGTGTCTATTCCCGAATTTACACAGTTTGACATAGGAAAATCGATAATGCGATACTTTCCCCCGAAAGGAACGGCGGGCTTTGCCGTTTTTTCCGTGAGAGTATAGAGTCTGCTGCCCTGACCGCCTGCCAGAAGCATAGCGATACATTCTTTCTTTTTGAACATGATGCCTTACCTCCCAAGTCTATTTCTTTTTTATTATCAGCGCGCCGTAGGACGACAGATCCACGCTTATTTCGTGAACCCATTTGCCGCCCTCGCGGTGAGCCTTTGATTTCATTGTTTTTATTTCGCTTCCGCCTCCGCCGAAGCGCGCCTGATCGGAATTTACAAGCACACAGTAGCTTCCCCTGCTCTTTACGCGGAGCTTGTACCCTTCTCGTCTGCAAGGAGCAAAGTTGAGCAGAACGATAAGCTCGTCGCCGCTTTGCGATTTTCTTATATAGGAAAGGGTGTTGTCCTCGCACCTGTCGGGATCTATCCATTCAAAGCCGTCCCAGCCGTCGTCTATCTCCCACAGCTGACCGTGTTCGAGATAAAAATGATTGAGCGTCCGGACATAATCCTTCATCTGCGCGTGGCGCGGATAATCGAGCATAAACCATTCAAGCTGATTTTCGTAATCCCATTCGCGGAACGGAGCATACTCGCAGCCCATAAACATAAGCTTTTTGCCCGGCAGCGTCATCATATACATAAGGAACGCCCTCATACACGCGAACTTGTCGTCATATTCGCCGAACATTTTGCCGAGAAGCGATTTCTTTCCGTGAACTACCTCGTCGTGCGATACGGGAAGAATGTAATTTTCCGAAAACGCATACATAAGCGGAAAAGTAAGCTTGTTGTGGACGTATTTTCTGAAAAACGGATCGGTCGAAACATACTCGAACATATCGTTTGCCCAACCCATATTCCACTTGAAATTAAACCCGAGGCCGCCGACCGAAACGGGCTTTGTCACCATCGGCCACGCGGTCGATTCCTCCGCTATCATCAGAGCATGAGGAAATTCCGCAAACACGGCGGTGTTCAGTTTTTTGAAGAACGCCATCGCCTCATAATTGTGATTTCCGCCGTCTTTGTTCGGGATCCATTCTCCGGGAGCCCGATCATAGTCAAGATAAAGCATTGACGCAACCGCGTCTATGCGAAGCCCGTCTATGTGATAATTTCTCATCCAGAACAGAGCGTTTGATATAAGGAACGACTGCACCTCCGGCCTGCCGACGTCAAAGCACCGCGTTCCCCACGATTTATGCTCCATTCTGTCCTTGCCCTGATATTCGTAAAGCGGATATCCGTCGAATTCAAAAAGTCCGTGCTCGTCCTTCGGAAAATGCGCGGGAACCCAGTCGAGTATCACGCCGATGCCAGCTCTGTGAAGCTTGTTTACGAAATATATGAAATCCTCCGGAGTGCCGAAGCGCGAGGTCGGAGCGTAATATCCGCAGACCTGATATCCCCACGAGCCGTCGTAAGGATGCTCGGCTATCGGCATAAGCTCGACGTGCGTATAGCCCATATCAAGCATATAAGGAACAAGCTCGTCCGCTATTTCACGATAATTAAGATAATGCTTTCCGTCGGTATTCGATTCTCCGTCGCGCGTTCTCCACGAGCCCAGATGCATTTCGTAGATGTTCATCGGTGCGGAGTAAAAATGCTTGCTTTCAAACGGTTTTTTCCTGCACGAAAGCCACCTCGAATCGCTCCACCTTGCTTTGACCGTGTGAATTATCGACGCCGTGTTTGCCAGCGTTTCCGAATAAAACGCATACGGATCGGCTTTCATTGCCGTGCGCGTTTTCGATACAACCTTGTATTTGTATCTGTTGCCGTCAAGGTCGCCTTTGGATTTATATACCGCGCTCCATACGCCGCTTTTTTCGTCCTTTTTCATCGGAAGCGACTCGTCCCAAGAGTTGAAATCTCCCGTTACATATATTTTTTCCGCTTTCGGCGCCCACACGCGAAACGTGTATTCAAAGCCGTCCGATGTTTTTTCGGCATGACAGCCGAGCCATTCATAACTGTGGAAATTTGTACCTTGACAGAAAAAATACGGGGCGAGTTCTCCCGATATCATATCGCCGTTCAAGTTTCTCACCCCATTTCAAACTATTTATTCAAGTACATTATATATCATTTCAATCGAAACTTCAATAATATAGCGGAAATTTATTCCCTTTTTTTATTGCGTTTTTCACAATCGGAGGGCTGCCGTCTGCCTGCCATTTCCTCTTCTCTCAGTCTGTTCCGTCCGTAAGATTTTGCAAAACAAAAAAGCCCCGCCGATGCCGGTGGGGCTTTATGCTTCATTATGCTTTATTTTTCAGGGACAACAGCTGATGGGTTTACTTGTGATTATGGTAGTTGTCAGCTTATCGCAACGCGAGCACGTTCTGATCTGACGGATCTGCTCGTCGCATCTCGGATCTTCCTCGCGCACCTCGTGAATAATAAATATCATATTATACCCTTCATCACTGTACTTATGACCGAAAATCGAGCAGATAAGGTTCGCCGGCTCTGCGGCGTACGGGTCTCTTTCTGCAGCGACGGCGTCTACTATGCTCTGTCTTTGCTCTTCCGTAAGCTCGGTATCGGCGTCAAAGATTACGGTAGTATCGCCTATTCTGTATTCGTATCCGTCCTCATAGCCTGCGGAAACCGCAAGCACGCTCAGCAGGAGCACCGTTGCGACGGCGACGGCAATCGCAATAATTTTCTTCATAATATTGTATTCTCCTTTATACTTCAGTTGTCCGGCTTTATCTCGCGCAAGCCTTCAAGCAGTTCCATCATAATTTCCGGACTTGTACAACCCATATAATATTCATATCCGTTGTAATGCCAATATGCCTGGCAACTGCCATCCGAAATCGTCCAAAGATTTATGTCTATTCCGTTTACGCAGACGTTCATATTTCCGGGAAACGGTTCGTCCTCGCCGTATTCCGCTCTCGTTTTTATATGATAGCCGTATATGTACTTTCTGTAAGTCAATATAACCTCGTAGTTATCGCTGTTGTTTTCTTTGGAGTATGTAACCGAGGTAAGCTTTTCACCCTTCGGAAGCGTCGAAGGATAAAGCATGCTTATCTGTTTTTCTTCGACAAGAGCTTCTATGCTTTTATAGGTTTTGCACGGCTGAAGCGACGGCTTTACCGTAATATTCGCCGACAATATTGAGGATATGCGTTCTTTGGCTTCCCTGTTTGACAGGTCCGCGCAGGTCGCTACCGACATTATCATTACAAGCACGGCGACAAGCACAACGGTGATTTTCAGTTTTATGCTCATTGACGCGCGTCTTTTGCAGACAGTCTTTGCTGTGATGCTGCTTTCTATGAACCGATTGCCTTTAAGCTTTATGTCCGCAAGCTTTTGTTCAAGCTCAGCTCCGGTAAGCTTCTGCTCCGGCGGCGTAAGCGCGTCTATCTCTTCCGCAAGAGATAAAATAACGGCGTCATCGGCTTTGCCGGCAGGTTTTTTACATTCTTTTTCAAGCTGCCGTAAAAGCTCTTGCCTGCGGTCTTCGCTGCTGATCATTTCTGCATTCCCTCCTTAATGTCAAAGGTTATTTTTGTTTAATAAAGCATTTCTGTAATATAAGTGTCAAAAATCGCACTTTGGGTGCATATTTTTGAAAAATTTTTTTGATTTTTTTACTTTTTCCCAAGGAACAGCTTTTCAAGCTTTTTTCTCAGCCTCAGCCACCTTGATTTCACCGTGTTTATATTCTCTTCCGTCAGAACCGAAACGTCCTTGAGCGTCATAGCCCTGTTTATAACGCAATCGAAAAGCAATGCTTCGTCTTCGTTCATTTTTTCGTGCAGCCTTGCAACAAGCTTTTCGTATTCCTCGGCGGAGCAGGTCTTTTTCCTTTCGGCGCGCAAAAGAGCCGCTTCTCTTTCCGTTTCGGCAAGAGCTCTGGCTTGCTTGCTTTTCCTCCGCACATAGTTGTATGTAACGTTTCTCAGCGTGACGTTGAGCCATTTCACTATAACAGGCTCTGCATGACTTTCAAGAGAATTCCATTTTACATACAGCAGCGTAAAGATGTCGTCAACTATTTCTTCGGCGTCGTGCCGGTTTTTCACGCCCATAAAACAGCAGCTTGAAATAAGCACATTGCAGTATTTTCCGTAAGCGCATTCAAATGATATATCCTGCAAAAGCTTTTCCATAATTGCGACATCCTTTCTTTTGATTTTGCCATGCCGGATATGAATACAACAGGCACACTTTTATGATTATATCACATATTCTCCCGAAAACCACAATTCTTTTGAAAAAATTTTATTTTCGTCATATTGACGGTTAAAATCGGGAAAAAAGGGCTTTTCGGATGTGATAATGCTTCAGCCTTATATTCGTCCGTTCCGTCGCCCCTCCGGCAAAACATACGAAATTTGTTGTTTTTATTCCGATTTTCATTTATAATATGATTGAAAGCAAAAAAATTTTACCGTAAACCCAACCTTTCCCCGCCTTTTATGCACTTATAGGCGAACCCCCAAAAAAACGAAAGGAAGCTTTATGAACGAACATTTTAACAAGAATGACGAAACTCTTGTCGAGCTGACGCTGCTCGGCGACGGAACCGCATATGAAGAGCTTGTCACCCGTCATCAGCGCGCGGTGATGGGGACGGCTTACAAGGTGACAAAAAACAAATTTTCCGCAGAGGACGCATCTCAGGACGCGTTTGTTTCCGCATGGATGAATCTCTGTGAGCTTCGCGACGGTTCAAAATTCGGCTCTTGGGTCTGTTCGTTTGCGAAAAACTGCGCAAGAACGCTTGAAAGGCATTATCGCGCGGCAATTCCGGACATCAGTCTTGATACGCTTGACGGCTTTGAGCCTGCGGAAGAGGATGAGCTTTTTGCCGAAGACGAGCTTAAAGACGTCCGCCGAGCGGTAAGCTTGCTCAGCGAAAAAATAAGAGAAGCCGTCAGCCTGCACTATTTCGAGGGAAAGTCCGTTGCGGAAATAGCGGAGATGCTGTCCGTTCCCGTCGGGACTGTCAAGTGGCGCCTTTCGGAGGGGAGAAAACAACTGAGAAAGGGTTACGGAATTATGGAGAAAACATACAACGAAAACGAAAGCCTCGTTTCCCGCGTCATGCGTCAGGTCGAGGCGCTCAAGCTGTGGCAACTCAAAAACGACAAGACCGGTTTTGAAGAAGAATATCGCGCCGTTCTTGCAAATGTCGAGGCGCTTGAAGATTCAAAAGAAAAAAGTTCTATGCTCGCCGATACTCTTCTTCGCGGCTATTGGGAGGTTTCCAGCGAAAAGAATAAAGAGGTTTTTGAGAGAATCAAAAAATCCGCAGAGGACAGTCACAACGAGGACGTTATGATGTCGGTCGCATGCGAGGAATATAACAAATATTCCGGCGAGGAAAGAATCAGATTCATGCGTGAAACGCAGATACCTTATTACCGCGAGGGCGGCTATCCGAAAACGCTGGCTTACGTCTGGTTCTGGCTCGGATATGAATACCGCGAAAAGGGAGAATACGAGGAAGCTATCCGCTGCTATGAGCAGGTGATGGATATCCTCACGCCGTCGGACGTATATTATGCAAATGCAAAATCTGCCATCGAGGGAGAAAAGCGCTCTATCGCAGCCGAAAAGAATCCGGAGGTCATCCGTTATAATGCAGGCGCTTCCGGAGAGGTTTACAGAAAAATCGACGGCAAGTTATATTTCTGGCAGCAGCCCGGATACAGCTGTGACCAGGGCTATACGGCGGGCTTCCTTTTCTGGAATATGTCCCGCTGCGACGGTTTGATGCTTGACGAGAGCATGAAGACAGGCGACACGGTTACATCATCGGACGGAATCACGCTCACATATCTGAAAAACGACGGCGCGTGCGATACGCCCGCAGGTCATTTTGAAAACTGCTCCGTATATGTTGTTGACGGCGAGCGCTTCAAGTACACTCATTGCGAAACATGGCTCTGCGACGGCATCGGCATCGTCCGTCAGATCGTAACAGATTTAGGTTGTACGCACGAATGGGTGCTTTCGGCATATAAGACAAGCGGCAAAGGCGGACTTCTCCCCTTCGAAACGGGCAATCGCTGGGAATATGCGCTTGCCGAGCGCGAAACTGCAGAAATAACGGAAAGAGAAAACATTTTTGAAGTTACCGCCTACGATGCCGGCTCGGCGACGCTTTCATATATTAACTTTGTGGCTGTGACAGGCTATTACGACACATGGGAGGGCAAAACGGCAGAGGCAAGGTACGGTTACTGCAAGAATATAACCCCCAACGACGAAATTCTTTGCGATGTAAGCGGCGCGATGAAGCGTGCCGAAGAGCTTGCCGTAACAAAGCGTCAAAAGCTGCACACTGCCATAGCAAACAAGGTAATGCGCCGCATTTTTGAAACCGATCCCACCGTAAATCCGAATTATACGGAAAAGGGCAGATGGAATTTCTTTGAATACGATGTGATTAAAAAAGCCGACGGCAAAATCAGTTGTGACGACCTCCGCAAATACAGCTTTGAATGGAAGGATATGTCGGATTGCGGCAGAAGCTGCGTCGGCTACAAGGTGCTTTACAGCTTCTTCTTTACAATTTTGCAGGATGCGGCAGGCTGTCTGTGGTCGGATGAATGGAAAGACGGCTATCATTTCGACGAAAGAAAATCGGGCGATAATGTCACAAAGAATTTCAATGTCAAAGGCGGCGAAACGGTTATAACTCCCGCCGGAACATTTGAAAATTGCCTGCGTGTCAGCTTCGATTATCAATCGCGGGGATATTTCTCCGGCAGAAGCGAATATCTCTTTGCTGACGGCGTCGGCATTGTGCGATTTGAACATCCTTACGGTAATGAAGGCAAATGCGCCGTATGGCAACTGACGGAATACAAAGGCACGGGCAAGGGGTTCTTCCCTGTCGACGACGGACTTTTCCGCAGATATGAAGCCGATGCGCTTTCGGATGGCTGGCACGGCTCCGTCGAATACACATTCGATGAAGACGAAACCGGCACGGTTATGTTCAAAAACGCTCTCGGCAATCAGGACAGAGCGGACTATGAGAAAATGAAGAAAAAATAAAAAGGCGGAATTAAACCACAGGTTGATTTTTCTCTAATACAGCGTTGTTGAACCACCTCCATTCTTATGATATAATTTGATCAGTGAAGCGCATCACAATTAAGTTTGGAGGTTCCTTATGACTAACATCAATATAGGCAATAAGATACGGCAACTCAGAAAAAAGAAAGGCATTACTCAAGAATCGCTTGCTTCTGTACTTTCCGTTTCCCCACAAGCAGTAAGCAAATGGGAGAGCGGTCTAACATATCCCGATGTGGAAATAATACCGATTATCGCAGGATATTTTGAGGTTTCTATGGATATTCTGTTTGATTACGATGTTCGTGAGATGAAAGCAAGGATCCAAAAGATTATTGATGATGCCATGAAATATTTCTTTGACGATACTGCAAAATACATTAAAATTATAAAAGATGCTTTACAGGAATATCCCGAAAATGAAGATTTACTTGCAGCTCTTTTGGATGGATATGAATACACTTTGCGTGACAAAGAAGATACCTCTCATTTAGATGAAATGATAGAGTTATCGCAGAAAATCATTACAGAAAGCACCGATTTTATTAAAGTGTGCAATGTAAAAGACAGGCAAGCTGCAGCATATCTCAAAAAAGGTGAATACCAAGAAGCGAAAAAAGTGTTAAAACACTTCCTCGTGAGTATAATCTTCGGGACGAAGCATTTGCATTCAGACTATCCGGAAAAGACAAACTGCATGGAGCATGCTTTTCAAGGTGCCATCATTTGCAGGGTTTATATATAGCTTGTATGGAGGAAGGCGATGCATGGTTTTTCATGAATCAGCATTCTGATGTTAAGCTCCGTAATTATACTCCCGATGATTATATACCGGAAGCGCTGAAGTGCTATAAAAAGGGGCTTCGCGTTCTCACAACATTTCTTTTGACAGATTGCCATGATAATCCCGCAGATCAATACCTTTGGGACGGTATGCAGACTTTTCATTGGGTTTTCCATCAATGTATTGCTGCTTGTTATAAAAAACTTGGTAATATTGAAGAGTGTGACAAGTCCGTTTCCGAAGCATATAGACTCATATCAGTGGCATGGAAAGATTTTGAAGAAAATAAAGCACGCTACATGGAGCCATTCTATAAATATCTCGAAGACTATGGTCTTACCGAGTATATCAGATAGAATAACTATACCGATCATAAGCAGAAAATCAGCCGAAAGTGGGGCGAAAACCTCATTTTCGGCTGATTTTTGGTCGGGATGACAGGAGTCGAACCTGCTTGAACTTGCTCCCAAACGCTAAAAACCTGATTTTTTACGTGATTTTACGGGCTTTTCGGGGCTTTTGCGTCCGGATTGACTGCTTTCGTGTGCTCTTCGCGGCATAAAATCCGGGTAGTCCGGAGCCGTAAGTGGTCAAAGGTGTGGTCAGCAATCAAGTGAGAGCATTTCGCATGCCATGGTATCACAGAGCTTAGTGTCAATTGACTCGCTGAACATTTCAAGAAACACGGCATGAATGACATTAGAGATTTCGTCTGCGGACATGCCTTTTCGAATGCGTGCAAAAATCATCTCGACTTCGGAGTCATATTCATCTGCCGGGCAGCACAATTCAAGTAACCCCATCGGATCGGCTTTATCCACAACGGACTTTACAATATCTTTAGTCATTTGCGCGCCTCCGTTCAAGATGCTTTTTTCTGCCTTCAGTATAGCATAAAATCGGTTGAAAGTCAACTCGTTTCACAGCGCAAAGACTGATGCGCAGTAGGCAAAGAAAACGCTTTTCAAATTCAGTCGGCACATCACGAAATAGCTGTCGGGTCAAGCAGGAACTTCTCGATGCCGATATAAAGGATTCCGTTTTCGTCGCGCCACGGAATAATATTATCCTTTACAATCACGACCTTGGTAAATGAATCGGCAATCCGGCTGTAAGGACGAACCTCCTGCATCCGTTTTTCTTCTTCGCCAACCGTCAGTGCCGACTGAATGTAGAACTTTTTGTTTCCGTCGTTTGCAATGAAGTCAACCTCTAAATTGGTCTTTTTGCTCTTGCCGTCGGCGTCCTTGTAATTGTATTCGACAACGCCGACATCCACAGTGAATCCACGGACAATCAGCTCGTTGTAGATAATGTTCTCCATAATGTGATTTTCTTCGGTTTGCCGGAAATTGAGCCTTGCGTTGCGAAGCCCGATGTCGGAATAATAGTATTTTTGAGGCGAACCGATATATTTGCGTCCCTTGATGTCGTAGCGCTTGGCGTGGCTGATCATAAAAGCATCCGCAAAATAATCAAGATAACGGGCAATGGTTTCGGGGCTGATTTTCATCTGATTGATACTTGCAAAAGTATCGGCGATTCTGCTCGGATTGGTCAGAGAGCCGACAGCGGAAGAAATGACATCCAGCAGGTCATCAAGGACATTTTTATCCTGAATATTGTGACGTTCCAAAATATCCTTCAGATAGATGTTTTCAAACAAATCGGTCAGATGCTGCGCCTTGCTTCTGTGATCCTTCAGGCGGCACACATAAGGCATACCACCGTAGGTGTAATATTCCTGCCAGGCGTCGTGCTTGTCGCCCTTGAACGCAGCATAAAACTCCGCAAAAGTCAGCGGGTACACGCGAATCTCGTCACCCCTGCCGCGGAACTCGGTGAGAATATCGGAGGACAGCATTCTTGAATTTGAGCCGGTGACATACACATCGGCGTTTTTCTTTTTCATGAGTCCGAGCAGCACGTCAACAAATCCGACGGTATCGTCACTATCGTGAAGATAAGGATTTTTGATGGTTTTGACTTTTTGTATCTCGTCAAGAAAAATATAATACATTTTGTCCTTATCCACGAGAAGCGAGCGAATGTACTCGCCAAGCTCTATGGGGTTTCTGTATCGGATATTTTCGTCATCATCAAGCGCAAGCTCGATGATATGCTCATCGTCAACACCGATAGAATTCAGGTATTGATGATAAATTTCAAACAGCAAATAAGACTTGCCGCATCTCCTGATGCCGGTGATGACCTTGATCATCCCATTCTCTTTCTTGGATATCAGTTGATCCAAATATTGCTTTCTTTCAATCATGGCAAGCCTCCTCATGCGTCGAAAATTCGTATTTACACCTTTTCAACGAATAGTATAGCATTTTTTCGTTCGTTTGTCAATATAGTATGCGGCAAAAATTCGTATTTACACCTTTTTATCAGATGTTGCGCTCAAGGGACAGGCAAAATCGCCTGCCCCTTTTCTATCGGAACAATACCCAAAAACGCGGCGGTATAGTTCCGAGCATTGTTCCGCATATAGTTCCGCACATTGTTCCGATAGAACTGCAAAAACTCTTATTTTGCACCGCAGTAGGCAAAGAAAAAGCCGGAACATTTTTCACGTCCACAGAAAATTATCTGACAAAATCATGCAACAAACACCGCAATCGGCATTGACATTTGATATGACATCTGGTATAATAACTTTGATATAATTTGTTATATTGGTCGGAGGTATCAATGCGGAAACTGATTAAAAGCATAAGAGAATACTTGGGGCTGAGCCAAACCGAATTTGCGGATAAAATCGGTGTCACATTTGCAACCGTCAACCGTTGGGAAAACGGTCGTGCGATTCCGACCAAATTGGCACAGTCAACCCTTTATGAATACTGCAAGGAGCATGGCGTTCCCGTTTATCAGATGATTCTTGAAAAAATCAAAGCAGAAGCCGATGCAGTTTTCCTCGATGGAGACAGAATACTGCTTTACCACGGTTCAAAGTCAGGTATCGTCGGCGAGATCGCTCCGAAAAGTCGAGAAATGTGTGATTTCGGTAAGGGCTTTTATATGGGCACCGACCCGGGTCAGCCGCTGACGCTGATCTGCGATTTTGAAAAATCCAAATTTTATGTTGTCTCCGTCGATATAAAAAATCTTGACACAATTGAAATTAAAGCCGACCTTGACTGGGCGATGCTCGTTGCTTACCACCGCGGCAGAATGGAGCAGATCAAAGGAACGGCGCTATATGATAAATACAGCGGGATCGATGCAGGAAAAGATATTGTCATCGGTAGCATCGCAAACGACAGGATGTTCTATGTCCTCGACAATTTCTTTACCGGCGTGATTACAGACATGGCACTTGTGAACAGCCTGTCCGCGCTCAAACTCGGAAAGCAATATGTTGCCATCACCGAAAAGGCGTGCGCCGCTGTCCGCATTGAAAAAGAGATACCGCTCTCTCTGTTGGAACGCAGATTTTTGCAGGATGAGAGTGACGCGAACCGTCAGAGAGGTGTTTCACTTGCCAATGACATCTGCAAAAATTATCGTCGCGACGGCAAATTTTTTGACGAAATTCTCGACGAAGCCAAGTGAAGGAGGAAACCATGGACGGCATTCAATTCAAACTGTGCGACATCCAGGGCAGACTTTTTGAGCTGTCCGGCGCAAAAGGCTACGACAGTGCGACCTTCATCAAAGCGTTTATGACCTCCGAAACTGCCAAAGGACTGGATTCAAAATATAACCGCCTGCAATGGGCGGGCGAGGAATATCTTCTTGCAGAGGTGGTCGATTCCGCCAAGCTGACGCCCGGCGGGAAAGTCTATGATAAAGAAACGCTGTTCTGGAGCGGATATCTCTATCGCTTCTGGCATTTCACCACGGGCGAGGACAGCCGTGAAATCTATAAGCAAGCCCCTGCCGAAACCATGAACCGCAATTGGCTCATCTTTCATACCCTCGCCCCGGAAGTGGCAATCGAGGATCTGAAAGAGATTCATAGGCAGAGGAACGAATCTACAGAGAATGAGTAAAAAAGGCGTAAAGCAGTTAAGAATATGCATTTGGCAAAAAATATCTGATAGCGCTGCTCGGAATAAAAAGCCAGGAGAAGATTACACCCAATAATATTATATTATCCAAGTAAAGGAAGAAAAATATGGCTGCAATTAACGATTTGATCGCCCAAATAGAGAATCCGGAACTACGTGCGAGAATACAAGCCGAAGTTGACCGAATGAATAAACAGAAAAAGTTCGGACTCGTGTTCGAGGAGCATCTGCCCGAATGCACACCGCTTTACGATATTCCAGTTAAGAAAGGTGCTCTTGTCGCGCTCAAAACCGGTAAGGTGAGTGAGGTTTACAGAGTGCTGAATATCAAGGAGGATGAGGCTGAGTGCAAGAAAAAAGATGTTGATGAGTTCACGACATTTAAGGTGGATGAGCTTGTGACTGTGGCTGAGTTCGGCGAGCCCATTTACCCCTGTCTCAAACCCATCGACACGGTCTGCAACGCACCGGACAGCGACCTGTGGCACACACTGATTGAGGCGGACAACTACCATGCGCTTCAGCTTCTCGAATATCTTTATGCCGGCAAGGTGGATTGCATCTATATCGATCCTCCGTATAATACGGGCGCGAGAGACTGGAAATACAACAACGACTATGTCGATAACTCGGATGAATACCGCCACAGCAAATGGCTGTCCATGATGCAGAAACGGTTGCGAATTGCAAAGAAGTTGCTCAACCCAGCCGCTTCCGTGCTGATCGTGACCATTGATGAAAAGGAATATCTACATCTGGGGTGCCTTTTAGAAGAAATGTTTTCCGAGGCAAAAATACAGATGATAAGCACTGTTATTAATGCAGGTGGAAGCGTGCGAGTAGGCGAGTTTTCAAGAATGGATGAATATATATTTTTTGTCATGATTGGAGAATCACATGTGTTACCTTTGCCATTAAATAGTGAATGGCGAGGTGGAAAACAACAAAACGATGGCCCTGTCTTATGG
>CAVKJG010000030.1:0-17180 GCA_963656825.1 Sphaerochaetaceae bacterium
ACTATCTGATAATTACAAATATTGTGGATATAATTTTACTTGGGGCATTCTCATTCCGATTTTCGGCAGGATACCATATGGAGCGATTTGTCATAACGAAGGAAAACAGGATAGATATGCAGAAGGGGTTTCAGTGTTCTGCTTTTTCCACAGCATACGTCCTAAGGCATTTTAACTTGGAGGTCTATGGCGGTACTCTTTATTCAACCATGCCCCACAAAATGAAAAGCGGATATGTTTATCCAAAAGGGGTATATGATATGCTGCGAAGCTATGGAATGAAAGTGAAATATTGTCGTGGCAATTTGAACGCTTTAAAAGTGGATTTGCAAAAGGGAAATCCGGTTATCGTAATGATACGGGTACAAAAGGACAAGGATTGGCTGCATTATGTTCCGGTAGTCGGATTTGACGAGGAACATGTGTTTTTGGCGGAATCTCTGCCAGAATTGATAAATTGTAAGAAGGTCTTATATAACCGCCGGCTTAGAAATGAGGAGTTTTTACAGCTTTGGAATACTTCTATGCTGAAACAGCCTTTTTATAAAAATACTTATTTTGCTGTTAAGAGTAAGTCGGAAACGGCTTTATAAAATAGAAAATTGGAGGTGTAGCATGGCAGAGTTATTTCAATGTTTTCCGTATTTAACAAGCGAAAGGCTTATTATTAGAAAAATGACCGAAGATGATATCGATTCTTTGAGCGAAATAACCAATAATGAAAATGTGTACCGATACATTCCGCCATTTTTATATAAAAAGAGTCGCGGCAATTTACTGGCAGCAATTAGAAACCTCGGTGGCAGAGACTTTGATAAAAAGAAAATGATTATTGCAGGTATCTATCTAAGTGCAGAACCTGACAGGCTCATTGGACTTGCTGAAATGTTTGATTATAAAAAAAGAACAAACCAGATAACGATAGGTTATCGAATCAATGAAGCATATTGGCACAGAGGAATTGCAACGGAAACGGTAGCATTGCTGATAGCATATTTATGTGACGATATAGGGATTCAGACAATAAAAGCATTTGTTATGCCGGAGAATAAATACTCTGAAAGAGTTCTTATGAACAATGGCTTTACTAAAGATAAGAATATGGTTCAGGGTAAAAACTGGGGCGGAAAAGAAGTGGTTGGTTTGCACGTATTTACATATAAAAATAGCCTTTCCCAAAATGATGCAGTATATTCAAAATAGCAGTTGCAGACAGCAGTTTCAAGCGCTATAATGAAGTGGCAACACTTTGGCAACAGAAAATCAGTAAGCCAGAATAAAATGTGCAAATAAGGTAAAATATCGGGAGTTTTTGAATGAAACTTAAACAAAATAGTTTAAGTCAAAGCAACAACTTGCCGAGTGGGAATGACCCCAAAACACAAAGCTCCGTCATGTGCGGAGCTTTTTTGATAAATTTTTTGAAACCGAATTTGAAAAGCGGATACTTCTTAAGCGAAAGGTGGCGGGAAGAGAATGAAAGACGGGAAAAATCTTGCGGAGCTTCGCATCGGTGAATTTACCTCCGAATATTTTGAAAGAGTTTATTATTACTGTCTGAAAAAGACGGGCAGCGAGACGGAGGCGGCGGAGCTTTCGCAGGATATAGCGCTCGGAATAATCGAGCAGCTGCGCCGAGGGGCTTGTCCCGACAGCTTTTCGGGCTGGGTCTGGCAGATAGTGCGCAATATCTACGCAGGCTGGGCAGCCGAAAAGCACAAGACAAGGGAAAGACTTTCGGATACGGATATTTCGGAATTTGAAATTCCGGACAATTCCGATTTTGTTTCCGACATTATACGGGAATATGACATAGCCGCCGTCCGACGCGAAATGGCTTTCATTCTTTCGGAATACAGAAACGTTTTGCTGATGTACTATGTACAAAGCAGGCGCGTCTGCGATATTGCGAAAAATCTCGGCATCCCGGAGGGCACGGTCAAAACAAGGCTTTTCCGTGCAAGACAAAAACTGAAAGAAGGTATGTATATGGCAAGAGAATTCGGAAAAAGAAGTTATAACCCGGAAAGACTGAGCTTTTCGGCATCGGGAAATCAGCCGTCGGGACTGCCGTGGGGCGCGGTACAGAGAAAGATACCTGTAAATATTCTGTGCGAAGCAAACAACAATCCGTCAACGGTTGAGGAGCTGGCGATAGAACTCGGTATTGCCGCGCCTTATATGGAGGAAGAGGTTGATATTCTTGAAAAAGGAGAGCTTCTCAGAAAGCTCGACGACGGAAAATACATCACAAATTTCTTCATTGCACCAAGCGAATGTATAGAAGAGGTGAATGCGCTCTGCGAGGATTTCGCCTATGACAATTACAAAAAATTCTGGCAGGTGGCAAGCGATTTTGTGACAAAGCACTATGCGGAGTTTATCGGCGAAAGCACCATGAGCGAGCAGGACGCGACAATGTTTTTCTTTTTTAAACTCGTAACAACGGTGAAGGAAACAGCCGACGGCGACTGGGGCTTTATCGGATATGAGCAGGGCGCACGGCGCGGCAGAATAAACGCGTGCATCTTCGGCGACAACGGAACAATTATCTCCAATGACTGTAATAAATTGCACTTGCGCGGCTATGTCGATGTGTACGGCATGTTCGGAAAACGGATTTATAAAGATAGTTGTTATGTACAGTCAAGCTATCTGCCGGCAATCCGCGAGCTTGTGAAAAACGGATACAGCACAGAAGGCTTCACGGATTCACAAAAGAATATATTGGACAGATTCTGCAACAACGGCTACTTTGTAAAGGACGGCGACAGATACAAGCCGACTATACTTATTTTCGAGGGAGATAAGCTGAGCGAGCTTAGAAATTTTATGATCTGCGAGCACAGGGAAGAATACGACGCTCTTGTGGCGGCAATGAAAAAGCTTCACGACGATGCAGTCGGCGTAATATCGAAATACAGCGTGCCTTATCTTAAGGACGATTTCGATTATTATGTTTCTATGATGCTTTACAGGATGAGAGGCTGTGTTGCGGCTCTTGTAAAGGATAACGGACTTTACACCGGCGGAAACGGAGATTTCGGCTATTTCTCATACAAAAAATGACAACAAAAAACAGCTCCCTGCAAAACGCAGGGGGCTGTTTTTGCTTTATTACGCTCCGCCGAACTGACTGAAATAAAGCTTTGCATAAAAGCCGTTCTGCTTTATCAGCGACGAATGATTTCCGCGCTCGATAACGTGACCGTCCTTCATTACAAGTATAACGTCGGCTTCTTTTATTGTGGAAAGGCGGTGCGCCACTATAAACGAGGTGCGTCCGGCCATCATTTTTGAAAATGCCGACTGTATTTTCATTTCGGTGCGAGTGTCGATGGATGAGGTCGCTTCGTCAAGGATAAGCATCTGCGGAAGCGACAGCATTGCGCGCGCTATGCACAGAAGCTGGCGCTGACCTGCGGAAAGGTTGCTTCCGTTTTCTTTTATTACGGTCAAATAGCCGTCCGGAAGTCTTTTGATAAACGAATGTGCGTGAGCCGCCTTTGCCGCGGCTTCGATTTCTTCATCCGTGGCGTCGGGCTTTCCGAATGAGATATTATCGCGCACCGTACCGGACGACAGCCATGTGTCCTGAAGCACCATACCGTATCTTGTGCGAAGATCTCTGCGCGTCATATCGCGTATGTCGGCGCCGTCAACCTCTATGCTTCCCTGATTTACATCATAAAAACGCATAAGAAGATTTATAAGCGTGGTCTTTCCGCAGCCGGTAGGACCTACTATCGCTATTCTTTGTCCGTGCTTTACGGAAAGAGAAAGATCTTCGATAAGCGGTCGGGACGGGATATAAGAAAACGATACGTTTCTGATCTCCACGTTTCCTTTCGGTGCAGGGGATTTCGGATCGCTGCTTTCGGGAATTTCGTCGCTTTCGTCGAGAAGCTCAAATACTCTGCCCACGCACGTGAACGCGTTCTGAAGCTCGGTTATAACGCCGCTTATTTCGTTGAAAGGCTTGGCGTACTGTGAAGCATAGCTTAAAAACACGCTGAGCTGACCGACGGAAATATGTCCGGAAACGGCATAAAGCGCGCTTATAAGCGTCACCACCGCATAAACCACGTTGTTTATAAGTCTTGTGCTGGGATTTGTAAGGCTTGAAAAGAAGGTGGCGTTCATTGCCGCTTTACCGAGCTTTTCGTTTACCTCGTCAAAGTCCTTTATGCTTTCGGCTTCGTGACCGAACGCTTTTACAACGCTCTGACCTTCGACAAGCTCGTTTGTGAGCGCCGTCTGCTCTCCGCGAGCGGTCGCCTGTTCCTTGAAAAAGCGGTTTGTTCTCGAAGCGATGAATTTTGCCACAAAGAACGAAAGCGGGGTGAGGACAAACACCGCAAGGGCTATTTTCCAATTGAGGTAAAGCATTATGCCGAGGGTTGAAAGTATCGTTATAACTCCGGTAAAAAGCTGCGTAAAGCCCAAAAGAAGCCCGTCCGAGAAGGTATCGACGTCGGCTATCATGCGGCTTACCGTATCGCCCGAGGGGTGAGTGTCAAGATACGCAAGCGGAAGAGAGTTTATTTTTTTGCTTATTTTGTCGCGGAGGTCGCGGCACACGGAAAAGGCAATATTGTTGTTGCAGTCTGCAAGAAATTTCTGCGCCGCCGCGCCGAGAGCGGCTGTAGCCGCAACCATTATCACCGCCCTTGCGACGATTTCAAAATCGACTCTGCCTTTTTCCGTCATTGCGTCTATCGCGTTTCCGCAGAAAACGGGAATAAGAAGCTGAGCCGCAGTGCTTATCAGCGCAAGAAGTATGCTTGCCGCAACGGAAAGGGAATACGGCTTTATAAGCGAAAGAACGCGCGCGGTTGTTTTCTTTTTCATTGCTTTGCCTCCGTTCCGAACTGGCTTTCGTAGATTTCTTTATACACAGCGCAGCCTTCGAGAAGCTCTTCGTGCTTTCCCGCGCCGACAAGCCTTCCGTCGTCAAGAACGAGAATTTTGTCGGCATAGGCTATCGAGCCTGCGCGCTGACTTACGATAATGACGGTAAGATTTTCCGGCAGAGCCTTTATGGCTTTGCGGAGCGCGGCGTCGGTCGCATAGTCGAGGGCGGAGGTGCTGTCGTCGAGAATAAGTATGTCGGCGCCGGCAAGGAGCGCTCTTGCTATTGTAAGACGCTGCTTTTGTCCGCCCGAAAGGTTTGATCCGCCCTGAAGAACCTTTTCGTCAAGACCGTCGGGCTTTTGCCGCACGAATTCAGCCGCCTGCGCCGTTTCGAGCGCGCGCCATATTTCGTCGTCGGTGGCGTTTTTGTTGCCCCAGAGCATATTCGAGCGTATCGTTCCCGAAAAAAGACGCGGCTTTTGATCGACTATCGCAACCGAGGAAAGAACTGCGTCTTTTGAAAGAGATTTAATAGGCTCTCCTTTCAGATAAACACAGCCCTTGGTGGCATCGTAAAAGCGCGGAATAAGCCGCACAAGAGAAGATTTTCCGCTTCCCGTTCCGCCTATTATTCCTATCGTGTCGCCGCGATTTGCGGAAAAAGATATATCGGTAAGCGAATCCGCGCCGGCTTCCGCATATCTGAGCGAAACCTTATCGAAACGGATTATTTCATCGCAGTCAAGACCAACGCCCGTTCCGTCAAAGGACATAGAGCTTTCGGTATCGAGCACCTGAGCTATGCGTCCCATTCCGGAAATTGATTTTCCGAGCAGAACGACAAGATTTGCAAGCTTTACAAGCTCAATGAGTATCTGACCTATATAGTTTATCAGGGCTATGACATCTCCCGAAAGAAGTACGCCGCCATCGACCTTTTCGGCCCCGAGCCAGAGGATAAGCACGATAACTGCGTTGACGGCAACGTATGTCAGCGGATTCATCAGCGCGGCGATTTTTCCCACACGGATCTGCGCTTTTGTAAGCGCGGAATTTATCTTTGTGAATTTTTCATTTTGAACCTCTTCGCGACCGAACGCGCGGATAACGCGGACGCCGTTCAGATCCTCGCGCGTCGCGCCCGTTACGCCGTCGAGCTCCTTCTGCACGCTTTTGTACATCGGCGCGGTGATAAACATAATTCCGAAAACTATAACGAACATAACGATTATTGCGGCAACGAAAATAAGCGCGATTTCCGCGTTTATTGTGAACGCCATTATCATTGCGCCGAACACGATAAACGGACTGCGGAGGAACAGCCTCAAAAACATATTTGCGCCGTTTTGAACCTGATTTATATCGCTTGTCATTCTCGTTATGAGGGTTGACGTGCCTATTTTGTCAAGCTCGGTAAAGCTCAGGCTCTGAATTTTTTCAAGAAGCTGACGGCGGAGTCCCGTCGCGGTGCCGACGGATGCTTTTGCGGCGAAATACTGCGCAACAAAGCAGCACGCAAGACCGAGAACCGCCATTCCGAGAAGCATGGCAAAGCGTGTTATTATATAGCGACGGTCACCTTCTGCTATACCTTTGTTTATGATGCTTGCGACGATTATCGGAACGATAAGATCAAAGCAGGCTTCAAGCATTTTGAAAAGCGGAGCGATTATTGCTTCGCGCTTGTATTTTTTAAGATACGGAATAAGATATCGCATTGTTTTACTCTCCGTTTTGTTTATTTCACAGCTTATTATACCATATAAATTCATATTGACAAATATATATTTTGCGGTATAATTATATATATAACATATGAATCGGAGCTTTTTATGGATATTCGTCAGCTTACTTATTTTGTAGCGGCGGTCGAAGAAAAAACAGTCACCGCCGCCGCCGAAAAGCTGCATATGACTCAGCCCCCGCTGACAATGCAGCTTCATATGCTTGAGGACGAGCTCGGATGTAAGCTTTTCCGTCGTGACGGAAGAACGCTTTCGCTTACCGACGCCGGACAGCATTTTTATATCCGTGCGCTTGAAATAACAGGAATGTGTGACAGCGTAAAAAACGAAATGAACGATTATCGGAGCGGAAATGCTGGCGAGCTTCGCATAGGCGCGATATCATCGGTGCGGGGCACGCTTTTTACCGATTGGATAAAGGCTTATCACGAAAAATATCCCTGCGTCAAAATATCGGTTCACGGCGCAAACACATATCAGCTTCTGGAACAGCTCCGCAACAGAGAAATAGATATGGCGATCATACGCACTCCGTTTCCCGCGGGAGATTTTGAAACCGAATACATACGCAGGGAAGAAATGTCCGCAATAGGTAGCGGCAAATTCTTTTCGTGCGACGGCGACGATATAACCCTGCGCGAGCTTTCGCAAGTTCCTCTTATAGTATACCGCAGGTGGCAGAAAATAATAGAGTCCGTATTTGAAACGTCGGGACTTGTGCCGAAAATATGCTGCGTAAACGACGACGCGGAAATGACGCTTTCTCTTGCGCTCGGCGGAATAGGCGTCGGCCTTTTACATACGTCGGCGCTTCCCGAAAAATGCGATAAGAGCATAAGAATACTGAAGCTGCACGAAAAGGCGCTTTCTTCGGAGATAGCGCTTGTCTGCCAGAGCAAAAAATCGCTTCCGGAGCCTTCGGCGCTTTTCTGGAGGCTTGTGAGCGAAAACAAATAAAAATCCGCCCGATTTTTTATTTCGGGCGGATTTTTTACAGATATCAAAGCTCGGAGAACATCTTCGAGCCTTTTATTTTTATCCAACGATAGAGGGCGAAAGCGAGTATCGCCGACAAGAGTGAAATCATTGCGATAAAAAGCGTAGCGTTGACAAAAAAGCTAAGGAACAAATATGCTACCACCATGATGACGGCAAATCCCCAACTGCCGAAGATTGCAAGCATAACGCCAAGACTTTGCTTTATCGGGTAGATTTCATTTGTCCATGTCAGATTAGGCTTTTTAAGACCGACGAAAAGTCCGAAAAGGGCAGAAAGTAATATGTATATTACAGAAAATATAACAACGAGAATTCCGGAAAGAAGTCCGCTGTTCATTTTCACAAGATAAGCTGCAATACATATTGAAGCCGGAACAGCCGTGAGAATTATTTGCACATAGAGCTTTGCTTTAAGCGCAACCCAAGCATTTATCGGCAGGGACTGAGCTATCCATATGTTTTTGCCTTCAAGAGATACTGACGGTGCTACCATATCGTTCATAGAAGCAAGCATACAAAGTGCGGCACAGAAAAGCACGGGAATAAAGCCTTCCGCTTTATCACCGAGCGCTTGTGCTAAGTTTGATGCAAGATCCGAGCCTTTTATAAACATAAGCACGCCTGCTATCGGAAGAAAGATTATTCCGAAACCGCAGTTGAGCATATAATTTGGGCTTGCCGTGAAACGCGCGAACTCCTTGCCAAGCATAGCACCGAAGATACTGTTCTTTTTTGCCGTTTTTTCGACGTATTTTGTTTTTGCGGAGGAGCCGCTCGATGTCGCTATTTTTATAAATCCGTGCGCGATTATATAAAGAACAACGAAAAGAATTACTGCGGTGACTGCAAAGAAAAGAAGAATTGAGAGGGGATCTCCTTCCGCAGAACGTCCGATTATGTATATAGGATATGCAGAACCTTTTATTTTGTCGCCTATTGACGCCGCATTTTCAATTATATGGCTTATTACTTCATTCGCTTTGAAATATACAAAATAGTAAGCGGCAAAGAACAAAAGCGAAAGAAATACGGTTACAAAGCTTTTGTTTTTCAGTTTAAGGCTTACTTTTGCAACTACCCATCCGAGCGCGCATGACAAAATGAGAACGACAAGCGAAATGCTGAAAAGAAACATTATTCCGCCGATAACAGTCATGGCGGTGGCGCCTGCAACGATGTTGTACACTATAACTCCGGGCACGATTGAAATTGCCGAAAACATAAGTCCGAGAATATATACACTGAAGAGACGAGATATAAGTATGTATTTTACTGGAATCGGAAGCGAGAGAAGCAGATCGTTATCCTTTGCAATGTAAAGAGCGGAATATGTATTGAATACGCTGCCGAAGATTCCAAGTGCGATCGCAATCGTCGAAATTATTCCGAAATAAAGCCAGCCCATACCCGATGATACAAGCGGAGAACACATTGATATTGACAGCACGGCGAACATTCCGCCGAGAAAGCCGACCATAATGATGACGTAAACCGATATGAAAAGAATGCTTGAAAGCTTCGAACGCGCTTTGTTCTTTTTCTGATCGAAGAAAAAGCCGCGATAAAGCTCCGTCATCTGTTTTCCGAGCAACAGTTTAAGCATTTTCAGTCCTCCAGCTCAAGAAATACTTCCTCAAGTGACGCGTCGCCCTTGACTTCCTCCATTGTGCCGGAACGAATAAGCCTTCCGCTTTTTATTATGGCTACCTTATCGCAAAGCTTTTCGGCAACTTCAAGAACGTGGGTGGAGAAGAATATCGCTCCGCCGTCATCGCATACTTTGCGCATCATTTCCTTCAGAAGGTGAGAGGCTTTCGGGTCAAGACCGACGAACGGTTCATCCATTATGATAAGCCCTGGATCATGTATCCATGCCGATATTATTGCAAGCTTCTGCTTCATTCCGTGCGAGTACGCCGATATAGGCTGAGCAAGGTCCTGCGTTATTTCAAACATATCCGCATATTTTGCAATCTTTTCCTTGCGCGTTTTTGCCTCGACGCCGAAAATGTCGGCGATGAAGTTGAGATATTTTATTCCGCTCATAAACTCATAAAGGTCGGGATTGTCGGGTATGTAGGCGAGCTTTTTCTTGCATGCAATGGGATTTTCCTTTATTGAAACTCCATCAATTTTTATTTCGCCCTCGTCAAAGGCAAGTATCCCGACGGAAGCCTTCAGAGTTGTTGTTTTTCCCGCGCCGTTATGACCTATAAAGCCGTATATTTCTCCCGGTGCGATATGCAGAGAAAGATCGTCTACGGCTTTTTTTGTTCCGTAGGTTTTTGTAAGATGCGAAATGTTGAGCATTGTTTTGTTCTCCGTTTCTTTTGCTGTAAGCGGTTAACATTATTATCTTATAAAAGAGTCCGTTTGTCAATATATGTGCGGCAAATTGATCGTCTTCCGGCGCGCATGACGGTTCCGGACGAAAAGTCAGAGGCGAATTGAAAAATAACGCAACTTTATTTTGATATGATATTGAAAAAAGAGAATTTTTATGATATACTTAAATGCGTTTTTATATTCGCAAATAAGGAGAAAAGAAAGGTATGGAGCATGACACATGGCTGTCTGAAAAAAGACGCGGAAAAATTATGAAAAGAGAATATTCCGAGAAGATGGGAGATGATTTCGATGACTAAGTATATCTTTGTTACCGGAGGAGTCGTTTCGGGACTCGGAAAGGGGATAACGGCGGCTTCGCTCGGCAGACTTCTCAAAGCAAGAGGACTTAAAGTTGCGGCGCAGAAGCTTGATCCGTATATAAACGTCGATCCCGGCACGATGAGTCCGTATCAGCACGGAGAGGTTTACGTTACGGAGGACGGAGCGGAAACGGACCTTGATCTCGGTCATTACGAAAGATTTATTGATGAGGATCTTAACAAATACTCGAACCTTACAACCGGAAAGGTGTTCTCGAACGTGCTTTCAAAGGAGCGCAGGGGAGAGTATCTCGGAAGCACCGTGCAGATAATTCCGCACGTCACCGACGAGATAAAGAAATTTATATACTCAGTGGGCAGAAAGACCTCAGCCGACGTCGTTATAACCGAAATAGGCGGAACGACGGGCGATATAGAAAGTCAGCCTTATATTGAGGCGATAAGACAGGTAGGGCACGAGGTCGGAAGCGAAAATTCTCTTTACATACACGTCACTCTTGTACCTTATCTCAAAGCGTCGGGAGAACATAAATCAAAGCCGACGCAGCACTCCGTAAAGGAGCTTCAGGGCTCGGGAATAAATCCCGGAATACTTATTCTTCGTTGCGACGAGCATATAGAGGACGAAAGCATATTCCGCAAGATAGCAAACTTCTGCAATGTAATGCCCGATTGCGTTATAGAGAATATGACGCTTCCCGTGCTTTACGAAGCACCGCTTATGCTTGAAAAATCTCACTTCTCCGATATAGTCTGCCGCGAGCTTAATATAGATGCTCCCAAACCCGACCTTTCGGAATGGGAAGCGCTTGTGCGCCGCATAGAAAACAGGGACAAAACCGTCCGCATAGCGCTTGTCGGAAAATACGTTCAGCTTCACGACGCATACCTTTCCGTTGCCGAGGCTCTGCGCCACGCAGGCTATGAGCTCGGTACGCACGTCAAAATAAAATGGATAGATTCCGAAACCGTAACCGATGAAAACGCCGGTGAAATATTCTCCGACGTTTCGGGAATACTTGTTCCCGGAGGCTTCGGCAACAGGGGAATTGAGGGCAAAATAGCCGCGGCAAAATACGCAAGAGAAAACAATATTCCGTATTTCGGGATATGTCTCGGAATGCAGATAGCCGTTATAGAATACGCAAGGGATGTTCTCGGCTACAAGGACGCAAATTCAGGAGAATTCGATCCCGATTCAAAGCACAAGGTGATAGATTTTATGCCCGGTCAGAGCGACGAAATAGACAAGGGCGGAACACTCAGGCTCGGAAGCTATCCGTGTATGATAAAAGACGAAACGACAATGAAGCGTTGCTACAAAACGGGCGAGATTGCCGAAAGACACCGTCACCGTTACGAATTCAACAACGATTACCGCGCTGAAATGGAAAACGCCGGTCTTACGATAAGCGGAACTTCACCCGACGGCCGTCTTGTCGAAACGGTGGAAATAACAGAAAGGCCGTTCTTTGTCGGAGTTCAGTATCATCCGGAATTCAAAAGCAGACCGAATAAGCCCCATCCGCTTTTCCTCGGATTTGTCGGCGCGGCGCTTGAAAAATCGGAAAGCGAAAAATAAAAATTTAAGGATAGACATATGAAAAACACATATGAAAGCCCTCTCTGCTCGCGCTACGCAAGCGACGAAATGAAAAAGATATTTTCTCCCGACGAGAAATTTTCGACGTGGAGAAAGCTTTGGGTGGCTCTTGCCGAAAGCGAAAAGGAGCTCGGGCTCGATATAACCGACGGTCAGATAGCGGAGATGCAAGCCCATATAAACGATATCGACTATGAGCTTGCCGCAAAGTATGAAGCGCTTGTACGTCACGATGTTATGGCGCACGTAAAGACCTTCGGCGATGCCTGTCCGACGGCGAAAGGAATAATTCACCTCGGCGCGACCTCGTGCTATGTCGGCGACAATACCGATATAATACTTATGCGCTCGGCGCTTTTGCAGATAAAAAAGCTGCTTGTAAACGCAATAAAGGTGACAGCTGATTTTGCATTGAAATACAAGGCTCTCCCGACGCTTGCATATACGCATTTTCAGGCGGCGCAGCCGACAACCGTCGGCAAGCGCGCGACGCTTTGGTGCAGCGACCTGCTTTCCGACCTGCGCCATCTGGATTTTCAGCTTTCGGAAATGAAGCTGCTCGGCTGCAAGGGTACGACGGGCACCTCGGCAAGCTTTCTTGAGCTTTTCGACGGCGACACGGAGAAGGTTACAAGGCTTGAAAAGCTGATAGCCGACAAAATGGGCTTTGACGGCTGTGTTCCCGTTTCGGGGCAGACATATTCGAGAAAGCTCGACTACGACGTGCTTTCCGTGCTTTGCGGAATAGCGCAGAGCACGTCCAAATTTGCGGGAGACATAAGACTTCTTTCTCATTTGAAGGAGTTTGACGAGCCGTTTGAAGCAGGACAGATAGGCTCGTCGGCGATGGCGTATAAGCGCAATCCGATGAGAAGCGAGAGAATAGCCTCGCTTGCAAGATACGTTATGGCGGACGTTATGAATCCTGCGGTAACGGCAGCGTCTCAATGGCTTGAGAGAACGCTTGACGATTCCGCAAACAAGAGAATATCCGTTCCGGAAGCATTCCTTGCGACGGACGCGATACTTTCGCTCTATATAAACGTGATATCGGGCGGAAGCGTATATCCTGCCATGATAAAACGGCATCTCTGTGAGGAGCTTCCTTTCATGGCGACGGAAAACATTCTTATGTATTGCGTCAAAAAGGGCGGCGACAGGCAGACTCTGCACGAAGCTATCCGCGTTCACAGCGTGGCGGTGGCAAAGGAAATGAAGCTTTCGGGTGGAGAAAACGATTTGCTTTGCCGCATACAAAACGACAAGATATTCGGGCTTACGAAAGAGGAAATAAGAGAGCTTTCCGATCCGAAAACCTTTACGGGCTGTGCGGAAAAACAAACGGAAGACTTTATAGCCGGGTGCGTTTATCCCGTTCTTGAAAAGAATAAGGATATGCTCGGAGTAAATATAAAAATAAATGTGTGAGGTAAAGAAAAATGCTTACGGCAATTGTGGGAATTAACTGGGGAGATGAAGGCAAGGGACGAATGGTCGATTTGCTCAGCGAAAAGTATGATATAGTTTCAAGATATCAGGGCGGAAACAATGCGGGTCATACCGTTGTAAACGAAAAGGGCAAATTTATTCTGAATCTGCTTCCTTCGGGAATACTTCGCGACGAAACGGTAAACGTTATGGGACCCGGAATGGTTATAGACGTTGAACATCTTTTCGGCGAGGTACAGCGTCTGCGCGATGCGGGAATAGAAATTACTCCGGAGCATCTTAAAATAAGCGACAGAGCAACTATCTGCATGCCTTATCACAAGCTTCTCGACTGTCTTGAAGAGGACAGGCTCGGCGACGCGAAATTTGGCTCGACCAGACGCGGTATTTCTCCCGTTTATGCCGACAAATATATGAAGAAAACTCTCCGTATGGGTGATCTGCTTCATATGGAGGATACGAAAAAACGTCTGCCCGCAATAGTTGAGTGGAAAAATCTCACAATCGAAAAGGGCTACGGTCACGAGCCCATATCGGCAGACGATATGATTGCATGGCTTGAAAAATTCGGACTTCCTTTCAGGGACTACATCTGTAACACGACGGAATATCTTGAAAACGCGATCGCCGGCGGCAAAAACGTAATGTTTGAAGCTCAGCTCGGCGCGCTCCGTGATATCGACTTCGGCATTTATCCTTATACTTCGGCTTCGTCAACGATATCAGCATACGCTCCGATCGGCGCGGGAATCCCTTCAAAAAAGCTTGACAGGGTTGTCGGCATAATGAAGGCATATTCAAGCTGCGTTGGCGAAGGCCCGTTCACTTGCGAGCTTTTCGGCGAAGAGGGCAAGGCGCTCCGCGACGCCGGCAGCGAATACGGTGCGGCGACCGGCAGACCGAGAAGAGTCGGCGGATTTGATATTCCGGCATCGAAATACGGAATTCTTATGCAGGGCGCAGATGAAATCGCGCTGACAAAGCTCGATGTTCTTTCGTATCTCGACAGGATTCCCGTATGCGTAAAATACGACGTTTACGGAAAAACAACCGATGTTTTCCCGTCCGGAAAGGCGCTTGAAGAGGCAAAGCCGGTTTATGAATATATGCCCGGCTGGAAGGAGGACATCAGCGGCTGCAGAAGCTTCGGCGAGCTTCCGCAGGCAGCAAAGGATTATATACTTTACATTCAGAAAATGACAAATTGCAAAATCAAATATGTTTCTGTCGGCGCGGGCAGAGACGAATATTTTGAAATGTGAGGAGTAAAATGATGAAGAAAATACTTGCGCTCATTATGGCGATTTCGTTTTGTATCATCGCGGCATCCTGTGCAAAGCAGGGAGGCGATGAAACAAGCACCGAATCTGTCACAACCGTTGCGACAACGACGGGAAAAAGCCATGAGACAACTTCTCAGACGACGTCGGAAACAACTACAACCGTAGGAGGAGAGATTATACCGGTGGAAGAAGAAATTTATGATCTTGAATGTGAAAAGGTCGGCGATTTTGTAACGCTGAATTACAATGCCGCCACCTGCACCGTAAAGACGGAAGTCAAAAAGGGCGTAGGTTCAAAACAGACGGTTAAAATCACCGTTGAAATGCGCGACGGCTTTATATTCGACGGTATCTCCGCGGAAAATGCCATTGTAAACGACGCTTCAAAGAAGGTTTCCTCAGACCTGACCTATGAATTTGACGCTTCCTCCGAAACGACGGTATACGTAAACACCTCAATGAAGATAGTTTATCACGCAGGCGAGGGCAAATCGTCTGCCGGCGGCAACACATATGAAGCAACTTACGCGCTTACGGGATTTCATAATCCCAACACGCTCCCCGAAAAAGAATATTTTGTCCTCGACGGCTATACACTTGTTGAATACAACACGAAAGAAGACGGAAGCGGCACGGCGGTTTCTCTCGGCGGCAGAGTGAACGCACAGGGAAAGGCTGTTCTTGACCTCTGGTGCGTATGGCAGAAGAACACGGACGAGTCGCTTTTCAAATACGAAATCAAAAACGGCGAGGCTCATATAACCGGATATACAGGAGATGATGAAGTCGTCTGCATTCCCGAAACGCTTGGCGGCGCAACAGTTACAAAGATAACCTCGGGCGCGTTCAAAAACGCGGATATGAAGAAAGTTATCATTGCAAAAACGGTCAAAAACGTTGCTTCCGGCGCGTTCAACAACTGTCAGAACCTTGAAACGGTTGTTGTTTTTGACGGTTCGTTTGCATCGGAAGCCGGCGCGGGCGGATGGTGGGGCGGTACTCCCGGCATAAGCGAAAGCAGCTTTGAAGGCTGTGATAACTTCAAAAACTTCTATGTAAACAGCACGTTTACTTCTTATAATTTCTGGTCAAGATACGGAGCAAATCATCTTGACAGGCTTATGTGGGCAAAGGACAAAAAGAAGATAGTGATTGTCGGAGGCTCAGGCTCTTATTACGGCTATAACTGCGACATTATAAAAGAAGCGCTCGGCGGAGAATACGAAATAATCAACTTCGGTGAAAATGCCAATGTCAGTGCGCTTCTTTACTTCGATATAATTGAAGATTTCATGGGCGAGGGCGATATTCTTCTGTGGTCTCCCGAGCCGGGAACAAATACCCTCGGCAGCTCTTCTATAGGGTACAGAGCGTGGTGTTTCCGTCAGAACGATTATAATTTCCTGCGCTATATTGACTGCTCCGAATTCACGGATCTTATAAGCAGATTTTCTTCGTTCAGCGAAGAGCTTCAAAGCGGCAAATTTATACCGTATGATCGTTTCTCGACGTCAACAAACAAATACGGCGATGATAACGAAGCAAACAGAGCATGGGATAAAAATATTTATTCTTACAATTTCGGTTATAGTGTGGACGCCAAAGAAGAAATGACAGAGCTTGTGAAGAAACTTAACGAAAAGGGCTGCTCGGTTTATTTCACTTATGCGGCAATGCAGAAAACCGGTATGGAAGAAAGCAGTGTGACCGACAAGACAATCGAGGAATATACAAACGAAATAAAAGAACTCGGTGTAACGGTTATTTCCGATTACAAGGATTGCATTTACCCCGATGAATACTTCTACAACTCCGCTTGGCACATGAACCAGAAGGGTGCCGATGCACGCAGCGAAAATATTGCAAAGGATCTCAAAAAACAGCTTGCAAAGTAATTCAATAAAGCAAAAAACGCACGGCGGTTGCCGTGCGTTTTTATATATTTGGTCAGTCTTTTATAATAAGCTCGCTTGCGTAGGGAAGCTTTTTTATCCAGTCGCAGAAGGTATGCCATTCGTCAAGCTTGTGCGCCTTGCGCGAATTATAAATGTTTGTCAGCACTTCATAATTCAGCGTCACGGTGCGCATCTGATTGTAGCTTTCGGGCAGAAGCTGTATTACTGTGTACCAGTACGATTTATCCTGCGTTTCAAGATAATTTTTTCTGAGAGCTTCTATGCTTGCTATGAAGCCGTCAAGAACGGGGAGCATTTCGGGAACGGTGTGATCCCATGAAAAATCCTCGCGTTCAATTGGCTTTGAATGTATTTTATGCATTGTGCTTGTCGAATTTGCAACAGTGCCGACTTTATATGTGTCAAATTCTTTCCACCAGTAAAGCGGAGCGGTGATATCAACCGAAACGAATATCTGACGGATAAATTTTCTGTGGTCGCTGCCGGCGCCGCAAAGACGTTTCGCAAGGTCAAGATCGTTTGCCCCGAGTGTGAAAACGCCGTTATCATCGGTGTAGCTGTCGCTTTTTGCCCAGCTGTTCATGGGATTTCTTGCGCCTCTGATCGCGTTTTCAAAATTCATTACATCTGTTCTTTCCAGCTTAATCATCGGTTATCTGTCC
>CAVKJG010000030.1:17190-24845 GCA_963656825.1 Sphaerochaetaceae bacterium
TCTGTCCTCTCTGAAATAATTTGCTCCGAGTCCTGCCGGAGGCTGATTTTCTTTTTTGTTTCTGACGCTCGTTATTATAAGAACAACAACGGTTACAAAATAGGGAAGTATTTTGAAAAGCTCTTTTTCTGCGAGGCCGATGCCGTTTATATAGCTTGCGGCTATGTAAAGTCCGCCGAAAATTATCGAGCCGAGGATACCTATATTCGGCTTCCATACGGTAAATATAACAAGCGCGACGGAAAGCCAGCCCATAGCGTCTATGACGTATTCCCAGTTGCCGTTGAGGTTGTCCATTATAAACGTAAGACCGCCGAGCGCTGATATCGCGCAGCCTATGCAGGTCGCGCCGTATCTGTAAGCGGAGACATTTATTCCTGCCGCGTCCGCCGTGGCGGGATTTTCACCGACGGAACGGAGATAAAGTCCCAGACGCGTTCTTGTAAGCACATATGAGGAGATGATCGCTATCGCAATCGCGATATAAATCATGATTCCGTATGAGAAGAAAAGCTTTCCGAACCAGCCGAGATTGCCTGCAAAGGGAAGTGACTTTGTGAAATATTTGCTTGCCTGTGTGAAGGTTATATTTACACCGTCGTTCGATGCGGCAATGATTTTTTTCTGAACCGATGTTATCATAAGCTTGGAAAGTCCTACGCCGAAGGTGGTAAGGGCAAGACCGGTCACGTTCTGATTTGCTCTGAGCGTTACCGTGAGGATACTGTAAAGAAGTCCTGCGAGCGCTCCGCCGATTATTGCCGACAATATCGGAATAAGAACGGCAAGAAGATAAACGAAAAACGATCTTCCGTCGGTAAGAGGGCCGACGCTTTGTATATACATCGTTTCGGAAACGCATCCGAACGCGGCGCCGATACACATTACGCCCGGAACGCCGAGGTTGAGATGACCGGATTTTTCCGTTATTGTTTCTCCGGTCGAACCGAAAAGAAGCGTCATACCGATTCTTACGGCTTGAGTAAGAAATGTAAGCATATCAGTTTTTCTCCTCCTTTTCTTTGTGACGGAACTGCAATTTGTAATTTATGAAGAATTCACATCCGATTATGAAGAACAGGACTATCGCCGTTATAATGTCGGCAAGGGAAGTGTCTATTCTGAAGGATGTGGAAACCTGATTTGTACCGACCTGAAGGAAAACTATAAGGAAAGAGGTAAGTATCATATACACGGGATTGAACTTTCCGAGCCAAGATACCATTATGGCTGTAAAGCCCTGTCCGCCGATTGTTTCCGTGCTTATTGTCTTGTCGATTCCTCCGACAAGGAGAAGTCCGCACAGACCGCATATCGCACCGGAAAGTATCATCGTACGGATTATTACTTTCTTTACGTTTATTCCTATGTATTTTGCGGTGTTTTCGCTTCCGCCGACAACGGCGATTTCATATCCGTGCTTTGAGTATTTAAGATAAACATAAACAACCACAGTAAGTATTGCAACAACTATTATCGCAAGCATGGAATCGTTCCCCGCGATAACGGGAAGTCCGTATTCGGTCATGGGGCGGAGAATTCCGGAGCCGTCCTTTGCCCAGCATTTTATAAAAAATGCCACAAGAGAGGTTGCAACGTAGTTCATCATAAGGGTGAACAGCGTTTCGTTTGTGTTCCATTTGGCTTTGAAAAGCGCGGGAATAACCGCCCAAATCGCGCCTGCCATAAGGCTTGCGGCTGTCATTATTATCATAAGCAGCCACTTCGGAACGCTTCCTCCGAGATAAAACATACACGAAGCGCAGGCAAGTCCGCCTATGAGCGCCTGACCTTCGGCGCCGCAGTTCCAGAACTTCATTTTGAATGCGGGCGTTACCGCAAGCGAAATGCAAAGAAGTATGGCGAGATTTTTGAGCGTCTTCATAATCCGGTGAGAAGAACCGAAAACACCTAAAAACATTTGTTTATATATCGCAAGCGGACTTTTCTTTGTAATGAGAAAGCTTACGATACCGGCAACGACAAGCGCCGCCGCGATAGCAATAACCCGCACCATTACGGATTCTTTGATTGAAACGCCGTTCCGCTTTACTATATGGAAAAGCGGCTCGCGCTTTGCTTTGTCATTACTTTGCATCGCTTGTTTCCTCCTCGCTCTGAGCTTGTGAAGAGTGCCTCGTCATGAGAAGTCCTATCTCTTCTTTTTTTGCGGTTCTTCCGTCAACCGTACCGGTAATTCTGCCGCCGTTTATAACAAGAATTCTGTCGCAAAGCTCTATAAGTACGTCAAGATCTTCTCCCACAAATATGACGGCAACGCCGCTTTCCTTTTGCTTTGTGAGAAGATTGTATATAAGATACGATGAATTTATGTCAAGTCCTCTTACGGGGTAGGCTGCCATAAGCACTGACGGAGCCGCGGCAATTTCGCGTCCGACAAGCACCTTCTGCACGTTTCCTCCGGAAAGGCGTCGTACCGGCGTTTCTTCGTCGGGAGTGACGACTTCAAGGCTTTTGATTATATCCTTTGCAAGATTTTTCGGAGGGGTTCTGTCCAGAAATACGGATTTGCCCTTTGTGTAGCTGCGAAGCATCATATTATCGGTTATGCCCATGTTGCCGACAAGTCCCATGCCGAGTCTGTCCTCGGGAACAAACGAAAGCCTTACGCCGAGGTCGCGTATCTGAAGTGGAGTTTTGTCGCGGAGATTTTCCTTTTCTCCGGTCGAGGGATTGTTGTACGATATCTCGCCCGATTCGACGTGATAAAGACCGGCTATCGATTCGAGAAGCTCTCTCTGACCGCTTCCGGCTATGCCCGCTATGCCGAGGATTTCGCCGGATTTTGCAACAAAGGAAACGTCGTCAAGGACTTTGAGTCCGTCTGCATTTTTTGCGCACAGATGGGAAACGATGATTCTGTCGCAGGGATTTTTGGGTTCGGGTCTGTTTATGTTCAGACTTACCTTTTTTCCTACCATCATTTCGGTAAGCTCGGCTTCGGAGGTTTCAGACGTTACAACGGTGGCGATATGCTCGCCCTTGCGGAGAACGGCAACCCTGTCCGATATGGAGAGAACCTCGTGCATTTTATGCGTGATGATGATTATCGACTTTCCGTCTTCCTTCATTCTTCTGAGAACGGTGAAAAGCTTTTCGGCTTCCTGAGGAGCGAGAACAGCTGTAGGTTCGTCGAGGATAAGTATATCCGCGCCTCTGTAAAGCACTTTTATAATCTCCACCGTCTGTTTTTCGGAAACCGACATTTCGTGGACTTTCTTTTTGGGGTTTATTGTAAAACCGTATTTTTCGGCTATTGCGGCAACCCTCTGATTTACGTCGCTGAGCTTATACTTGCTTCCGTCGTTTATGCCGAGAATTATATTTTCGCTTGCGGTAAATACGTCAACAAGCTTGAAATGCTGATGTATCATACCTATTCTGTAATTGAAAGCATCCTTCGGAGATTTTATGACAGCTTCCTCTCCGTTCACTATTATGTGACCTGCATCCGGATAATAAATTCCGGCAATCATATTCATAAGGGTTGTTTTTCCGCTGCCGTTTTCTCCGAGAACGGCAAGAATCTCCCCTTTGTAAACCGTCATATCCACATCACGGTTGGCTTGTATTGTGCCGAACCTTTTTGAGATATGACGCAATTCTATTGCAACTTCCTTGTTCACGCGGTAACCTCCGAAATAAAAATAGGAAAAACGGCAATTTCAGAACTGCCGCATATGTCTGTAAAAAAGAAGTATAAGGCGGAGGAATGCTCCGCCTTTATACATTTTTTGACGTACTGAATTATATCAGTCTCCGTAGTTTCTGTCGAGAAGTGTGATTCCGTCGATTTCAACGTTGAAATAAGGAGCGGAACGGTATTCGGATTCGTGGAAGTAACCGTCCTTAACGGCTTCCGTATCGCCTGTATAATCGCCGTAGTCGTCAACATCTGCCATATATGTAGTAAGCTTTTCGCCGCCTACAGTGAAGGTGCTTGTATCAAAAACCTTGATTTCGCCGCTTTCGAGCTTGGCTTTTACTTCGTCAAGCTTAGCCTGAGTGCCTGCCGCGGGAGCGACCTTGCCAATGGTTGTAAGCGCTACAGAGCCTGTGGAAAGAGAACCTGTGTAGTCAACGGGGATAGTGCCGTCGTTGTCTTTAACCGCTCTGATTATAAGCTCGAAATAAGGCTGCCAGTCAATTCTGGAAGAAACGATGAATGTGTTCGGGCAGGCTGTTTCCGTCGAACCGTTGTAAGAAACGTTGGGAACGCCTGCGGATTCGCAGGCACCGGGAGCACCCATGGAGTCTGCATGCTGGCTGATAAGATCGCACTTCTGAACGTTTATAAGCTTTTCCGCAGCCTGCTGTTCAGCCGTAACGTCATACCATGAGCCCGTGAACGTCACGTCCATGATAACATCGGGGCATACGGATTTTGCGCCGAGATAGAAAGATGTATAACCGGAAATAACCTCTGCATAAGTGAAAGCTCCTACATAGCCGAGCTTCGGAACGTCGCCTTTGAGCTTGCCCGCTTCTTTAAGCTCGTTGAGCTTGAGGCCTGCCGCAACGCCTGCGAGGTATCTGCCTTCATATATGGAGGCAAAGGAGTTGAAATAGTTGGGAAGGTTTTCTGTGTGAGCCTTTGTGCCGGTAGCGTGGCAGAACATAACTTCGGGATAAGCCTTTGCCGCCTGAATCATAAAGGATTCGTGACCGAAGGAGTCTGCGAATATAACCTTGCAGCCCTGGTCGACAAGGTCCTTTGCGGCGTCAAGGCACGCGCTGTTTTCGGGAATATTCTTTGTGATGATAACCTGATCGTCGGAAAGACCGAGAGCCTTCTGTGCGCCTTCGATTGCATTTATGAAATTGAGGTCATAGGTGGACGTCTCGTCGTGGAGACAAATAACACCTATTTTGAAATCACTTGTCGTGTCTCCGCAGGAAGCGAAAAGAAGACAAGATACCGCAAGCATAGCGAATGCAAGCGCCATGGAAAGAACTTTTTTCAACATTTTGTTTCTCCTTTGATTTTTTGTTTTTGTTTTTATTTAATGTAGCCGCGCTACGTTAAACCGTTATTTATCCGCAAAATTCAATGCCGTTTTCCATGCTCATTGATTTTATCTTCGCAAGGGATTCTATTCTGAGTCCTTTACTGCGGAGAAGATCTCCGCCGCCCTGATATTCTTTTTCGATGATTATTCCGGCGCCGACCGTTTCCGCTCCGGACTGCTCTGTTATATCCCAGAGGGCCGAAAGAGCACTGCCTCTGGCGAGGAAATCATCTATTATAAGCACCTTGTCGTCTTTTCCGAGAAATCTTTTTGAAACGATTATGTTGTTGTCGCACCCGTGTGTGTAAGAATGAGCCGAAGAAGAAAAAACCTCGCCCGTGATATTGGACGATCTCGATTTCTTGGCAAAAAGCATAGGCACTCCGAAACAGAGTGCCGTAAGAGAAGCTATTGCTATTCCCGACGCCTCTATTGTGAGTATCTTTGTTACGTCGCAATCCGAGTAGAGCCTATGCAGTTCTTCTGCAAGCTTCCAAACGAAGGGAATGTCTGTATTATGATTAAGGAAGGAGTCAACCTTGAGGATATCTCCTTCAAGGATTCGTCCGTCCGCAATTATTCTGTTTTCCAAAAGCTGCATCGGTGTCACTCCTTTTTTGCATATTTCACAAAAGTGAAACGAAAAAACTATAATAAGCATACAATATCTTGTGTCAAAAATCAAGGTTTTTTATTGAAAAACGCAAACTTTGGCATATTGACGAGGCAACCCCGCCTTTTTTGCGAAATCGCTTGTAAATTTTGTTTAGATGTGTTACAATAAAATCCGTAAAAAACGCTAAAATCAGGTGCGAAAAGCAAAAACGGTGGATAAAAAAGGCAGTCTGTCGAAAGCGGAGCGCTTGCCGTTATTCAGCTTTTTGCCGTTAAAGAGAGTGAAAAATAAATTTTATTCATAAGAAACGGAGTGACAAAATTGATTTCGGATACAAAGAAAAAAGTCAGGGCGGCGATAATCTGCGCGCTTACGAAAGAGGCAAACGTGCTTACAGCCGCGATGACCGAAAAACATTCGCAGACGCTGCTCGGCAGAGAATATACTTGCGGACTTCTTTGCGGAAAGCCTGTCTGCGTGGCTGTGTCGGGCGTGGGAAAGGTGGCGTCGGCAGCCTGCACGCAGACAATGCTGCTTTGCTACGAGCCGGAATTTGTTATAAACACAGGCGTGGGAGGCTCGCTTGTTCCGGAAGTGAAGGCGCTTGATACCGTCATCGCGACCGACGTTGTGGAATACGACTACGATACGTCGCTTTGCGGAGGCGAATGCGAGGGCTTTGTCGACGCCGTGGGAAAGGTGCATATGAAATGCGACGAAAGGCGTTCGGCTTTGCTTGCGGAATGTACGGAAAAGCTCGGCAGGAAAGCCGTAAGAGGCACAATCGCTACCGGCGATACCTTCATTGCCGATGAAAAGAAAAAAGAAAATGTCCGCCGTATAAGCGGCGGCATAGTCTGCGAGATGGAGGGCGGAGCAATAGGGCAGGTATGTCTGATGGCAAACGTTCCGTTCTGCATTGTCCGCACGGTTTCCGACACGGGCGGCGGCGAGGAGGAATATCTGAGGTTTATAGACAAGGCTTCGGAATATTCGGCTTCCGTTGTTACAGAATTCATAAAACATATATAAAGGAGAACTGCAAATGAGATCACTTGAACAGATACTGCGCGGAGCAATCGCGCTGAAGGCTTCGGACATTCTTTTTTCCGCGGGAGTTCCCGTGGCATACAGAGTTCACGGGAAATACGGATATATAGACAGCGAAAAGCTTACGGCGGAGGATTCCGGCGCATATGTTCACGAAATACTCGGGGACGAGCTTTTTGAAAGACTGAAAACCGAAAAGGAAATAGATACTTCGATAAGAATAAACGGATATAATTTCCGTGTCGGAGCGTTTACTCACATGGGTTCATATGCCGCGTCGCTTCGTGTGCTCAGCAACAAAATACGTTCGTTTGAAGAGCTTGAGCTTCCGCAGAGTCTTGCCGAGCTTTGCAATTACAGCAGCGGACTTATTCTTATAACTGGCGCTACGGGAAGCGGTAAAAGTACGACTATGGCGGCGATGCTCGATTATATAAACTCCACAAAAAACGGTCACATAATAACAATAGAAGACCCGATAGAATACGTTTACGAATCCAAACGCAGTATAGTGACGCAGAAGGAAGTCGGACGCGATACGCTTTCGTTCAAGAAATCGCTCCGCGCCGTACTCCGTGAGGATCCGGACGTTATTGCAATAGGAGAAATGCGCGATCCCGAAACGATATCGGCAGCGATAACGTGCGCCGAAACAGGTCACCTTGTCATATCTACGCTCCACACGTCAAGCGTGTCCGGAACTGTGGCAAGAATTATCGACGCGTTCGATTCTTCGCTTCAGGCGCAGATAAGAACCCAGCTTTCCATGACGCTGCGCGGAGTTATATCCCAGCGGCTTATTCCCGCCGCGGCAGGCACGGGCAGAGTTGTGGCATACGAATACGCTCCGTTTACTCCGGCGCTCAGAGCGCTTATAAGATCGGGTAAAAACCATATGATCGCCGGACAGATACAGCTCGGCTCGGGTGAGGGAATGATAAGCCTGCAAAGATGTATAG
>CAVKJG010000031.1:0-24542 GCA_963656825.1 Sphaerochaetaceae bacterium
TCATTTCCGGCGTGTCGTGCTTGTAGTGTAGCTTGGCTTTGTCCGCCTGGCGGTTAGCGTCGTCAATATCACAGATGATGTCACCGAACACCCGGTATTACGCCGACGGCAAGTGTCTGAAAAAAGACATTCCGAAAGCCATCGCGCTTTTGGAGCAGGCGGCGCAGATGGGCGACATTCATGCGGAGTACAGGCTTGCCAAGATCTATCTCTTTGAATCGGACTGCTTTGATTGGCAGAAAGCCGTGGAGTATCTGAACACGGCGGCACACAAGGGCAATGAAAATGCCTATCGGGCATTGCAGAACATGAGCCGGAACACGGTGATCTCCATCACCACCGGCATTGCCGACCTGGTCGGCGATCTGTCTGCTATGTTTGACGAAAGACCGGCGGTGGAAGACTGCACCACCATGCCGGAACACAGAGAAAGGAAGAAATATGAGTATGAGCAGAGTTTATAAAACAACCAATGTAACACATTTTTATGAAAGGGAGTGAGGTTTATCGGTAAGCGGAAAGAAACGATGCAGGATATGAAGGAACGGTTTGGCGCTATGCCGACCGGAAGTCAGGTAATCGTGATCGATGGTGTTAACTATACCGTCGTCAGCCATTACACCGGCGGAAAGGATATTGACCATGTCATCCGTGCGCTTGCGGAAAAACAGGCGACGGCGGAGATGAACAGTCAGGTCGAAAAAGAAAAAATCTCGGCATAAAACCGCCGGGTTAACAGGTTGCAGCTTGATTTGTCATGTGCTTTGTGGTATCATAGAAGCACATACAGATCGGGCTGCTTTGACGTAACGGAAAGGAGTAATTTTGATGTCAAAGCAAACACAAAACAAAAAAGCAGGACTTTATTACAGACTGTCCCAGGAGGACGAACGGGCGGGAGAATCCCTGTCCATCGAGAATCAGAAAAAGATTCTTGAAAAGTATGCCCATGAGAACGGATTTGAGATCATCGACGAGTATATAGACGACGGCTGGAGCGGCACCAATTTCAACCGCCCCGGTGTACAGAGACTGCTGGAGGATGCCAAGAACGGCAGAATCAATGTGATCATCGTCAAAGATCTCAGCCGCTTCGGCAGAAACTATATTGAGGTGGGGCAATACACGGATTATCTGTTCCCGACCTACAATATCCGCTTCATTGCCGTCGGTGACAATGTGGATTCGGCTGTTACCGAAAACACGGGGATGGACATGACACCGATCATGAATGTATTCAACGAATGGCATGCCGCCAACACATCAAAGAAGATCCGCGCGGTCATTGAAGCCAATGCCAAGGAAGGGATCTACCGTAGCAATCAAGCACCTTACGGCTATATCAAGGGCGACGATGATAAACGGCTTCCCATCGTTGACAGCGAAGCAGCGGCTTATGTGCGGAGAATGTTTGAAATGCGGGCGTCGGGAATCAGCCCCAACCATATTGCACAGACCTACAACAATGAGGGCATCCTTCCGCCGGGAGACTATAAGGAGCAGAAGTTCGGTATTCCGAACACACGCAAGTCTCACCATTTATGGTCAAGTTCCACAGTGAAGCAGGTTTTGACTAACCCAATTTACCTCGGGCATATGGTTCAGCTGAAAACGACAAATGTATCCTACAAGAACAAAAAGCAGATCAAGCGCGATCCCGAGGATATGGTGTGGATTTACAACACCCACGAAGCCATTGTGACACAGGAATTGTGGGACAGGTGCCATGAGATGGAAGCGTCGGTCAGCCAGGGCAAAAAGAACAAAACGGGATATGTCAATCCGCTGTCCGGACTCGTCTTTTGCGCCGATTGCGGGAACAAGATGTATATCAAATGGAATAACACCCGACACAAGAGAACAGACCCTCGTACCTATCACCGTGAGAACTTCACCTGCGGTGCGTATTCCAAATTCGGGGAGAGAGCTTGTACAAGCCACTATATTCAGATCAAGATTTTGAACCAACTTGTTCTTGCGGACGTTCGCTCCAAGATGAGCCTTGTCCTTGCCGATGAAAAGCGTGCAAGAGAGGAATTCCTCAGCCGTAACGAACAGCAGAACACCGCAGAAGCCAACGCCGACAAAAGGAAGCTGACGCAATCCGCGCGCAGGCTCGCCGAGCTGGACAAGCTGATCGGCTCGGTTTACGAGGACAAGGTGCTGGGTAAGATTCCCGAAGAAGTCTGTATCAACCTGCTTCAGAAATACCAAAGTGAAAAGACCTCTCTTGCCGAAACGGTTAACGCACTGGAGAGAAAGGCGCAGACCATCCGTGACGAGGCGGCGAACGCCGATGAATTCATCCGCAGGCTGAAAGCTTATATGGAAATTCCCGAGCTGACCCGTGAGATGTGCCTGGAGCTGATTGAATTCATCACCGTTGACGAATGCCCCGGTAAGTACAGCAAGGCGCCCAGAGAGATTCATATCTACTACAAATTGATTGATAAAAAATCCTCCGCCGAGCAAATCGCCGCGTGGGGAGCAAATGGAAATGAAAAAGTGTGACGATATTTGATGTTCACTACCGTGATTATATTGTAACACATACCTTGGAAAATAAGAAGCGACTTAAAAACGAATTGTCCTCAACTTTGCGTTGAGTTTATGATATCACAAATTAATGAATCAGTCTATGCATTAGTCCGAATCTGTCTACAGCCCCCATACAGCTACACATGCGCAGAAAGCTACTTATTGCATGTAATTCTTTCGTCAACTGCAAAACTTCAACGGATAATTCCATGGAAAGATCACCGAGCTTATCTTCTCTCACAATTTCACCGCCTTCCACACCAAATATAATACCATACTTCCGATCAAGAATCAATATCATTTATGCGCAGTATCGAACGACTGCACCTCCGTTTGCGCGGAGCGCAACTCCGTTGGGCGTCAGCCCACTCCGTTTGGCGTAGCCATCTTCATTTGCGCTCCGCGCAACCTCACTTGTGTCCGCCTTGCGGCGAAATGATGTCAGCCTACAGTTGAATGATGTTGCGTGCGCCGCACGCAAACGAGGTTGTGCCTTGCGGCACAAATGAAAAATCCGAAAGTCGAAACTTTCGGATTTTTGTGTCTACAGGTCATTTTAGATGCCGAATTTGTGTTATCCAATTTAGATTCCGCGCGATGGTACACCTCTCCCTTGGTGAAGCAGGGGCTTGCAAGTGACCGCGATCTTCCGGGCTTGCAGAGCCATGCCTGTAAACGAGCTTATGTACTGTCAAAATTATTGACGTTTATATTATACCATATCAGTAGCTGTTCGTCAATGAATCCAAGCAATTATATGTACCTGCGGTTCTGCATTTCACACCGCAGGAGAAAGGAAAATTCTACATAGCGAAAAACAAAAACACTATGTACCCCGTGGCTCTGAGTTTCAAGCCACAGGGCAAAGGAGATGAAAGTATAACACATAGCGCGGAGGTTCGCTATGTACCTGCGGATTCCCGCAGGCAGTTGGGCATATAAGGTTGTAAGTCAACCTCTCCAACCCATATATGAAGGAGGACAGAAAATCTCTTTTCTTGGTCAGATAGGCGATGGCATTCTCTTTTGTACCGCCCAAATAAACGAAGTCAGACCATTCAAGGAGGACGCGTTCCGGATGAAGAATGTGCCTTTTGAATTTTGCCTTGCGATAGCGTCTGCCTATTTCCGTGATCAAGACAACCGTATTTACGGTTTTGATATCGCAGGAAAGAAGAAGCTGCCTGACTTGGGAACGGCGATTTGACTGTGCAACGGCGCGAAGGCTCGGATAACACTGTGCGATGACCGTATAGTTTCTTTCTCTCATAGCGTTGCACCTCATCCTTCAAAATCGCGTTCTACGGCAGGTTCTTCTTCATCTCTGTCGTACCCGTCGAACTTGTCATCGTATTCCTCGCTGTCGTCGAAATTGTCCTCTGTGGGATCATCATTCAGCGCGGCAAATGCATCGTGATCTGTCATGACTTTGTAGTAATCAGCGAGTCCACCATCGTCCGGTTCCACCTTGTCAAAGCAGAAGATGGTATCAATCTGTACGCTTTTGTACTTCCTCGCAAACTGTACCACCGCATTCAGAATATCAAAGCGACCTTCACGTAGACACATGAGCAGGAATTTGGCTCTGTTCGCCATGTGGTTAAGCAGATCGGCAAGATCGTCAAACTCCACTTCGCCGGTCGAACTTGCGTATTCGACAAGATCCGAGTCAGCAACAAGGAACAGAACAAAGGCGAGGATTTCATCGTCCGGAATCAACCCGCTTTCATACTTGAACTGACTCAGTTTCATGCGAACAGGATCGGTGCAGAATGCATTTCGAATAGATTCCAGGGATGCCTCGTAGCATTCGTTTTCACGCTGATATGTCCTGATATCGGTTTCTTTGACTCCGATTTGATCAGCAAGAAGATGCACCCCTCTGTCAAAGTTCAGCGGATCGGTGTATGCAACGAGAGAGAGGAACTCTGCCGGTGCTACGGATTTCGTCAGTGACTTACCGTGAGCAATAGACTGCTGCAGGGCTGCTTTTCTGTTGAAAGAATTGTTGGTGTTCATATTGAACCTCCGAAAATAAGTATTCATAGATTTCTCTATGTACGGCGGTTTCCCGCCAAAAGAAAAAGCCAAGGACTGGCATCCTTGAACTTTGCCTTATTTTAGATGGTGACCGCAAATCTAAATCCGTTATGCAGGATGATCGTGAGCTTTTCTTGACCTTCCACCCTTATCTGAGCAATCAATTGACGGATTATACTGTCTTCGAAGCAGGACAAGTCTGCGCTCGCATTTGCGATTTGCTCGAATAATCTCTCGAGACGACTGTCGATATCGAGCGACGGTCGGATTTTCGTTTTTTCGACTTCTATGATTCTTCTTAGATCACTGATATTGTCGTTTATGCGTTTGAACTCGTCCTCAAATCCTTTTTGAGATCCTCGTTCCGCACAGATTTTAACGACCTTCATCATGTCGTTTTCCTGCTCTTTGATCTGTGCTTCAAGGTTTTGGATGCAGATATCGGTTCCGGCATCTACAATCACATTTCCAAGTGCAGCTTTCAGTTCATCTTTGACCTCGTTTTTGTTTTCGATGAGTCCTGACAGCCCTTTCAATATTGCGCTGTGAATGAGACCTTCTTCAAGGGTGGGGGAGTCCGAGCATTTGCTTGTTCCGTAATCCAATCGTGTGGTGCATCGCCACACGATTTTCTTTTTATCGTGATGAGTCCAGGTACATCGTCTGTACGGGCGACCGCAATCACCACAGACCAATATTTCCGTCAATGCATACTTACTACTGTACTTTCCCTTTTGGGCGGTTTCGTGTTCAGACAGCGCAATTTTCTTTTTTGCGCTTCTTCGCGCATATTCGGATTGCACCCTGTCGAACAGTTCTCTGTCGACGATTGCCTCGTGATGATCGGTGATATAGTGTTGCGGAAGCTGGCCGTTATTTTTTTCTCGCTTGTGAGTCAACAGATCCGAGCAGAATGTTTTTTGTGTAATCACATCCCCCTTGTACTTCTCATTTCGGAGAATTGACTGTATGGTCGCGTGATACCATCCTTTTTTCTTTCCGGGCGCTTTAACGCCTCGTTCGTTCAATGCGTCGCAGATGAGGCGCACACTCGCTCCGGCGTAATAGCGTTCGAATATTTCTCGGACAATCGCCGCTTCTTCTTCGACGATTTCTATTCCATCTTGAACCTTATGGTATCCGTAGATATCGCAGGTGAAGGTGACTTTTCCTTCGGCGTATGCGTGTCTGACACCCCAGGTCACATTCTTGCTAATGGATTCCGACTCTGCTTGCGCAAAGTAACCCATGATGGTAATCATGGCTTCACTTGTTTCAGTCAGCGTATTGATATTCTCTTTTTCAAATATGACACCGATACCAAGTGCTTTTAATTCTCGGATATACTCCAAACAATCCACCGTGTTTCTTGCGAATCGTGAGATGGATTTGACCAGGATGAGATCGATCTTGTGCTGTCGGCAGTGCCTTATCATCTTTAGGAATTCGGGACGCTTTTTTGCCATTGTCCCCGAGATGCCCTTGTCAGCATATATTCCGGCGTTCAGCCAATCCTTGTGCTTGGCGATCTCTGCTGAGTAATGCTCAATTTGAGCTTCGTAGCTGTTGGCTTGCTCGTCCTGCTCGGTTGATACTCGACAATAGGCAGCCACTTTTTGAAGTCGCCGTGTCGGTATACCTGCGTTTGGTTGGGGATTTTTAGCTTCAATTTTGTGTACTACCATTGGTTTCTCCTTTCGCTTTTACTTTTGCTCCGTTTATAAAGTGAATGGTTATTTTTCCGTGTGAATCAACCGTGATATGAGACACGGTGTGTTCGATGAGTTCGTTATCGACATCCTCCAGCAGTTTCCGATTTAAGTAATCCCGTTTGATTGTGTCTGTCAGTTCTTCGGAGATGTCGTATTCACAACTGTCATATTTAAGAGAAGCGAGGTTGAGAATATCTTCGAATGCAGTGTCGAAATTGACGGTAGGGGAGGAGATAAGTTGATTGACCTCTTTGGTTTTGGCTGTTAACTGATACTCGGACTCATAGGTGTCCTGCGGCTCAATTTCGTCAAGCAGTTCGGGGTGCCGGATGACCTCATTCAGAATATCCGTAACTCCTTGATAGAACGATTCATCACCTAACACAGTCTTTGCACATTTTTTGCATCTCCATTTTCTGTACTGTTTGCTTTGCACATCATGCCAGATGCGCTCTCCGCACTCTTGGCAGAAACTGCGTTTCTTCAGAACCGTGGCTCTCGGGTCTGTGTTGTAACCACCGTATTTTGATGCAATCAGCTTCGCAACAGCTTGAAACTGTGTTGAGTCTATGATTTTCGGGTATTTCCCTGTTCCACAGTACATCGGGCATTCGAGAATCCGTTTAACCATCTGCTTATTCCATGCGGTTTTACCTTGGAAGTAATCAACCTTTTTCTCGGTTAACTCTTTTGCAATGGTAGCAAATGATTTTCCGTTAAGGTATCCGATGTAAATGCCTCGAATTGTCGAGGCGGCATCTTTATCAACGCTGATGCATCCATTGCAGATTGTGTAGCCATAGGGGATTGTCCGATTCATTTGCGTGTTTTCCTTTCTATTTTTTCGTTTATAACAAGACCGCCAATCAGCGTGAATTTGATTGTGTCACCATCGTCGGCGGTAATTCCTTTGACCATGGACTCATACAGTTCTTCGTCGAATGCGATCAACTTGTCCGGACCTTTGTCAAGGATGTTCATGAGACTTTTGATGCTTGTTATGGCTTTGTCGGCTTCGTTATTATTAAGAAACAGCCTACGCTTGGAACGTAGACTGTTCAGAGAGTTATTCAGTTCATTGCTTTTGCTGCGGAAAGTTTGTTCATCCATCAAACCTTTCTGACGTAGCTGCGCCATCATTGCCAATTGGTCATTGATGATCATAATCTTTTCATCGATTCCGACAAACTCCCGGCTCTGTGCCATGATCGAGCTTTTCAGTGACACAAGCTGCGTGATAACTGGCTGAAGGATAACTTTTTTATTCTGCCTCAGTTTGTTGTAGAGTGTTACGAAAGCCGAGTATATCTCGCTTTCGGGGATTTTCTTGACATCACATTTGCGTGTATCATTATAATAGGTTCCGCACCCCCAATAGCGTGTTTCTCCGATATTGATCTGTCGGAAAGTCGAGCCACACTTCGCACATTTGATTTTCCCACTCAACGGAACGGGGGAAGATATCATATCTGCATTCTTCGGTCTTCTTGCAAGCCTTAACGCTTGAGCCGCTTCAAAGGTTGCTTTGTCGATGATCGCAGGGTGACTGTCTTCCACATAGTAAGCATCCACTTCGCCGTAGTTTTTCTTCCTTTTGAACGGAAAGGTTTCGGTACGATATCGCTTTCGATAGAGTTGATCCCCTATATATTTTTCGTTTCTGAGGATATATTCTACGCATCGGCGTGACCAGATCCCGATTTTGCCCGACTTGGGAACCTGCTCGTCGTTGAGTTCGTGATAAATACGCTTGACTCCTTTTCCGGCAATGTAGTCGGAGTAGATTCTGCGCACGATTTGCGCTTCCGCTTCGTTGATGACCAATTTGTGATTGACCAGATCGTATCCGTATAGCGCATTTTTGAGCAGGTATTCACCGCTTTCCATGCGGTATTGCTCTCCCATCCGGACATTTTTCGATATCGATATGGATTCTTCCTGGGCATGAGACTCAAGCAGCGTTAATCTGAACTCTGTTTCCTCGTTGGCGGTATCGAGGTTCTCTTTTTCGAAGAAGACGGTGATACCGAGGCTTTTCAGAAGTCGGATATATTTCAGGCACTCCGTTGTATTGCGTGCGAATCGGGAGATTGACTTGGTGTATATCCGGTCAATTTTTCCTTTTTCGCAATCTTCCATGAGTCTGTTGAACGCATCTCTGTTTTTTGTCGCGGTTCCGCTGATTCCTTCATCCGCATATACATCAACAAGTTCTTCGGAATTGCTTTCTTCGAGCATTTTTTTGTAGTGTATATACTGTGCTGCAAAGGAGTTTAACTGGTCTTCTTTACTTGTACTGACACGGACATACGCCGCAGCACGGATTGTTTTCTCGCTTTCCTTGATCGGGTTAATAACTGTAATCTGCGGTTGCATATCGTTCTCCTTTCTCTTTTGTCAGCACACAGTATATCATATAAATTTCAAAAGTCCAGCTCAAATCCTCACAAATCCGCAGAAGTAACAATAAGTTTGCAATGTTGTTTTGCGCGGAGCTTTGCAAGTGATTTTTCGTATTCATCTTTCGTGATCTTTTCATTTTTCAGAAGCATAAGAAGAATTTCCCGCTGTATTGCAAATCGAATGCTGACTTCAATTTCGTTATCCATAGAGCCTCCTGTATGTTTTGAAAATATCAATGCCAAGGCTTTCGAGGGATGCCCGTTCAACGGCATTGGCTGACTGCTTATCTATTCTTCCAACATAGTTTGAAAGGCGGCTCTTGTCGATTGTCCGAATTTGTTCGAGCATCACCATTGAGTTTTTTGGAAGCCGTCCTTCTTCCATCTTGATCGGTACATGAGTGGGCATCCGCAGTTTCTTCTTTCTGCTTGTGATTGCCGCAACGATCACGGTGGGGGATGCTTTATTTCCGATATCATTCTGAATGATCAGAACCGGTCTTGTTCCACCCTGTTCACTACCTGTTACGGGACTGAGGTCAGCGTAGTAGACCTCATTTTTATGAACTGTCATTTTCTTTCTACCTCCTGATAATTATGTAAGAGGCTGATGGTTGGATTAATCGGATTGTCCGAACAGTGCGCCATCAGCCGAAATAGTTAGACTCAATTTCTTGAGTAATAAGTTCGTTTTGCTTTTTGTATGTCTTATCGTATTTGTCGCCCGACATCCCCGATATTGTGGCTTTCACCACGGGCATATAACAGACGGTTGTCAGCGTAACAACCTCATTGGCCTCTCACCAACCGCCGGGTACTCCGGCATCCGCGCTTTCGGCTACGGAAGTATCATTATCCCCAACACCTGTTATGGCCTTCTCCTGATTGCTACTCATGAGTCCAAGTCCTGAAGGGCAAATTTGCCGTTCGCTTGTGTGGCTTGCGCTTTCGCGCGGCGTCGGTAACGTATCTGCTATATCGGTATTCAGTTGTCATAGATCAGTGAGGATTTCTTTGGCTCCTCACCTATATGAAAAAAAACGGGGTTTTGGAAAGGTGTTTTTGCAAAAAAGCAAAATAATTTTTTAACAACCACCGTTGTGCTGTTTTTTTCAGCAATCACTTGACAAACTATCTCTCAGGGAGTATACTATAAGCAGATATAACTCTTTAGAGACATGGAGGTATTATGAAAACACTGACACTTTATCACGGATCGACCGATATCATTGAGACACCTGTGTTCGGTAAAGGAAAGACATATAACGATTACGGGCAGGGATTTTACTGCACGGAAAATATGGAACTGGCGCGTGAATGGGCTTGTCTGGAAGGAATCGACGGTTATATGAACCGGTATACGATAAATCTTGATAATATCTCGGTTCTAAATCTGCGTGATCCAGAATATTCAATCCTTCATTGGCTGACAATTCTAACTGAAAATCGGAAGCTGCGCATCTCGACACCTGCCATGCGGCGTGGTGTTGAATGGCTCCAAAATCATTTTCACATTGATACGACTTCTTACGATGCCATCATCGGATACCGTGCGGACGACTCTTACTTTTCCTTTGCCCGTGCATTTCTAACCAATCAGATCTCTCTTGCTCAGCTTTCTTACGCTATGAAGCTCGGAAAACTGGGAGAGCAGTTCGTTCTGATGAGCCGGAAGGCTTTCGATACCGTTCGCTTTGAGGGATATGAAGCCGTAGATTCTTCGGTTTATTATGTGAAACGCAAAGCCAGGGACGAAGAAGCCCGTTCTTCCTACTTAAAGGTTTTGGAAGAAGCAGATGAGAACGGCATTTATATGCGTGACATCACTCGCGGGGAGGTGAAACCGGATGACCTGCGCTTACAGTGAGCATTACCTTGACGATGCAATGAACAATCTCGGAGAAGCCGTGGATTACGCCGTTCACGCTTGCAAGCTGACTGCCGATGAATTTATGGAATTGTTTGTTACAAGCGAATATGCGGAGCAGTTTGCTTCGGGCGTTGCGAAGGTCGTTTCGGGGCTGTCGGGTTCCGAGCTTGTCCTGAATGTTCTTGAGCGTTCCGGCAAAATGTTACCGGAGATTCCTTCGCCAAGACTTGAATACGACTGCTCACCGGAATACTGGTGCGGGTATATCCTCGCATATTTTCAGTGGAGTACCGGTATGTCGTTCAAAGACATTCTGAAGGTTCTTCCTATGCGTGAAATAGAACGGATGTATCCCGCCCTGCATGAAGCGTCGGAAGAAAAGGCAGTGGATGTGTTCTCCGACAGAATCCGGCAGAGTATGACTGCGGCAAAGCTGCAAACGGTACGGAAAGCAAGCGGTATGTCACAACGTGAACTGTCCGAGAAGTCCGGAGTCTCTCTGCGCAGTATTCAGCAATATGAGCAACGGGCAAAGGACATCAACAAAGCTGCAACCGATAGCCTGCTGTCGCTTGCCAAGGCACTCGGGTGTCGTGTTGAAGATCTGATAGAAATTATTTGACTGTAACCCGGCGGACGATTATCTTGTCCGCCGGGTTTTATGCTGTCGGTTAGTTCAGGTAGCCTCGCTTCTTACACTCTTTTTTGAGTTTCTTCTTGGCAGATTCAATACTGTCAAGTATTGCAGTATGACTGCATCCTTCTTCGACTGCGATGTCACGACTGGATATTCCAAGTCCAACTGACTTGTAATATCTTCGTCTTTGTACCGGAGTGAGCGTATCAAGAAGTTCCAGCATTGCCGTTTCGTCTTTGGGTGGAAATTGTTTTTCTTCCTCCGCTCGGATAAATTCATCTTCAACTGATTCGTCACAAACCAGATCCGTTTCCAGCAAGTTTTCAATGCTGACGTTTTTTCTTGTCGTGAGATCGTCATGCCGGCGGTAGTGCAATGCTTCTTCTGTAAGTCTTGCTTTCCAAGTATCAAAATCCGCCACCGTCATTTCATGCGAAGGTACTTCTCTGCGGATGGTAATCTTCTTTCCTTTTCCGCCTTCTTTCCTGCGGTACTCGACAATATGAAGGTTTCCTTTTTCGTCTTCTTCCTTGCGATAGGTAATGATCTCGTCTGCAAAGTTGTAAACGAGGTCTGTAGTGTTCTTATTGAGCTTATAAAACTCTGCGTTCTGAAAATCCATTTTGTAATCTCCTTGAATTTTTGATTTTTGAATTTACGGTTGAAATCAAAAATCCGGAGATTACGGGTATTCAGCGATGTAAGGTTCCCAAGGCATAAAAAAAGTCCTTTCTGCCGGGAGGCGGAAAGGACAAAAAAAGAGCCGCATGAAGGTCGTAACAACGCACCACAAAAGACGAATCCTATTTGGGATTCAAATCTTCATGCGGCACTTGGGACGTTACGACTTTCATCGACTCCTCGGCTCATACACGAGTATTATTTAATTGTTGAGGTAATTATCTTATACGCGAGTCCTTGCGGTCATAGTTGCGACAGGTCGCGTATGCGGCAGGTACGAATAGTGCCTGTAGTCGGCAGCGTTATAAACCGCGACTTGTCCGCAACGATTGCAGAAAGCAGAAAAATGTCCTTGCAGATCTTCGTATTTATCTATCGTCCTGAGCTTGCAGAACTTACACGGGATTTTCTTCTGCTCCATTGTTGCAACGGCTGCCATTAAAGGCGCGTTATCCTTTTTGACACGGGCGATGTATTCCCGGTCGAGAACAATTCTTTTTGGCACTGTTATTACCTCCATGTAAAGAACGATGCCGTCAGCAGGTCATATTCTTTAAATGGTTTGTGATCAACCATGTTCAACCTGTCAAGGCGATACAAAAGGCAGGTTTGAGATACTCCGAGATAACACGCCATCATCCGTAGTCGATAGCGGTCTTCCGGGTAGAGATAGTGATCATCAAACACAGTCACTTTATCTTTGCGCATAAAGGTGAACATCGACCAGCCGACAAGATTCGGACGGAGCAGAAGACAGGAGGCTACCACGTTTGCTTGCCATTCCTTGAAATCATCTTCCGTCACAAGGCTTTTGCGTGAACTTTTGATGCGGTAATTCACAACCGTTTGCGGAGAATAGGACGGATCCTGCCAATTGATCAGATCGTGTCCGCACTCGTGAGCAATCGTGAAGTTTCGCTCACCGGCTTTCTTGTCATCGAGCAGTCTGTTGTCGAGAATGATCTGATTTCCTGTCCGCATTCCTTCGATTCCTGTGTCAGGGTCAAAGGCAAAATAAGAAATGTCGAGTTTTAAGTAATCTTTGGCGAAGGCTTGAATGTCAAGCGGATCGTAGCCATCATAGGTGTTTCCGAGATAGTCCCGGAGGATGAAGTCGGCGAGCTGTTCAAACTCGGCTTTTGTACATATGATCATGTATCTACCTCGATGTCCTACATAGGTATTCCTGTCGGCATGATAATATCGGGATTATCATGCACTCGGCTGAAGCGTAAAAGTTATTCATATTGATATGTTGTATTGCTCGGTCTGACATGGTTTCCTTCCTTTCTAAAATCAATGAGTGGATCAAATTTCTCTTGAGTGCTTCTATTATACACTAATTATATTTGAATGTCAATAGAGTTTATCAAATTAAATTTGATTTTTCTATTGACATTCGATTTAAAGTGTTGTATAATAGAATCATGATAGATTGGAGGGTTGTATCATGAAGTCTGTTGGCTTGCGGATAAAAGAAGCAAGGCTTGCTAAAAATATGAAACAAGATGAACTCGCTGAGCACATCGGGGCAAAGTCTGCTGCGGCTGTATCCTCGTGGGAAGTAGGAAAGGCAAAACCTGATTGTATCACACTTCTGCGTATTTGTGAGGTTCTTGAGGTTTCTCCGGATCAATTGCTTGGGTATAAATCGGCAACGGAAGCCCCGTCGTTGAATGAATGGGCGCTTATCAAAAAGTACCGATACATAGATGAGTTTGGGAAAAAAGCAGTTAACTCTGTTTTGGCTACGGAATATGAGCGCGTACTTGTCAGCCAGCCGCGAAAGCCGAGGCTGCGCAAATTGGGCATGGATTTCTACGATTTCCCCGCCTCAGCAGGTACCGGAAACTTTCTCGAATCCGAATTGCCCGAAAAGATTTGGGTTAATGAATCGCTTGAGGCAGAACAAGCTGACTTTGTGATCCCAATCTCCGGTGACAGTATGGAACCGACATTCCACAGCGGTGATCGCGTCTTTGTTGTGAAGGACGACGCACTTGAGGAAGGCGACATCGGTATCTTCATTGTTAACGGCGACGCATATATCAAGGAGTTGGGCAACAAGTGCCTGATCTCGCACAACACAGCATATAAACCGATTCCGTTGCGCTCGACAGACAGCATTTATTGCTGTGGCAGAGTTCTTGGAATAGTCGGAGAATAAGAAAACGCCCATGGCGCAGATGATATACCTGCGTCATGGGCGTTTTTGTCGCTTATTGAAGCGTATTCATGATATTCAGCAAATTCTGATAGCTGTCCACATCGTGATACCTGACCTGACCGGTTGAAAGCTCATTGAAGAGCTTTTTCGCACAAGATATTTTCGCTTGTTCAATAGGGCGGAGATTCAGGCTCTCCATTGTACCTTTTGTCTCGGCGACAAAATAAATATGCTTCACCGTTCCTTCGTAGAAAGCGATTGCCCAGTCGGGCGAGTAATTTCCGACGGGCGTCGGAATATGAAAGCCTTTCGGCAGTTTCGCATATACACAAACTTCCGCTGCAGCGTCAAGGTCTTCGGCAAATTTTCGTTCAACGCTTTGCTCTGCGGAACCATCTGTAAACACATAATCCTGAATTGCTTTTTCTGCCTTATATGCCTTATCAAAAGCTTGCTTGCTCTTATCGGCAGTAAAAATTCCACTGTCGAATTTGCCTTCGATTGGGTTGTACGAGATATGTTCCACAATCATTGTAGCCTTCTGCTCGTTGATCAAGCGGGTAACTTTTGAAATGAATTCTTCCGGATTGTTTTTGAACATATAGATTTTGTCAGCCCGAAGTCCTTTCAGAATGGAAGCAACCGTTTTTCTTGTGAGTGTAGTTCCTTGCGCCACCTTGCCAATTAGATCGTACTTAATCTGACTGGACTCAGCGTGTTTCAGTGTTTGTGTTCTCGTTTTTACTGATCCAAAGGAATCGCCCCTATCAATTTCGTATTCATTCATTTCCGACTTCTGTCTTCCGATGGAAGTTGTGTATTGTAACTCAGAAACAAACAGCTTGTCGTTAATATGAGCAATTGCCTTTGTAATCAGTTCATTGCTGTCAAAGGAAACAGTATAGGCATATTTATGATTAATCTGCTTCCACAGCTCTTGGAATTCCTTCTTCGAATAATTATCATTAAGCGGATTATCCTTAATCGCAGATTCGTGACCATCCGTGAACATATCATCAAGGACGGAATCATCGTATACAGATTGAATTAATGTCTGAATCCCTTCATCCATCGGTGCCAGTTCTGCCGGAAGTGGAGCGATTGTTCCCATCTGTACATCCATGCGATACTTGTCTGTGACTTTACGCTTCATATCCACATACCCGTTGCTGATGAGATAGAACTCAATAGCATCTGCGGTAGTCTTATCAATCATGGTCGGGACATCGTTGACTTTGACATATTTGCCGTTGAAGAACTCACTGGTCGCCTTCGTAGGTCTGTCATAAAGCACTGTTTTGATATCAGTTTGCAAAGCCCCCACAAAATCGCGGTAACTTTCGCTCGCAACAACTGTCAACAAGTTGATATCATGAACCGAGGAACCAAGACTTTCGGAATCCATACGGCTCCCCATCTGATTGACGCAAAGTCGTAGTCCGCGCCCGACCTCCTGGCGTTTTGCCGTTTGGCTGTCCGAATGTTTCAGCGTGCAGATTTGGAATACATTCGGGTTATCCCAGCCTTCGCGCAAAGCCGAGTGCGAGAAAATAAATCTTGTCGGCTCCTCAAATGACAGAAGCCGTTCTTTGTTTTTGAGAATCAAATCGTATGCGGAAATATCATCAGAGAATTCACTTCCGCGCTTGAGTTCGCTATCGATGCTTCTTCCGGTTTTCTTATCAATACTGAAATATCCTCTATGTACTGCGGAAACATCCGAACAAGTGGATTTCAGGTAGCGCTGATACGGTGTGTCGAACAGGGTCACATAGTCATTAAGAACGCTGATATATTCTTGCTCGAACATCTGTCCATACTCTCCGAGTACCTCATCACCGTTTTCATCGTACTGACGGTACTTTGCCACCTCATCAATGAAGAACAAGGAGAGACATTTGATCCCCATGTTAAAAAGCTTTTCTTCTTTTTCAAAATGAGAGAGGATGGTTTCTCTGATCTGAATACGGCGCATATCGCGTTCGGAGATATCACCGACGATTTCACCGGCTTTCAGCACTTCTCCGTTTGTGAAAGTTACCGTGTTGCGTAACGGATCAATATCGGATATGGTATAGCCACGATACTGCTCCATTTCCTGCGAGATATAGAACAGATCATCACCTTCGCCAAGAATGCGGGTTTCGCGGTTGATGGATTTGTTGTATCCGATTTCCATTTCAATCCGAGCCATCGGCGGCTTTTTCTTAGAAAGAACAATACTCTCAAAATAGAGGTATTTGTCCGTTCCGCGAAGATTCTTGACCTCAAAACCTTTGACCTCGATTTTCTTGACCAGTCGCTTGTTGAAAGCGTCCAGTGCGTCCAACACATAAACAAGATTGTGCTGTGTTTTATGTGTAGCGGAATAATTGATGGTGAACAAGGGGTTGAAATTGCGAAGTGCATTTTGCGTGACATCACCACCCATTTTCTGAGGCTCATCCATAATAATGATCGGGCGGTTTGCAGCAATGACTTCAATCGGCTTTCGAGAACCGAAGTTATCGCGCCTTGAGAATATAATACGAGCTTCCTTGCTTTTACCGTCTTCTTTCAGCGAAGCCGCAAATGCTTGCGTATTAATGATCATCACATTGATGCCGGAACTGGACGAAAAAGTATCAAGCTGCTCAAGGTTTGCACTGTTGTAGATAAAGAACCTTGCTTTCTTGCCGTAGTGTTCCATGAAATGATCGGTTGTGATCTCAAAAGACTTGCTTACACCTTCGCGGATTGCAATTGATGGAACCACTACGATAAACTTGCTCCATCCATACCGTTTGTTCAGCTCAAACATGGTCTTAATATAGACATAGGTTTTGCCCGTACCGGTTTCCATTTCGATATCAAGACTACATCTTCCGCAGTTCTGTCCACTAATCAGCGAAGAAGATAGTTTGATATTATTCTGCGATTGAATTTCGTTGATGTTACGGAGCAATTGATCGTCGGAAAGTTCCACAGCGGAATTTTTGTATCCAACATCGCTGTCCGTTATTTCACCGTCATCGCCAACCGAAAAAGACATTTGATAAGATGCCGGTAATTCACCGACATCGCGGCGAAAGCTTGTCCGCGCCTGATAAGGTTGCCCACTGAAAGCTTTGACAACGGCATCCACCGCATCGGTTTGGTATTGTTGTATTTTAAATTTGAATTTCATTTGTCAATTACCCCACAATTGCCTTTATCCACTCTGTGAGTTTTTGCGTCAAATCATTATAGTCAGACCAAATCAACAGTTGCTTTTGAGCAATATCAAAGTGTGGTTTACGGTATTTTGCTTCTGCACCAAAGTCCTTTCTGAATACATCGTCACTGCAGCAGATAATTACTTCTTTGCCCAAGCCTAAAGCATAGCCTGCTTCGTAGTAAGCCCCATAATTAGGATCGCTAATATCCAAAATCAAGAATCTGCATTCGCGAATTAACCGGAACATTTCAGGCACAATTTGCTTGTTATGAATGATTTCATCTATGAACTCCGGAGAATAACCACTATTGATAATCGCTGCCCTTATTGCTTCGCGCGTCTCCTTTGTTCCCTCATTGAACGCCATTGACACAAATACATTTTTGTTGTTTGACTGACTCTTACGAAGCTCATAAATTCGTTCCAGTGCCTTTGGCAACAACTGATATGTTCCATTGCCGAAGTGTTTAACATATCCGTTTTCCGTAAGGAAATCGCTCATGTATTCAATCTGAACATTCTTGTCACTTCCACCTTTAACACCCGATGCTTGAGCATCTTCGCAGAAAAAAAGCTTTTCGATGAATGCTCCTGTGGGAATATATGCGCCATCATATTCTGCGAGATCGTCGAGTTTTTGCAGTATCAAGTCAACTTTCTCGGCGAAGCTGCGAGGATACCAATTCTCAACCATTTCGGGTGTAATGCTGAATACATCTATGTACTCATCGGTTATATATTTGTCGTAGCAACTTTTTTCACAAATAACAGGACGCATATCACCTTGTGGATGATAAAACAAGTATTCTTTCAAGTGGCTCAGATTAAAAGGAAAGTTGAGTTTTCCAAACCGTATACTCGAATCGCTCGGAGCGAAAAAGCAGCCGCAGTTCGGGCAACAATAGTAATACAACGGGTCATTGCCGCCGCTGATGTTGATATCAACATTTGCTTGACCGCAAATGGGGCACTTGTTTCCCGAACTGAGATTAATGTTTCCCATATCAGGCCACCATCCTTTTGCAATTTTGATTGGTTGCGCCTGAAGACATCAAATAAACGAGAAAGCGTATTGGGCAAAATCTCATTTGGTATACCCTCCCTCGTATGAATCCCAAAGGAAAGTGACAAATGTGATACTACAACCAACAGCGAGTTTTGCATGACGAGGTTCCAAGCCAGTAAAAGATGCGCTTTTGCCGTGACCACTTCCATAGGGGTTGCGAATTTCCGCGAGCTTTGTTGTGATACCCCTTAGATTACCAAGAACAGCTCGTATACTCTCAGAGACCGGGTCTGTATCCGGTATCGACTTTGGCGTTAGATTTAATAGGTTCAAGGTTTCCCCTGTAAGTTTGCCCATATCCCAACTTTTGTCCCACGCTACGCCCTTATTGTCTAAGATCGTCTTACAACAGCTTTCAATCAGTTCTTTTGCCTTACCGATGGCATCAGTAGGGGAGTCACTTTGCATTTTCAGCATCAACTCAATCTGCTTTGAAAGATACTCACTTGAGAATTTCTCCTGTAATTCAGCAGCATTTGGAGCAAGCGGGGTTGCGACATTTAAAATTCTATCCATATAAGACCGACACTTCCTATAAAGACAGGCATATTCTGCATTGTATCTACTATAGCCGAACGGATCTTCACTTGCTTCTTCTGCGAACTCTTGTTCAAAGTTTTCTTCATAGTATGCCAGTAAGTCTTTCAGCAGTTTTTCCACATCTTCATCGGGAGCCTCATTGACATAAGCAGAAAGTGATTTACCTTTGGACATATTATATTTGCTGCACAAAGCGACACCTATGCTCTCCATAGTAAAGACATCAAATTTATTGGTTGTAAAATCAAGCACATAGCCGCCGCGGTCGAACAGCTTCAAAAATGTCCCTACTTCAATTTTGGTTAGCTTCGCCATACTTACAGCACCTTCCTCCCGGTTGTGGGGCTGTAGGTTGCGAAAATCTGTTCAAAGTTGGTTGCCACGCTGTCGGAAGCCATGGAGCTATCGCGCATGACAAAGTAGTACGGGTTCCTGTTTTGCAATTGCCGTAATGACTTCGTCGGTTACATTGTCATCAAAGCAGGCAATCAGGTAGTTGCCCTCCACATTGAACACTTTCTTGCCGGCAATGGTGGTTTCCTCGATTTTGCTTGACAGAAGAACGCCAAGATCGAGCATAACCTGGAAAAGCAGGTCTTCGGGAGTTCTGTCTTCCTTAATGTTGTCAGTTAGTTGATTGAACATATCGATTTCATAATCGTCTGGAATGTAATATACATCTTTCATGTTGGAGGTATCGCACTTCAAAACACGGAAGCCAATATCGGGGTCTTGCGTCGTTAAGGGACTGTCTTCTTTGATTTTCTTACCGGCACGACGAATACGCTCTTTACCTATTTCGCAAATGGTTTTGTAGCCTGCTTTGTATGCTTCACTCTTTTCGTCGGTCTTTTCGGGCAACTGTACCATGATAAACTTGCGGTGTCCGCCATCCTCAGCATTCAGTTGCATAACGGCGTGGGCAGTTGTTGCAGAGCCGGAGAAGAAGTCAAGCACATAACAGTCCTTATCCGAATAGAGTTGCAAGCATCTCTTAATCAGTTCAACCGACTTAGGATAGTCAAAGAACGCTTTTCCCTCAAAAAGCTTCTTGAGTTTTTGTGCTGCATCTTGGGAGTGACCAACTTCGGTATATTTCCAAATGGTCATTGGTGTGATACCTTGTTTAACTTCAGAAAGGAACCGCTTAATACGAGGAACATTATCTCCGCTCTCACCGAACCAAATTTTGTTTTCTTTTCTGTATTGTTGGAATGTTTTTTCGTCTAATCTCCAACAATAGCCGCTCGGAGGAAGAACTTTTCTTCCACTCGGTACTGTTATTTCGTATACACGGCTCTCAACTCTTGGACCTACAGACAAGTCACCAGATGTCCAAGCACCACGAGGGTCATTATCAGGATTGCTATACCTTTCATTTGCCTCCGCACTTCTCGGCAAGCCGTTACATACACAGCTTTCAACATTCTTAGCATAGCAAATGATGTAGTCATGGCTTTCAGAGAAATGCTTCTTTAGGTTGACCGGGGAGTAAGCTCGTTCCCAAATAACCTGTGCCAAGAAATTTGCTTCGCCAAAAATTTCATCGCAAATTTTTTTGATATTTTCTTGTTCGTGGTCATCCATACTTATAAAGATTACACCATCATCAGACAGCAAATCCTTTGCCAACTTCAGTCTCGGATAAATCATATTTAGCCAGTCGGTATGGAATCGACCGTTGCTCTCGGTGTTCTGCACCATGCGATTACCGTCCTCGTCAAATTGTCCGCTATTTGCAAGGTACTCATCAGTGCTTTGGGCAAAGTCATCCTCGTACACAAAGTCATTTCCCGTGTTGTACGGCGGGTCTATGTAAATCATCTTGATTTTGCCGAGATAGGTTTCCTGCAGGAGCTTCAGCACCTCAAGATTATCGCCCTCAATATAGAGGTTTTCGGTAGTGTCAAAGTCCACGCTTTCTTCACGGCAGGGACGGAGCGTTTTGGAAATGGGAGCGTTCGCCAGCAGGACAGATTTCTTCTTGTCCGGCCAGGTGAACTGATAGCGTTCTTCTTTTCCATCAACGACCTTTGTATTGATTTCCTGCATCAGCACATCCTTGTCGATAGCACGAACGACCTCGCCGTTTTCGTCAATCGTCTCCGTCACGGCGTTCGGAAATATCTCCGCTAACTTCTTAAAATTATCATCGGCTTTGTTCGCCGTTTGCATTTTGAGTTTATCCATTCTCGTGTTCCTCCGTATCGTCAGGTGTAAATAATTCTTTCAGTTCTTCAGCTATTTCTTCGGGAGTCATTAAAGCCGTAGTCATGGCCTTGCGATCTGCTATAATCGGACTGTACTCAACGACCTGCTTTTTCGTCAGGTTGTGCCATATTGGGAGAATGGTTTTTCCGTTGACAGTTTCAACTTGGAAAAGTCCATTCAGCTCCGCTTTTGTCCAGTACTTATGTTCGGCAATGTAGTTAGGCGAGAGAATGACGACACCATATCTTGATTTTGCCAGTCCTCTGTCAATTTTCTCACGCATTGAGTCGCCCCATTTAAGTTTGTCCGTGTCATACCATACTTTGAATCCCTTGTTTCGTAATGCCTCTACAAACTCGTCAACAAATGATTCCTTATCTTCATATGCGTGGGACACGAACACATCATATTTTTCATCAGTTGTTATTGGAGGAGTAGCAGATGTGACTATCGGCTGCGAAAGCTGCTGCTGAAGTTCTTTTATCCGAGCTTCATAGGATGCCTGAATCTGCTGATTGGCTTTATCCTGTTTCTTTTGCTCGTTTTGCTGCTCCTTTTGAAGTTTCAAATAGGCAGTAGCCCTTTTATCCTTTTTGTCCGCAATTTTCTTACCAAGGTCTGCACTTTCGCTTGCTTTTTTGGCTGTATCAGATTCATAAGAGGCAATCTGTTTTTGCTTGCTGCTAAGTGAGGCCGGCGAAGTATTTTTCGTAATACTTTTTTGCACGGTATTGATTTTTCCTTGTAGAGTGGCTACTTCCTTGTCCTTTGCAGCTTTTTTCTTCTCAAGGTCTGCAATCTCTTTGTCCAATGAGTTTACTGTGTTTTGGTATTGGGCCACCGACATAATTTATTCACTCCTTTTCGCTTCTCAAATTGTTTTTTAGCGTCTTAACTTGCTGCACCAATTCAAATTTCTTCTTCGGCTGCTTTTCTGCTCTTGCAAGCCGTTCCAACCGCTCAATCTCTTTCTGAATTTTTGCTCTCTGCTCATCGACTGCAATTTGCTCGTCCAGTGAACGATCCGCCTCCATTTTGATGTCACCAATCTGCACAACCAGGTTGTTCCACACCGAGTCAAGATTCAGACCTTGCAGAGAGTAGGAATATGATTCTGTCGGATTCCAATCTGTTTGTATCAGCTTTCCGTGAAAGATTGCCACGCGGCTCTCGCCTTCATATTCCAGTACAAGAATCATTTTGTTATCAATCATACGGAACAGCATTGCGATCGTTTTATCGTCATACTCTTTGTTTTTGAGAGAAACCAAAATAACAAAGAAAACTTTGATCTCATCGCCCGCCGCAATGCCGACGCTGAAAGGTGATATTTCATTGACAAACCAGAGGCGTGAAATATCCGCATCCACGCGATCCTGCTGTGCCTTATTCAATTTGAGTCTATCAAAAATCACTTTTTTATGTAACGGTTTTCTAAGTTCTGTTTTTTGCGGAAATCCGAGCATTTCACATCCTCCTGTTTGAAATTATTTTACCACTAAGAAGCAGATGAGTTCAAAGTCATCCAGCCCCTTGATTTCGTTTGACAAAAAGCTCATTTGACCACCGCCAAGGAAGGTATCAATCTCGCTTTCTTCTTTGGTTTCGATAATGGATGCAATCGCATCTCCGAGCAACGCGGAGGTTGCTTGCATATTGCGTCCGTCTTTCGTTTCCTTGTTGAACCGACGATACAGTTCTGGAATCGGTGTGGCTTTACCTTTGCACAGATAGCGGAACTTGTCCAGCATGGTTTTCGGCGAAAGATGATCACATACGACTTCGCCGTCCTCGCTGATATAGACCATGTAGAACGGATGCAGTCGGTTTTGATGATCGATATTGACACTGTTGGAACGGTTCTTAAGAACAAATACAACACCGGGAGGGCAATCATCACTTGCTGCCGCAACGGCATGAAGTCCGAACGGTGTTTTTTCAAGATTCGGATTGTTCTTGACATATTCAAGCAGGTCAAGACGGAATTCATTCAACCCGAGATCCATAATCGAGATCCCGGAGGACATTTCCTCAATATCCACCACTTCGTCCTGCAGGCGTTTGAGCTGAGCCTTACGGTATTCCAGATCAGCTTTTTCCTCTGCTAAGATATTGTCGTCTCCCGTCGCTGTCATATCCACGATTTTCATGCGGGTTTCCACACGGGCTTTGAGATCGATATATTCATCAAGTGTGACATCAGGCCAGAAGTTCACAAGCTGAATGCATTTGTTTTTGCTACCAATTCGGTCGATTCGTCCGAACCGCTGAATAATACGAACCGGATTCCAATGGATATCATAGTTGATGAGAAAATCGCAATCCTGAAGGTTCTGTCCTTCGGAAATACAGTCAGTAGCAATCAATACATCGATCTCAGTTTTGTTACCGGGCATGAGCAGGTCTTTTCCCTTGGAAATCGGAGAAAAGCAAGTCAGAACAGTATTCATATCACAACGCAGGCGCGGAACCGTAGATCTCCCGTCAACCGAGCCTGTCACCATTGCTGTGTTCAGATGATATTTCCGCAGAATGTATTTGCCGACTTGATCATACAAGTATTCCGCTGTATCCGAGAACGCAGTGAAGATAATCACTTTTCGGTTATTCTCGTTGATTGGATGTTCAATCTTATTTGAAAGAACTTCGAACAATTCCTGGAGCTTGCTGTCATGTTCCGGTGTAATATCCGCCACCATCACGGTCAAAAGCTCCAGAATTTCTTTGTCTTTTGCGAGATCCCTGCGCCATGAAGTATAATCCATATCGCCGAGATTGATTTTCACCTTTTTGCCGAAAGAAAAGAGTTCATCATCATTCTGATCGTCAAGGTCAAAATCATTCATCCGAGAAATATCTTCAAGATCGAGCTTTGTGTCCGTGCATTTATTGTAATTATCAATTGCTTCAATAGTAGTCTTCAGGAGACTGTCAATTCTTCCGAGAGTCAAGCGGAAAGAAGCAACCGAACTCTCCATGCGCTTCATCAGGTTAATTGCCATCAACCGCCGGATTCCTTGCTCGCGGTTTGCCTGGGTAAAGCCGACATTGACTTTTTCATCATCAAACAGGTCAGCATATTTGCTCTTTTTGCTATCAAGTATGTAATGGGAAGGAGTGTATATAGCGAGGTTCAATAACATCAGCTGCTCAAAAATCTCATTGTAGTTTATAGCACCGTGCAGATCAGTCAAAGGTGGATAGAGCGAAATCGGTTTTAATCTTTGCGGGAAAGAACCAATATCGGAAGTGTCGTAATATTTTTCAATATGCTTTCTTGAACGAGCAATTGTTACCGAGTCCAAAACCTCGAAAAAATCAAAATCAAGCATTTTAAGCAGATTTTCGGTTGTGCGCTTTTCCGGATTTAGCTTACTCCACGCATTGAAAGCTTTTTGCGCCTGGCGAAAGATTTCCTCAATGGAGTTTTTGGTGTTTAGCTTTCCGTTGATAAGTGCAGAATTCCCCTCATAAGCAAGTGC
>CAVKJG010000032.1:0-23380 GCA_963656825.1 Sphaerochaetaceae bacterium
GTATAGGCTTTTTTCTCCGAAACAAGCGGTATTTCGGCTTTGTAGGAAAGCGTTATTCTTGCAAGTACTTCTCCCCTCGCACGTACAAGACGATATCCCACCGCCTGAGAATCTATAACTCCCGAAACAAGAAGCTGTCCTTTTTTCACTATCTGTCCGCGCTTCACGCAAGGGATTCCGCCGCGGACCTCTATCGCTTCTATCTGACCGTCGCAGTCGGCAATCAGGTTTGACGGCTGTGAAAGCTCTTCGATTTCTTTGTTTTTCTGCTCGCGGACAACGACCTCCGCTACCGTTCCGCACAGGTTTATGCTGGCATACGACAGCTTTTCCGTTTCTATAACAAGCTCGTTTTCAAGCCGCGCGGTATCTATATTCGGTATATACGCGCCTATATAAAGTCCGCCGGCTTCAAGCGTTTCAAGAATTTCCGCTTCGGAAAGCTCCGTCTGCCCCGTGACGTTTATATCCCACACGAAAAACGACGAAGCCGCCAGAAGTGCGGCGCACAAAAGCGCTCCGAGAAAAAATCCGAAACGCATTTTGTATTTCGATGCCGCGCTCGCAAGTCCGAAATGCTCGACCTGTTCGTCCTCGATAATCTGTCCTTCCGTAAGAACGATATATTTTCTGAACGCGTCCGGTTCAAGACGGAAGCTTACAAAACCGTCGCCCTCCGCCTTTACTCTGTAAAACGGAACGTTGTTTTTCATCAGCAGATTCAGCGCCCGACAAACCGATTCCGCTTTCGCTTTTACGGTGTACGAGCCGCGGAAATATTCATAAAGTTTTCCCATATCAGCAAAACGTCACCGAGGTTATGATCCCGGCAACCGAAAGCTTGCCGTAGCCTGCCCAGCGAAGTCCGAGCTTTTCTCCGGCAATGGAAAGTCCGCCTGTCGGAACGTTGAGCTTTACCTCGTCGGGAGAATAAAAAACTATGCCTAGACAGCCGCATACAAGCACCTCGTCGCGCGCCGATATTTCGATGCAAAGCGAGGTTATTTCGGGCAAAAGCTTCTTTTTCAAATCCGCACCTCCGAAAAAATATAAATCTTTATGCTTTCGCATATTTATTTTATGCGGGAGGTGATTTTTATAAAACTTTTCAGACGGTTTTCGGGCATATTTTTTATTTTTGTCCCGGCAATGCTTATAATCGTGTATTCTTTGTGTTTTCCTGCCGAGACAGCCGCGTCGGTGAAAAAAGGACTTTTGCTCTGCACCGAAAAAGCGGTTCCGTCGCTGTTTACGTTTATGGCGGCGGCAAAGCTCATTGCCAAAAGCGGCTGCGATGTAATATTTTCAAAATGCAAGCGTCTGCTTGCATTTTTCGGGGTGTCTCCCTCGGGAATGACCGTTATATTCACAGGTCTTGTATGCGGATATCCGGCAGGGGCGTCGGCTGCGGCGGAGCTTTGTCTGTCGGGCAGAATGTCACGCGAAGAAGCCGCTTCATTGCTGCCCTTTACAAACAGCGCGGGAGCGGCGTTCCTTGTCGGTGCGGTCGGTGTGAAAATGTTCGGCAACGCAAGACTCGGCGCGGTTTTACTTGCCGCGCAGACTGTAAGCTCGGCTTTACTGCTGATCTTCAGTGCACCGCGCCGCCGCGCGTGCATCGCACGCGCGCCCGCGTCTGAGTCACCGCATTGCTTTGCGGCGACTCAGACGCTTTGCTCGGCTGTCGCCGAGAGCGGCGCGGCGCTGCTCGCGATAAGCGCCTTCATCACGTTTTTCAGCGCGGCAAGCGATATGGCGGCGAAAATCATAAAAGCTCCGATGGTAAGCAATATTTTTTCCTGCATATGCGAAATAACCGGCGGACTTGACAGACTTTCCGCATATTTTGAAAAAGCTCCCCTGCCGATAATAACTCTTGCCGGCGCGACAGTCGGCTTTTCGGGGCTTTCCGTAATGATGCAGGTGTTCGATCGCGCGGCACACGGAAACATAAAAACAAGCGGATATTTTGTCGGCAAGGTGCTTTGCTCGCTTATGACGGCAGGATTTTCAGCCATATTTTATAAAATCGTTTATGAAAATAATACAAAAATCGCAGTGCTTATCTGCCTGTTTTTGTTTCTGACAACGATTGCGAATATTCTTTGCGAAAATCTTTTGAAAAAGGGTAGAAAAATAAAAAGATATGATATATAATTATTTTATAAGCTTGTCCGGGCAAATTCATTTTTACGGAGGCGCGCCATGCAGAACAAAACACCCGATGTCTTTGAAGAAGACGACCGTTGCTGTGCATTTTGCGAAAAAGGCACAAGAGTGCCGGGCGGAGAGCTTGTCATCTGCCCCAAAAAAGGGCTTGTTGACGGGCAATATGTCTGCGGAGCGTTTTCATACGATCCGCTCAAGCGCGAGCCCAAAAGAAAAAATACCGGAATAACGTGTGAATTTATAGATATTGACGAATGAAAAAGAACAATTTTGAAAAAGCGATAAAAACGCTTGAATTTGATAAAATACGACAGATGCTCTCCGAGCTTGCTCCGACGGAAGGCGCAAAAGCCATGGCTGCAGAGCTTATGCCCTCCGAAAGTGCGGCGCAGGTAAAAACGCTTCTTGCCGAAACGGATGCGGCAAAAGCAATGCAGGCACTGAAAGGTATGCCTTCGTTTTACGGCATAGCCGACGTTACAAGCTCTCTTGAAAGAGCCGACAAGGGCGCGGTGCTTTCGACGCGCGAGCTGCTCGATATATGCTCAGTTCTCCGCGCGGCAAGAGGACTGCGCGAATACGCAAATCTTTCTCACAGCGAAGAAACGGCGCTTACGGAATATTTCACCCGCCTTACGCCGAATAAATATCTTGAAGAAAAAATATCGCGCTGTATTCAGAGCGAGGATATGATAAGCGACGCCGCAAGCGAAAAGCTTGCCGATATCCGCCGTCATATACGGGTAGAAAATTCCCGCGTGCGCGAAACTCTGCAGAAATATATAACAAGCCCCGAGTATTCAAAGCATCTTCAGGATCAGATCGTCACCGTGCGCGACGGAAGATATGTCATTCCCGTCCGAGCCGAAAGCAAAAACGAAATAAAAGGTCTTGTTCACGACACGTCGGCTTCCGGCGCAACATTGTTTATAGAACCGCTTTCCGTTGTGGAGGCAAACAACAATCTCCGCGTGCTTGAAGCAAAGGAGCGCGACGAAACGGAACGTATTCTTTCCGAGCTTTCGGCGGAAGCCTCCGCCGCTTCGGGAGGAATACTCACAAACTATGAAAATATCACTCTGCTCGCATTTATATTCGCCAAAAGTCAGCTTTCGCTGAAAATGGAGGCGTCAGCTCCGAAAATATCGGACAGATACGAGCTTGAAATATTCGAGGGACGTCACCCCCTGCTGAAAACGGAAAAGGTTGTGCCGATAAACGTTTCGCTCGGCAAAAGGTTCGATACGCTGATAATCACAGGTCCCAACACCGGCGGCAAAACCGTGGCACTGAAAACGATCGGACTTTTCGCGCTTATGACAGGCGCCGGACTTCATATTCCCGCGTCGGAAAATTCCACGATGTGCGTGTTTTCCGATGTGCTTGCCGACATAGGCGACGAGCAGAGCATTGAGCAATCGCTTTCCACATTCTCTGCGCACATGGTAAACATCGTGGATATACTTTCAAGAATAAACGGGAGGACGCTTGTTCTGCTTGACGAGCTTGGCGCGGGAACAGACCCCGTGGAAGGCGCGGCACTCGCCGTTTCGATACTTGAAGCGGTAAGAGAAAGCGGCGCACTCTGTGCCGCAACTACTCATTACGCCGAGCTTAAATCATATGCAATATCGACAGAAGGCGTATGTAACGCTTCATGCGAATTCGATGTTGAAACTCTTCGCCCGACATATCGCCTTATCATAGGCACGCCAGGAAGATCCAACGCATTTGCGATATCGGAAAAGCTGGGTATATCAAAAGACATAATTCAAAGAGCGCAGAAATACGTTTCAGGCGAGGACAAGCGTTTTGAAAACGTAATAGAGCAGCTTGAAAAAACACGCATAGAAGCGGAAAAGGCAAAATCCGAAGCCGAAAAGCTTCTTGCGGAGGCAAAAAAAGAACGGCTCGATACCGAGCAGCTTACGGATTCTCTCCGCAAGCAAGCCGAAAAAGAGCTTGAAAAAGCGCGTGCGACGGCTGTCCGCACGGTTGAAAGCGCAAAGGCTTCCAGTGCGTTTATATTCGAGCAGATGGACAAGGTGGCGAAAGCCAAGGAAAAGCCCAATCTGCGCGAAGAAATGGAAAAGGCGCGGGCAAGCATCAGGCAGAATCTCCGCGAAAACGAGGATAAGCTAAACCCCGTTGTGGAAAGAACGGCGGAGGGCTATGTTCTTCCCCGCGATCCCGTGCCGGGGGACAAGGTTATAATCATCAGCGTCGGTCAGCACGGAGAGGTCGTTTCCGAGCCGGACGCCGCGGGAAACATTGCCGTAAGAGTAGGCTCTGCGATAATGAAAACCAAGCTGAAAAATCTGATGTTCGACGAGCGCACCGAAAAAAAGCAGAAAGGCGGAGTAAAAGCCGCGGTCGGAACGTCGGCTACGTTCTCTCCCGAAATAGATCTTCGCGGAATGTACGGCGACGATGCCGAGCTTGCGCTTGACAAATATGTTGATGACGCAAAGCGCGCAGACATACACGAAATACGCATCATTCACGGAAAAGGCACGGGCGCTCTGCGCAAAGCTGTGCAGACGTTTCTCCGTTCGGATAAGCGCATCGCAAATTTCCGCATCGGCAATTGGGGCGAGGGCGACACGGGCGTGACAATCGCCGAACTAAAATAACCTTCTTTTCTTCGGGAAGAAAAGAAGGCACCGTACTTTTCTTTGAAAAGAAAAGTAGGCAAAAGAAACTTCGGTTATCGGGAATGATATACAGAGTTTTTAATGCTTTCTCCGTCACGGCTTGCCGTGACACCGCCCTCTTCTCGGCGAAGCCTGCTCGCCTTACTACGCAAGCCAAGCAAATCTCCCAAAGGGCGAGCCTGAAATTACAGACAAGCCTCTCACTCTGGGAGAGGTGGCGCACGAAGTGCGACGGAGAGGGCAAAAAGCAAAAGAAACCTCAATTATCGGGGATGATGTGCAGAGTTTTCGGTATCTGCGCATACAGGATTGCAAAGTAGGCAAAAGGAACATAACACCCACAGGCAAAAATTTACAGCGAGAATAAATACACGAAAGGAAAAACTTATGAAAAAACTGAAAATGCTTGCCATAGATCTCGGCGCTTCGAGCGGACGTGGCATAGTAGGCTCTTTCGACGGAGAAAAAATCGAGCTGAGAGAAAATCACAGATTCTCAAACGATCCCGTAATGAACGCCGGAATGTTCAACTGGGACATTCTCCGCATATTCCACGAAATAAAGGAGTCCATGCGTCAGTGCGCCCTTTCCGACGACAGGGACATCGCCTCCATGGGTATCGACACATGGGGCGTGGACTTCGGTCTGCTCGATTCAAAAGGTCATCTTCTCGGAAATCCCACTCATTACAGGGACGAGCGCAATCTCGGTATGGCGGAATATTCATACAAATTCGTTCCGCGCGACGAGCTTTATGCAAGAACCGGCATACAGACAATAGACTTCAACAGTCTTTTCCAGCTTCTCGCAATCAAAAAAGACACGCCCGAGCTTCTTTCCGCGGCGAAGGATATGCTTTTTATCCCCGATCTGCTCAATTATTTTCTTACGGGAAACAAGCAGACGGAATACACAATAGCATCGACAGGTCAGCTGCTTGACGCAAACGCGCGCGATTGGGCGTGGGATCTTATAAAGCGTTACGGCCTGCCCGAAAACATTTTCCGCGACATCGTTATGCCCGGCACGCCCTGCGGCTCGCTTCTTTCTCAGGTTAAAGAGGAGGTCGGCGGGATTGATCCCAAGGTCATTTCCGTTGCGGCGCACGACACAGGCTCTGCGGTGGTATCCGTTCCCGCAAAGGGCGAAAAGTTCATTTTCATAAGCTCGGGAACGTGGTCGATTATGGGCACGGAAACAAAGCAGCCCGTGATCAGCGAAAAATCAAACGAATACAACTTCACAAACGAGGGCGGCTACGGCGGCACGATCCGCTTCTCGAAAAACATAACGGGACTGTGGCTCGAACAGGAATCGCGTCGTCAGTGGGCAAGAGAGGGCAAAAAATACAGCTATGACGAGCTTTCCGATATAGCTCTCACGGCAAAGCCGCTCCGCTTCCTTGTAAACCCCGACGAGCCGATACTCGGCGTTCCCGGAAACATTCCGCAGAGAATAAGAGAATACTGCGAAAAAACAGGTCAGGGCACGCCCGAAACAATGGGCGAAATCGTCCGTTGCATATTTGACAGCATCGCGCTCCGCTATCGCTGGGTAATTGACAAGATAGACGAAATGTGCGGCGAAAAGCTGCCCGCAATAAATATTGTCGGCGGCGGCACGAAAGAAAAAATGCTTTCAAAATTTGCGGCAACGGCTTGCAAGCGTCCCGTTTTCACAGGTCCGGTCGAAGCCACCGCAATGGGAAATATCGCGGCGCAGGCGATTGCTATGGGCGAGCTTGGCGACCTTTCCGAAGCGAGAGAGGTCATCGCGCGCTCAACCGAAATGGGCGAATATTATCCCGTAAAAGAAGATGAAGCAATGTGGGACGAAGCATACGAGCGTTTCTGCAGGCTTGTTTGAAAATAAAAAATCCGAAAAGGAGAAAACATATGGCAAATACGGCATACGAGCTTGCAAAGGCTCAATACGCGCAGATAGGCGTCGATACGGACGCGGCTATCGCAAAACTCAAAAACATTCCCGTTTCGTTGCACTGCTGGCAGGGCGACGACGTTACGGGCTTTGACCACGACGGTCCGCTCACGGGCGGAATACAGACAACGGGCAATTATCCCGGCAAGGCAAAAACTCCCGAGCAGCTTATGGCTGATATGGATAAGGCGATGTCGCTTTGTCCCGGAAAGAAAAAGCTCAATCTTCACGCCTGTTATGCGATATTTGAGCCCGGCGAATTCGTTGACAGAGACAAAATAGAGCCGAAGCATTTCAAAAAATGGGTTGACTTTGCAAAGGAAAGAGGCATGGGCATAGATTTCAACCCCACGTTCTTCTCTCATCCCATGGCGAAAAACGGCCTGACTCTCACAAGTCCTGACGAAGAAGTGAGAAAATTCTGGGTAGAACACGGCAAAGCCTGCATAAGAATTTCGGAATATTTCGCAAAGGAAACCGGCATTCCCTGCGTTATGAACATCTGGATAGGCGACGGCTTCAAGGACGTTCCCGCCGACAGAATGGGACCGAGAATGAGATACAAAAAATCGCTTGAAGAAATTCTTTCCGAGCCTTACGATAAAAATCTCGTAAAGCCCTGCGTCGAATCAAAGGTGTTCGGCATCGGCGTTGAAGCCTATACCGCAGGCTCTGCGGAATTTACGCTTTCGTTTGCAGCAATGCACGACGGCTGTCTTCCCCTTATGGACAACGGTCACTATCATCCGACCGAAGTCGTATCAGACAAGATCCCCGCTCTGCTTTGCTTCTTCCCCGAAATCGCGCTCCACATCACGCGCGGTATTCGTTGGGACTCCGACCACGTTCTCACCTTTGACGACGAAACAAAGGAAATGGCAAAGGAGATAGTCCGCTGCGACGCGCTCGACAGAGTTTATATGGCTCTCGACTATTTCGACGCAAGCATAAACCGTGTTTCCGCATGGGTAGTCGGCTTCCGCAGCTGGCAGAAGGCTCTGCTTTCCGCGCTCTGCACGCCGAACGCAAAGCTTAAAGAGCTTCAGGACGAGGGACGCTTCACCGAGCTTATGATGATGCACGAAGAGCTGAAGACCTTCCCCTTCGGCGCGGTATGGGATGAATACTGCCGCAGCTGCGGTCTGCCCGTGGGTGCGAAATGGTTTGAAGAGGTAGAAAAATACGAAAAAGAAGTATTATCGAAAAGATAATGCGCAAAATATCCGTAAATGAAAAACAGGGATATTTACGGATATTTTGAAAAGGATTATTGCAATTGTGCTTTTGCTTGCGGCAGGTATTATGCCGCAGGCAAAAGCAGATGAAACGGTTGTAACGCTTGTTGCGGCGGGCGACAATCTTATACATTCGAGCATTTTCCGCGACGCGAAAACCGCGGAGGGCTACGATTTTTCCCCGATATACGAATACGTTTCCGATATTGTATCTTCGGCGGATATAGCTTATATAAATCAGGAAACGCCGCTGGGAAAAAGCAATTTTTCGGGCTATCCTCACTTCTGCACGCCGTGTGAAATGGCGGATAATCTTGTTTCGGTCGGCTTTGACGTCATAGGCATAGCCAACAATCATATGCTTGACAGGGGCGACGAAGGCCTGCGCTTCACGCGCGATTATATAGCGCAAAGGGCAGAAGCCGTAATAGGCTGTGACAGGGACAGCGTCGCCGTCATCGAGCGGAAAGGGATAAAAATCGCCTTCGCTCAGATGACCTATTCTACAAACTGCGACGGCGAAAGCGATGTTCCGCGCCTTTCGTTTTCTCTTGCGGAAAAGCTTATTAAAAAAGCAAAACAGCTTGCGGATATCGCGGTCATATGCGTTCATTTCGGCGACGAATTCGATTCAGGACGCGCGATGAGCGTTTTTCCCGTAAATGAAAAGCATGAGGAATACGCCCGCTTTATGGCGGACTGCGGCGCGGATATAATAATCGGAACGCATCCGCACGTTATTCAGAGAACGGAATGGATACCGCGCTGTGACGGAGGAAAAACGCTTTGCGTTTATTCTCTCGGGAATTTTCTTTCAAATATGCGCTACGGAGCGCAGATGCTCGGCGGTATGCTGACGGCGGAAATAGTAAAAGCCGACGACAGGGTTTTCGTGCGGTCGCCGGAAATAATCCCGACCGTGTGCCATTTTGACGGCATGCACAAGGGATACAGAATATATCCTCTCTGCGATTATTCGGATGCGCTTTGCGCCGTTCACGGCACGGGCGACGAAAAAAACGAACGCAGATTTTGCATGGAAACTCTCAGAGATTACTACGAAAGTAATGTCGCGCCGGAATTCCGGTACGGCAAATATATGAAGAAAGAAGAAAAATATGATAAATCTTGAAAAGGAAATACGTCAGCAGCCCGACGTGCTTTCCGGCGTTGAAAAAGCAAACCGCGAAAAAATAACGGCTCTTGTGGCGCAAGCCAAAAAGAGAGGAATCAAAAACGTTACGATAGCGGCGCGCGGCACATCGGATCACGCGGCTGTATACGGACAGTATCTGCTTGCGATAACCGCAGGCATTCCGTGCGGACTGGCAACTCCGTCCGCCGTATCGAAGTACGGCGCGGATATCGACTATTCCGGTCATCTTGTGATAGGCATTTCGCAATCGGGAATGGCGGAGGACGTTCTCTGCGTTATCGAGGACGCAAAAAAGCACGGAGCGCTTACGGCTTCCGTAACGAACAATGAAAGCTCTCCCCTTGCAAAAGCGGCAGATTTTTCGCTTTACTGCAACGCAGGCCCCGAAACGAGCATAGCGGCGACGAAAACCTTTACGTCGCAGCTTTACATAATGGCAATGCTCGCAGCCGAATGGAGCGGCGACAGCGAACTTTACAAAGCGCTGAGAAAGCTTCCCGAAATCACCTCGGAGCTGCTTTGCGATATGCCGTCGGCGCTTGAGCCTGTCGCAAAGAAATACAAGGAGCTTTCCGCAGCCTCCGTTCTCGGCAGAGGACTTCTCTACCCCATAGCACTTGAGGGCGCGCTGAAAATTCTTGAAACAAACAAAATCAAAATGCGCGGATATGCCACCTCGGACTTTCATCACGGTCCGAAAGCGCAGATAGGAAAAGGCGATCTTGCCATAATCCTCGCCTGCGACGGCAAAACGCTTGACGATGAAAAGGAAATGTGCCGCGAGCTTCTCGCCGTGGGGGGCGATGTGCTCGTAATAACCGACAAAGCCGACGATTTCGGCGCGGCAACCGTTTTGCACGTTCCGACGTCGGATTACAGATATCCGGACGCTGTCACGGCGTTCTGCTGTGCGATCACACTCCAGCTTCTTGCGCTGAAGCTCACCGAGGTGCGCGGGATAGATCCCGACGCTTCCGAGGTGCTTAAAAAAGTTACCGTAACGGTTTAATTTATAACCAAAGGAGATATAAAAAAATGAACTTCTCAATGCTTCATCCCGCCGATCAGATCGTTATGATCATGAACCGCCTTTATTACTACGGCATGACAACGACCACCGGCGGCAACCTTTCAATCAAGGACTCGGACGGCGTGGTTTGGATCAGCCCCTCGGGTATCGACAAGGGCAGCCTGCGCCGCGAGGACATCATGCAGATCCGTCCGGACGGCACGATAATCGGTATTCATCGTCCGTCGGTCGAATATCCCTTCCACCTTGCAATCTACAAAAAACGCCCCGACCTCGGAGCCGTGCTTCACGCACATCCGCCGGCACTCGTTGCGTTCAGCATCGCAAGAGAAATTCCGGATACGTCGATCATTCCCGACGCGCGCTTCCTCTGCGGCAATATAACAATGGCGCCCTACGCTCTTCCCGGCAGCAGCAAGCTCGGCGACAATATCTCAGCCGAATTTGAAAAGGGCATAAACACCGTAATGCTTGAAAATCACGGCGTTGTTATCGGCGCGCACGACCTTTTCTCCGCATTTATGAACTTTGAAACTCTCGACTACTGCGCAAGAGTTCAGATAAACGCCTCCACTCTCGGCGGCGAGATTCATACGCTTTCCGAAAGACATATGAATCTTTACAAGATGAAGACTCAGCCCATACTCGACACCTTCAAGCCCACGGAACATTCGAGCGAGGAGCTTCAGATCCGCCGCGATATGTGCGAGCTTATTCACCGCGCATACGGCAATCAGCTTTTCACAAGCGGTCAGGGAACGTTCTCCTGCAAGCTTTCCGACGGTTCGATAATAGTTACTCCTTACTCGAAGGACAGAAAATATCTTGAGCCGGAGGATCTCGTTCTCATAAACAAGGACGGACAGTGCGAGGTCGGAAAGACCCCGTCCCGCTCCATACTTCTCCACGAAAAAATCTACGCAAACGACCCCGCCATAAAAACGGTAATCATGGCTCATCCGCCGTATATAATGGGCTTTGCCGTAACGGACGCCGAATTTGACGCGCGTCTGATTCCGGAAAGCTATATAGCGCTTAAAACGGTACGCAAATATCCTTTCGGTTCTTCCTTTATGCAGCCCGACCTGCTTTCAAAGGAAATCTCGATAAAGAACCCCGTGGTTATAATCGAAAACGATTGCATCATCGCCGCGGGAACCTCGCTTCTCAACGCGTTCGATCGCCTTGAGGTAATGGAATACAGCGCAAAATCACTCGTTGAAGTTGCCGCCATCGGAGGCAGGATCGTAAAGATCAGCGACGACGAGGTAAAGGAAATAGAAGTTGCATTCAATCTTTAATAAACGTCAGGGACACATTACGGAGGGAACAGAACAATGAAGGAATATTTCGGAGAACTCAGCGTTATAGGAATGAAGGGCTGCGATAATTTTGTCCGTCGCGTGGACGAATATCTCTGCCAATGGCGCAAAAACGAAAAGAAAACGTACATCGTGGACGTGGACTGTCCGCGCTTCGGTACGGGCGAAGCAAAGGGCATTATCAACGCCTCGCTCCGAGGGCACGACACGTTCATATACGTCGATCCGTTCAACTACGGCGTGACGTACAATATGTACGGAATGACAGTGCCCATGAGTCCTGACGATCATTTTCAGGATCTCAAGCGCATAATCTGCGCAAACGAAAAGAAGTCGCGCAGGGTATCGGTAATAATGCCGATGCTCTACGAGGGCAGACAGCACAAGAGAAACGCGCGCGAATCGCTTGACTGCGCCATGGCGCTTCAGGAGCTTGTGAATATGGGTGTTACAAACATACTCACCTTTGACGCCCACGATCCGCGCGTTCAGAACGCCATTCCCAACAGCGGCTTCGACAATGTAAGGACAACCTATCAGATGCTCAAAGCCCTTGTCCGCGAGTTCCCCGATATAACCTTCGATCCCAAACAGCTGATGATAATCTCCCCCGACGAGGGCGCTATGGGACGCGGTATGTACTGCTCCTCGGTGCTCGGTCTTGAGCTGGGAATGTTTTACAAACGCCGCAATTACACCGTGGTCATCAACGGCAAAAACCCGATAGAAGCGCACGAATATCTCGGAAACAGCATCGAGGGACGCGACGTAATAATCATAGACGATATGATTTCCTCCGGCGATTCCGCGATAGACGTTGCAAGAGAGCTTAAAAAGCGCGGCGCAAAAAGAATATTTGTGTTCGCCACGTTCGGACTTTTCTGCAACGGCTGCGAAAATCTTGACCGCAGCTATGAGGAAGGCGTGATAACGAGAATTTTCACGACCAATCTCAACTACCGCCCGAAAGAAATCGTCGACCGCCCGTGGTACACGGAGGTAAGCCTTTGCAAATATGTAGCTTACCTTATCGACACGATAAACAAGGACGAAACCATAAGCGACCTTCTCAACCCCGTTACAAGAATACATAACCTTGTTGACAGAGTACGGGCAAACGCCGCAAAGCAGTAAATTTTTATGTCGGGGCATTTTGTCCCGACAAAAGCAATCACGAGGTGTTTTATGAAAAATTATCTTCTTCCGCCGGACGGAAGCTTCTTCAAAGCAAATATGCATTGCCACAGCGTTCTTTCCGACGGCAAATATACAGTGGAACAGATAAAAGAGCTTTACAAAAGTGCGGGATATTCCATTGTTGCATTCACGGATCACAACGTGCTTATCGACCATTCCGATCTCGCGGACGAAAGCTTTATGCCCATAACAGGCTATGAATACGACGTCGTTGCCGAGCGCGGCGAGCGCTCGTACAGTCATACTCCGCTTGTCCATATATGCTTTTACGCAAAGGATCCGCACAACGACGTTATTCCCTGCTACAACCCGAATCAGATATCGGATTCCCACGCCGATCTGCGCGAAAAGCAGAAATATTCCGGCACGCCGGACTACGTGCGCGATTACAAAAAGATAAACGAAACCATCGCAAAAACCTGCTCAGAAGGCTTTCTTGCAAGCCTGTGTCACCCGACATGGTCGGAACAGGATCTTGACGAATACAGAAATATCGAAGGCGTTTTCGCTATGGAGATATTCAACTACGGCTGCTGGACGGAGGGCTACAACGAAATAAACGACCACGCATACGACGAGCTTCTCCGCAGAGGAAAAAGGATATACTGCATAGCCTCCGACGACAACCACAACAAATTTCCAAAAGACGATCCCAAGTTCGACTCTCTCGGCGGATTTATAATGATAAAAGCACCGAAGCTCGAATATTCCGCGATTATGAAGGCGCTCGAAAACGGCGATTTCTATGCATCGTCCGGCCCCGAAATTTACGAAATGTGGACGGAGGGCGAGGAGCTTCACATAAAAACATCGCCTGCGGCAAAGATATCCGTCACCACCTTCGGCAGACGGGCGTCCGTCTGTACGGGCAACAAAAAGGGTGAGCTTATCACCGAAGCCGTGCTGAAATGCTCCGGACTTTATGATCGCTACTGCCGCGTAACCGTTGACGACGGAAAAGGTCACTTTGCGTGGACGCGCGCTTATTTTGACTGCTGTAAGATGGAGAACGGTCGCTACGACGACGCTCCTTTCCGGAAATAAACCTTTCTTTCAAAAAATTCTTTATATATTTTTCAAAAAAAGATTGACTTGCGGCAGTTTTGAGTGTATAATACAGAAAAAATTCAAACAAATGCCGTAAGGAGGATATCGTAATATGACACGCTGTTATTTTGCTATGCGATTTAATTATTATTATTTTACGATGTCCGCCCGTGAGCAATAATAAAGCCGCATAGCTTTGTATTTTTTGAATAAATACTTTGAAATGCCGCAAAGCTCACAGGATTGTGCTTTGCGGTATTTTTGCTTTTTACCGCAGGCATCGCTTTTGTGATATGCTTTGCGGTATTTTTATTTTGCGAAAGGAAGTGCAGATATGTTACCGCAAAAAATGATTGAGCTCGGAAGCCACAGCTCCGTTATAAGACAGCTTTTCGAGTACGGTAAAAAAAGAAAAAGCGAAATAGGAAGTGAAAACGTTTTCGATTTCAGTATAGGAAATCCGAGCGTTCCCGTGCCGAAAGCAGTGGACGACGCGCTCGTGTCACTGATTGAAAGCGATGCGGATATTCACTGCTACACATCGGCTGCCGGCGATATGTCGGCGAGAGCCGCGGTAGCCTCTTATCTCAACAAAACGTACGGCGCAAACGAAAAAGCCGAAAGAATATATCTTACGGTCGGCGCCGCAGCCGCGCTTGCGATATCGCTCGGCGCGCTTATATGCGACGGCGACGAGGTCATAGTTTTTGCGCCGTTCTTCCCCGAATACCGCGTGTTTGCCGAAAAAGCCGGCGCAAAGGTTATCGTCTGCCCGCCTCCCGCGGACTTTCAGATAGATTTTGAAACACTTGAAACGCTTATTTCGGAAAATACAAAAGCGCTTATAATAAACTCTCCGTCAAATCCGTCGGGCGCGGTGCTTACGGAAGAAACGCTTTCAAGGCTCGGAGCGCTGCTCGATGAAAAATCGCAAGGCTACGGTCATCCGATATATGTAATATCCGACGAGCCCTACCGCGAGCTTGTTTACGACGGCAAAAAAACGCCGTACACGGCAAAATTCATAAAGAACACGATAAGCTGCTATTCGTTCAGCAAATCTCTTTCGCTTCCCGGCGAAAGAATAGGCTATATATGCGTATGCTCCGAATGTGCCGACGGCGACAGGCTTTTCTGCGGCGTATGCGGCGCAGGGCGCGCACTCGGATATGTCTGTGCGCCGTCGCTTTTCCAGAAGATGATCCCGTTTATAATGGGGAAAACCTCAGACCTTTCGGCGTATAAAACAAACCGCGAGCTGCTCTGCAAAGGTCTTACCTCGCTCGGCTTTGAAGCCGTGTATCCCGACGGCGCTTTTTATCTCTTTGTTAAATCGCCGGAGGAGGATGAAATGCAGTTCTGCGAAAAAGCAAAAAAATACGAGCTTTTGCTCGTGCCTTCGGGCGATTTCGGTATCGGAGGATATGTAAGAATAGCCTACTGCGTATCGGAAAAGGTGATAAAAAACTCTATGCCCGCGTTTGAAAAGCTGGCAAAGGAATACGGACTTTCAAAAAGGTAAATAATTTTTATGGAAAACAAACTTATTCAGGCACGGAACAGAATATCGGAAACAGACGTCAAAATGGCAAAGCTTTTTGAAGAGCGTATGCGGGCTTCGGAGGACGTTGCCGAATACAAGCGCAGATGCGGACTTCCGATAGAAGATCCGCAAAGAGAAGCGGAGCTTATCCGCAGGAATTCGCTTTATGTATCGGAGGAGCTTCGCCCGTATTACATAAGCTTTCAGCAGGACGTTATGAAGGCATCGAAGGCTTATCAGCGCAGGCTTATCAGCGGAGAAAAAATCGCCTACTGCGGCGAGGAGGGCGCGTTTGCGTTCTTTACGGCAAAAAAGCTGTTTCCGGACGGAATTCCCGTTGCGAAAAACAGCTTTGAAGAAGCATATGCCGCCGTTACAAGCGGTGAATGCGAGCTTGCCGTCATTCCCCTTGAAAACAGCTATGCCGGCGAGGTCGGTCAGGTAACGGACATGCTGTTTTCGGGACCGCTTTTTATAAATGCCGTCTACGATATAGCCGTCGAGCAGACGCTTATGGGTGTCAAAGGCGGAACGATATCGGACATAAAAAAGGTAATAAGTCATCCTCAGGCGCTGGCGCAGTGCGCAAAATTCATTTCGTTGCACGGCTGGGAAACGGAAACCGCGCAAAGCACGTCGTCCGCCGCGCTTGAAGTATCAAAAAAAGGCGATAAAAGTCTTGCGGCGATAGGCTGCGCTCAGGCAGCCGAGCTTTACTCGCTTTCCGTTCTCGAAAAGAATATAAACGAAAGCAGAGCGAACACCACGCGCTTCGGGGTTTTCTCGGGATCGGAAAACACCTCCGCCGGAAGACTTGAATCGGACGGCTTTGCGCTTGTGTTCACCGTGAAAAACGAAGCCGGCGCGCTTGCCGACGCGCTCGGCGTCGTCGGGAAGGCGGGCTTCAATATGAGAACGCTCCGCTCAAGACCGCGAAAGGAGCTTGTCTGGAATTATTATTTCTATCTTGAAGCCGAAGGCGCACTTCGCAGCGAGGCGGGCGAGAAGATGCTTTCCGAGCTTCGTATGTATTGCGACAGGCTCAAGGTAGTTGGAATATACAGATAAAACGGAGGAAATATGACCGTAAAAGTTGAACTCGGGGAAAGATCCTACGACATAACAATAGAAAAAGGCGCGCTTTCCAGCGTGGAAAAATATATTTCGCCAAAGGGAAAAACGCTTATCGTCACGGATGACGGCGTGCCTTCGGAATATACGCGGTCTGTGGCGGAAAAATCCGGACAGCCGACAATAATAACTATCCCGCGCGGTGAAGAAAGCAAAAGCTTTGAAAATTACAGAATGCTCTGCTCCGCAATGCTGGAAGCGGGCTTTACGCGCACCGATAAAGTCGTAGCCGTCGGCGGAGGAGTCGTCGGTGATCTTGCCGGATTTGCCGCGTCCACCTATATGCGCGGAATAGATTTTTATAATATTCCCACAACGCTGCTTTCTCAGGTCGATTCATCCGTAGGAGGAAAAACGGCGATAGACCTTGACGGAATAAAAAACATTGTGGGAACGTTTTATCAGCCGAAAGCCGTTATAATAGATCCGGACACGCTGAAAACCCTTGACCGCCGTCAGCTTGCGTCCGGCATGGCGGAGGCGCTGAAAATGGCAGCTACCTCGGACAAAGCTCTGTTTGAGCTTATAGAATCCGGCGTAAACGAAGAAAATATCGGCGAGGTGATACGTCGCGCGCTGATTATAAAGGCAGACGTCGTTTCAAGGGACGAAAAAGAGACGGGGCTTCGCCGCATACTGAATTTCGGGCATACGCTCGGACACGGAATAGAAAGCCTGGGCGGACTTTATCACGGCGAATGCGTCGCACTCGGAATGCTGTGTATGTGTTCCGACAAGGTCTATCCGCGTCTTTTTTCCGCAATAAGCTCGCTCGGTCTGAAAACAAAAATCCACGCGGACGCAGACGCTATACTCCTCGCGGCTTCACACGACAAAAAAAGACAGGGCGACGCCGTGTGTGCTGTCCTTGTAAACGAAATAGGCACATATGAAATCAAAAAAGTCACGGCAAAAGACCTCAGACAAAGACTTTCAAAAGTAATAAATTAAAAGGAGCTTTATTTATGAAGAACACATTAGGTCAGAGCGTAACGGTAACTATTTTCGGAGAAAGTCACGGTGCTTATGTCGGCGCCGTACTCGACGGCTTGGCTCCCGGCATTGAAATCGATGAAAAATTCATTGCCGGAAGACTTTCAAAGCGCCGTCCCTCCGGCGCAATATCCACAGGCAGAAAAGAAAAGGACGAATTCAGAATAATCAGCGGATATTTTGACGGTCACACTACGGGCTCGCCCTTGTGTATAATCATTCCCAACTCGGACGCAAGAAGCGCGGATTATATGATAAACGCCGGACGCGCGCGCCCCGGTCATGCGGATTATTCAGCTTATTGCAAATATTACGGCTTTGAGGACTGGCGCGGCGGCGGTCATTTTTCGGGCAGAACAACGGCGGCGCTCGTAGCGGCGGGAGCCGTGTGCGAGCTTGCCCTCCGTATGCAGAATATCACCGTCGGAACGCACATTCTCAGGTGCGGTAAAATAAGCGACAGCAAATTTGAAGATATCGCGGCTGAAATAGCCGCAATAGATAAAAAGTCCTTCCCCGTTATATCGGATGCGGCGGGAAAGCTGATGAAAAAAGAGATTCTTCGCGCAGCAGAGGACAGCGACAGCGTCGGCGGAATTCTCGAAACCGCCGTGCTCGGTGTTCCGGCAGGCGTGGGCGAGCCGTACTTTGACAGCCTTGAAAGCGTCATCTCCCACGCGGTGTTCTCCGTTCCGGCAATAAAGGGCGTGCAGTTCGGCGCGGGCTTTGAGCTTGCCGATATGCGCGGAAGCGAGGCAAACGATCCGTTTATGATGGACGGCGACAGAATAGTGACAAAAACAAACAACAGCGGCGGTATAAACGGCGGAATAGCAAACGGAATGCCGATAGTCTTTTCCTGCGCGGTGAAGCCCACGCCTTCAATAGGCAAGGAGCAGGATACCGTTGAATTCCTTGAAAACAAAAACGACAAGATAACCGTCACGGGCAGACACGATCCCGCGATAATTCACAGAGCCTGTCCCGTTGTAAGCGCGGTGACGGCTATCGCCGTATGCGATATGCTTGCCGTAAGATACGGAACGGACTTCCCCCGCCGCGGAATGTCTGACGAAAAACTTTTCTGAAAAGGGGCAACCGGAAATGATAACAGGTCTTGTCGGCGAAAAGCTCGGTCACAGCTTCTCGCGCGAGATACACGCGGCTCTGGGCGATACGTCGTACCGCAATTTTGAGCTGACAAAGGACGGGCTTGCGGAGTTTATATCAAAAAGAGAATTTGACGGAATAAACGTTACGATTCCATACAAAACCGATGTGATTCCGCTTCTCGACGTCATAAGCGACGAAGCAAAAGCGATAGGAGCCGTCAACACCGTAGTAAATCGCCGCGGAAAGCTTTTCGGCTACAACACCGATTTTTTCGGCATGAAAGAGCTGATAACAAAAAACCGTATTCCCGTAAAAGAAAACGCCGTGCTTATACTCGGCACGGGCGGAACGTCGCGCACGGCAAAAGCCGTAGCCGAAAGCCTCGGGGCTTTGAGCGTCGAAAAGGTCAGCCGCCGTCCGGGCGGCGACGGCGAGATAAGCTACGCCGCGGCAAAGGAGAAATATTCCTCCTCGCCAGTTGTCATAATCAATACCACCCCGCTCGGAATGTTTCCGAATATTTTCGGCTGCGCAATCGAACCGAGGAATTTTTCGCATCTTCTCGGAGCGGTCGACGCGGTATTCAACCCCCTGAAAACCGAGCTTGTCGTGAAAGCCGGAATGCAGGGCGCTTTGTCCTGCGGCGGACTTTATATGCTCGTGGCGCAGGCGGTGAAGGCTTCGGAGCTGTTTTTCGATAAAAAATATCCCGAAGGCACAACGGGAAAAATATATCGGGAGCTGCTCAAAAAAAAGGAAAACATTGTGCTTGTCGGTATGCCCTCGTGCGGAAAAACAACGGTGGGGAAAATCATAGCCGAAAAAACCGGAAAAAGCTTTATCGACTGCGACCTGCTCTTTGAAAGCACCTTCGGCATTTCGCCCGCAGACTGCATAAAAGGCGAGGGCGAGGCGGCTTTCAGGGACAAGGAAAGCCTTGTGATACGCGATATCGCGGCAAAAAATTCGTGCGTTATCGCAACGGGCGGCGGCACCGTTCTCAGAGAAGAAAACGTTATAAACTTAAAGAAAAACGGAAAAATAATATTCATAGACCGCTCTCCCGAAAAGCTGACGGCAACATCCGATCGTCCGCTTTCACAAAGCCGTGAGCTTATCGAAAAGCGATATCGCGAGCGCTATGAAATATACTGCGGATCGGCTGATATAAAGGTTGACGGAAACGGCTCGGCGTCAGACGTTGCGGACACAATACTTTCAAAGGAGCAAAAATGAAAATACTCGTTATAAACGGTCCGAACATAAATATGCTCGGAATAAGAGAACCCGATATTTACGGCAAAGAAACCTTTGCCTTTCTTGAAAAAAAGATAAAAGCATATTGCAAAAGCAAAAATATCGGGGTAAGGCTTTTTCAGTCGAACTGCGAGGGAAAGCTCGTCACAAAAATTCAGCGCGCTTATAAAAGGTTTGACGGAATAATCATAAATCCCGGCGCTTACACCCATACAAGCATAGCCATTTCAGACGCGCTGAAAGCCGTCGCTGTCCCGACGGTCGAGGTACATATTTCGGACGTTGACGCGCGCGAGGATTTCCGCAAAATAAGCTATGTGCGCTCTGCGTGCTTTGCCACAATATCCGGTCACGGAACAGACGGCTATACGGAAGCCGTCGACGCACTCGTATCAAGGCTTTCCGGCGGTGCAAAATGAAAGTATATATAGGTAAAAAAACAGCGTCGGGAAATTTCGCGGCTCCGCCGTCGAAAAGCTTTTGTCACAGAGCGCTGATATGCGCCGCTCTTGCCGAGGGCAAAAGCGTTCTCTGCGGAATGTATCCCTCGGACGACGCGCTTGCAACCGCCGCGTGTCTTTCGGCGCTCGGCGCGGATATCCTCTTCGACGGGGACAAGGCATACGTCTGCGGCTTTGACGCACTGAGCGCAAGGGAAAAAGGCGCTCTTCCCTGCGGCGAAAGCGGAAGCACGCTTCGCTTTCTCACGGCAATAGCGCTTCTTTCGCAAAACGAAACTGTGCTTACAGGCACGACGCGTCTTTTGCAAAGACCTCTTGCCGAATACGAAAAATTATGTCTTTGTCAGAACCTTTTGTATAAAAAAGACGAAAACTCCCTTACCGTCCGCGGCAGACTTTCGGCGGGAACATACGAAATAAGGGCCGAGGTTTCAAGTCAGTTCGCAAGCGGACTTATGATGGCACTTCCCCTGCTTTCATCCGACAGCAGAATAGTGCTGACGGGAAATATCGCAAGCCGTTCGTATCTTCTCATAACGGAAAAGGTGATGCGCGCGTTCGGAGCAGACGTTACCGTCGGCGAAAGAGAAATATATATAAAAGGCAATTTCCGCTATGCTCCGCGGGAATATACGATCGAAGGCGACTGCTCGGGCACGGCGTTTTTTGAAGCGATGAACCGTCTCGGCAGCGATATAAAAATAACGGGGCTTTGTCCCGAAAGCGTTCAGGGCGACAGAGCTTACGGAGAATATTTCGACAGAATATGCGCCGGCTTTGCCACGCTTGACATAACCGACTGTCCCGATCTTGCTCCCGTGCTTATGGCACTCGGCGCAGCCAAAAGCGGCGTTACCCTTACGGGAACGGCGCGTCTTCGCGCAAAGGAAAGCGACAGAGGCTCGGCTATGGCGCAGGAGCTTTCAAAGTTCGGAATAAAAACGGAGCTGCACGAAAACTCTCTCACCGTACACGGCGGTGGGCTGAAAGCTCCGACCGTGCCGATATGCTCGCACAATGATCACAGAATAGTAATGGCGTGCGCCGTTTTGCTTATGCTTACCGGCGGAGAAATAGATAATGCCGAGGACGTAAAAAAGAGCTTTCCCGACTTTTTTGAAAGGCTCTCCTCTCTCGGCACGGAGGTAAAAATCGTTGGAACTTAACAGCAATACCAAAATACTTATCGTAGGTCTGGGCGTAATGGGCGGAGGCTATGCCAAGGCTCTTACAAAAAAAGGCTATAAAATAAAGGCAATAGACATATCGCAAAAAACGATAGACTACGCCGTCGAAAACAAATTCATCGCCTACGGCACGACAGAGGTCGAGCCTTCGCTTGTGTCGGAAGCCGATATAATAGTGTTTGCACTTTATCCGCACACCTTCAAAAAATGGATAACCGATTATCAGAAATATTTCCGTTCGGGAATAATAATCACCGATGTTACGGGCGTAAAGGGCTGTATCGTTTACGATATACAGTCGATTCTGCGCGAGGACGTCGAATTCATAGCGGCGCACCCCATGGCGGGACGTGAGCGTTCCGGCATCGAATACAGCGACGATAAGGTTTTTATCGGCGCAAACTACATTGTAACGCCGACCGCAAAAAACACGCGTCCGGCAATTGAGCTTTGCAAAACGCTCGGGCGCGAGCTTGGCTTTGAGCATATTTCCGAAATAACGCCGGAGCTTCACGACGAGATGATAGCGTTTCTTTCACAGCTTACGCACTGCATAGCGGTAGCGCTTATGACGGCTGGAGAAAATCCGCGTCTGCGCGATTATTCCGGCGACTCGTTCCGCGATCTTACCCGTATTGCAAAAATAAACGACGAAATGTGGAGCGAGCTTTTCCTGCTCAATCGCGACGCGCTTCTGCGCGAAATGGACGCCTTTGCAGGAGAGTTCAAAAAGCTGAGAGCCTGCGTTGAATCGGGCGACAGAGAAGCCATGCGCGAAATGATGAGATGCTCCACCGAGCGCCGCGCTTTGTTTGATAAATAGTTTTTTTCATACACGAAAGGACAAATAAAAATGAATATGGATTTCAGAAGAAAGCTTCCTATTCCGAAAGAAGTAAAGGAGATGTATCCGATCTCCGAGGAGCTTGTAAAAATAAAAGAGCAGAGGGATAACGAAATAAAAGCCGTTTTCTCCGGCAAAAGCGATAAATTCATTCTTGTGATAGGACCTTGCTCTGCCGACAGCGAAGCGCCCGTTCTCGAATATGTCACACGTCTTAAAAAAGTGGCGGAGCAGGTATCGGATAAGCTTGTAATAATTCCGAGGATATACACAAACAAGCCGAGAACCGTCGGCGACGGCTATAAAGGCATGCTTCATCAGCCCGATCCCTCCGGCAATCCCGACATACTTAAAGGTATAATCGCCATTCGTGAGCTTCACACAAGAGTTCTTCGTGAAACGGGACTCTCCACAGCCGACGAAATGCTCTATCCCGACAATCACCGTTATCTTTCGGACCTTATTTCATATATTGCGGTAGGAGCAAGATCCGTTGAAAATCAGTTCCATCGTCTTACAGCCAGCGGTCTTGACATTCCCGTCGGTATGAAAAACCCCACAAGCGGCGACCTTTCGGTAATGCTCAATTCCATAACGGCGGCTCAGCATCCTCATGTTTTCATTTACAGAGGGTGGGAGGTTGAAAGCAAGGGCAACGAATATGCGCACGCTATCCTGCGCGGATATGTAAACAAGCACGGCGAATCTCAGCCAAACTATCATTACGAGGATCTTATTTTCCTTGCCGAGCATTATGCCGCGCACGACCTCAAAAACAAATCGATAATAGTTGATACAAACCACGCAAATTCCGGCAAGCACTGGCTTGAACAGATAAGAATCGCAAAGGAAGTGCTTTCCTCCTGCCGTCAGAACGCCGAAATAAAAAATATGGTAAAAGGTCTTATGATAGAAAGCTATCTCGAAGACGGTGCTCAGAAAATAGGCGAGGGCATATACGGAAAATCCATTACGGATCCCTGTCTCGGCTGGGAAAAAACCGAAAAACTCATTTTTGAAATCGCCGACCTCCTCTGACCTACTTTTCTTTGGAAAAGAAAAGTAGGCAAAAGAAACTTCGGTTATCGGGGACGATATACAGA
>CAVKJG010000033.1:0-21927 GCA_963656825.1 Sphaerochaetaceae bacterium
TGTACGACCAATCGAAAACGCCGTCCCCGCGCTCGATATCTCCCCAGTCAAACCTCAGATAAAGATGGTTCAGGCACGGAAAATCGGAAAGCGCGTCGTTTTCGTCGTGAAGCTCTCTGTACGCTCCGCGACCGAAGCCGTTGTCTATATAATGCCAATACCAGCCCTTGTGCGGATTTTCAAGTATTCTTTCGTCGTCGGAAAGCGATCTCATATCCACAAAGTTTTTTATTCTGCGCGGCGGAATATACGGGCACGGACTTATCGCCGTGTTTTTCCCGGGTACAAACGGCTTGACGTTTGGAAAATCGTTTTGCATTTTTGCCTCCTCTGACACCTGCGGTGCCGGTCGTATCTGTTTTTTATTTTTCGGCAGCCGGAATATATTCTCTCAGCTGACCTTCGGTTTTTTCGTCAACGACGGCAGTGACAACAGCCCCGTCGTCGCCGTACTGCTCCGATATCACCGTCGCGTTTTTATAAAGCAGCGCTTTTTTCGAAAGCTCGTTGTGCGGAAAAACGAACGTAAGCTGTTTTTTGCCGCCGTGAGCGAGCTTTTCAAGCTGTGTTTCAAGCCCGTCAAGTCCTTCTCCCGTTCTTGCGGAAATAAACACCCGCTCTTTTTTCGCTCCGTCGTGAGCTGTCGGTATGTCTGTTATTCCCACATCGCACTTGTTGAAAACATAAAGCGTCGGAAGCGCCCCTGCGCCAAGCTCCGATATAAGCTTTTCCGTAACTTCTATCTGCGCGGCACATTCGGAATCGCTTGCGTCGATGACGACCAGCAGCGCGTCCGCATATTTCAGCTCCTCAAGAGTTGACTTGAACGCGTCTATAAGGTGGTGCGGAAGCTTGCGTATAAATCCCACCGTGTCGGTAAAGAGAATCTCCTCGCCCGACGGCAGCGAATATTTTCTCGTCGTCGTGTCAAGCGTTGCGAAAAGCTTGTCCTCGGCAAGAATTCCCGCGCCCGTCAGAGCGTTGAGCAAAGTCGATTTTCCCGCGTTGGTATAGCCTACTATCGCAACGGAAAATATTCCCGAATTTTTGCGCTGCGAGCGCTGAGTCGCTCTGTTTTTTTCAAGGCGCGAAAGCTGCTCGCGCAAAGCGTCAATGCGACGTCTGACGTGTCTGCGGTCGGTTTCAAGCTTGGATTCGCCCGGACCTCTGGTTCCTATTCCGCCGCCGAGCCTTGAAAGCTCGCTTCCCTTGCCGATAAGTCTGGGAACCGTATATTTCAGCTGAGCAAGCTCAACCTGAAGCTTGCCCTCTCCGCTTACGGCGTGAAGGGCAAAAATGTCAAGAATGAGCATGCTTCTGTCTATGACATGAAGCTCGGTGTCGTCCTCAAGATTCTTTATCTGCGACGGCGACAGCTCGCAGTCGAATATCACCGTATCTATATCGTTGTTTTTGCAAAGCTCGGAAAGCTCTGCCACCTTTCCCTGCCCGATATACGTTCTCGGCTCGGGATTTTCCCTGTTTTGCACGACGCGCGCAAAAACCCTTCCGCCCGCCGTTTCGGTAAGTCTTTCAAGCTCGTCAAGCGAGGCTTCAAAGCTTTTTTCGTCGTCCCCCGGAAGAAAAACTCCCGCAAGCACAACGTTTGTTATTGTATCTTTGCCTATAAGATTTTCCATAAAAATTCAATCTCCTTTGAAAAGACAGAAAAAAGGCGAGATGACGCATAGCCAAGGGCTGTGCGTTCTCCCGCCAAATCAAAGCCATAAACCTGATTATTTCTTTCCTTCAAGACGCTTTTTGAACTTATCGACACGCCCGCCGGAGTCAACAAACTTCTGTTTTCCGGTATAGAAAGGATGGCATTTTGAGCAAATTTCAACTTTGAAATCGCCCTTAGTCGATTTTGTCTGTATGACTTCGCCGCAAGCACATTTGACGGTTGCATCAACGTACTTAGGATGGATTCCCTCTTTCATGTTCGCACCTTCTTCCTTTCTAAATTCATAGCCTATTTACTATACCATACCCCGATATTTTTTGCAAGAGTTTTTTTGATTTTTTTCAGATTTTTTTCAAATTTTATTTTCAATCTCCTCTTTTAGGCGGTTTATTGTCTTTTTTTCGAGCCTTGAAATGTACGATTGCGATATTCCGAGCAGATCCGCAACCTCTTTTTGCGTCATCTCTTTTCTGCCGCCGAGTCCGAACCGCAGTTCTATTATTTCCCTTTCTCGCGGACCGAGAAGCGCTACCGCTTCCGCTATCGCGCTTTTTTCTTCTTCATCCTCAATGCGCTTACCGACATTTCCCTCGTCGCTTTCCAGAACATCGGAAAGTATAAGCTCGTTTCCGTCCCAATCGGCGCTGAGCGGGGCTTCAAGCGACATTTCAAAACGCAGATTCTGATTTTTTCTTATGTACATAAGTATTTCGTTTTCTATACAGCGCGACGCATATGTGGCGAGTTTTATATTTTTGTCAAGCCGGAATGTGTTTGCCGCCTTGATAAGTCCTATCGTACCGATAGATATAAGATCCTCTATTCCGACGCCCGTGTTTTCAAATTTGCGAGCTATGTAAACAACAAGTCTCAGATTTCTTTCAACAAGTACCCTGCGAAGACTTGCATCCTCGTCAAGACGGCTTAATATATCGGTCTCCTCCTCCGCTGTAAGCGGCGGAGGAAGCGTGTCCGCTCCGCCTATATAATGAACTCCGCGCGAAAGTCCGAGCCTTTGCAGCAGCCTGCAAACGGCAAGCCGTAAATCAGATATTATTTTACGAAAAAACATATTATCCTCCGTTAAAGAAGTATTTTCGGTACAATGCCGTCCGTTCCGCCGAAGTCGCAATCGGAAAAATCAATAGCTATCAGCGCCTTTTTCGGCTCTTTGCCGTTTATCGTATCAATATAGCAATAGTCCGGAACGGCAGCGATCACCGTAGCGCTCCCCGTGACCGAAACCGACGGGATAAACCTCAGCCGGCGCATAGTGTCAAGGCTCGCGCAAAAGCCTCCGTTTTTCATCGCCGAAATAACGTCAAAAGGAAAAACGCCTGCGGCGACCTCCTCCCTCAGACATATCACAGGCGTTCCCGTTATCGGCTCCGAAAGCAGATTGCCGCTGTCGACAAGACAGCTTGCCTCCGCGCTTTTACCGAGAAACCCGAACGTTATCACGACATGCTCCTCCGAGCCTTTTCTTGCGACAAGTCTTCCGCAGGCGTAAGTTATCGCGGCGGAAAGCGCCGCCGCCAGAGCAAACGCCCATATCGGAATATCGCCGAAGACGGTGGCTATGCTCCCGCCTATGGATATGTAGCCCGTATATCTGCCTATCCGCGAATAAAGCGCCGTCATCGCTCCGCCGAGAAGCATCCCGACGCCGTAAAAAAGCAGACAGCACAAAAGCACCGAAGAAATTCTGCCCCTGCCCCCGAACGCAGCAAAGCACATAGCCGCGGCGCAGACAATGTTCGCAAGGACAAGAAGTATTCCGTCAAACGGAAAGAACAGCGCCGCCACTCCGTAAACACCGCCAATGCTCGCCGCGACAAGTGCCCTCCACGCCTTCATTTCAAGGTGCATTATTTTTCCCGTTATAAAAAGCGAAAGAAAATCCATCGAAAAATTTATAAGAAAAAGCACATCGCCGTATATTTCCTCCGTCATTTTCGTCACTCCCGTTTTTTTCTAATTATAAACCCTGTCCGTGCGAATAATTTGTCGCAATACATCGCACGAAAATAAAAAAATGCGCGGATATTTTCCGTGCATTTTTCATATATATATCGGTTGAATTATTCTCCGAGCAGGCATTTCGCCGCCTTGAGTATTGCATACCTTCCGCTTTCAAAGGTAAGTCCGCCCTGAAAATACGCCGTGTACGGCTCGCGGAGCGGTCCGTCCGCCGATATTTCTATCGACGAGCCGGAAACAAACGTTCCCGCCGCCATTATCACCTCGTCCGCATAGCCGGGCATAGCCCACGGCTCCGGCGTGACGAATGCGTCAACGGGCGATCCCGCCTGTATTCCGCGACAGAAAGCGCAAAGCCCCTCCGCCGTGCCGAAGGTCACGGTCTGAATTATATCGTGGCGGTCGCAGTCATACGAGGGCGAAACCTCGTATCCGAGTGCGGAAAAAACATATGAAGCATATGCCGCGGTCTTTTTTGCCTGAGCCACAACGTGCGGAGCAAGGAAAAATCCCCTGAAAAGATTGCGGTTTTCGCCTATCGTCGCGCCGACCTCCGTGCCTATTCCCACCGTTGTAAGACGGTAAGATATAAGCTCCACGGCTTTTGCCGTTCCGGCAACATAGCCGCCGCAGTTTGCCATTCCGCCGCCGGGATTTTTTATAAGCGAGCCGACTATGACGTCCGTGCCGAGCTCGGTCGGCTCTTTTTCGTCGCAGAACTCTCCGTAGCAGTTGTCAACAACGACATAAGCCTTTGAATTCTCGTGACAAAAGCGTGCCATCTCGCCTATTTCCTCCGCCGAAAACGTCGGGCGAAGCCCGTAGCCCTTCGAGCGCTGAATGAATATGACTTTGATTCTGTCGCCGTATTTGTTTATCTTTTCAAGCGCAGCCGGATAGTCTATTCCGCCGTCTTTAAGCTCGGTTTCGTCGTATTCCACACCGAAATCGGCAAGCGAACCCGTTCCGTCGTGCGTTCTGTCGCCGATGACCTCCGACAGCGTATCGTAGGGACGCCCCGTTATCGAAAGCATAACGTCGCCCGGGCGGAGAAGTCCGAAAAGCGCTATGGATATCGCATGCGTGCCGTTTACTATGCTGTGACGGCAGAAAGCCGCCTCTGCCCCGAAAACGTCGGCATAGATTTTGTCAAGCGCGTCCCTGCCGTTGTCGGTATAACCGTAGCCGGTAGAGCCGGCAAACATCGAATCCGACACGCGATGCCTTGCAAACGAGCGCAGTACCTTTTCCGTATTTTCCTCGGATATTCTGTCAAACTCCGCAAAGACGGGAGCAAGCGCTTTCCGCGCCGCCTCGTCTATGGATTTCAGTGTTTGTGAAAGCTCCATTGTTTTTGTCCTTCCGTTTGTTTCCTCATAAATTTTTAACTATGCTGCAGAAGAAATCGCCTCTGCGCTCGAAATTGCGAAAGCAATCAAAGCTTGCCGCCGCGGGAGAAAGAAGCACGATATCGCCTTTTTCGGCGCGCGACGCCGCAAGCCTTACCGCCCGCTTGAAATCGCCCTCATAGATATATCTGTCACAGCCCGCAGCCGAAAACAACGCCGCAAGCTTTGTTCCCGTTGTTCCCGTAAGAACTGTATATTTTGCTTTTTTCACAAGAGCATCGACAAGCGGTTCGAGCGGCAGATTTTTGTCCGATCCGCCGCATATGACAACCATCGGACAGTCAAAGGAATTCAGCGCCGCTATCGTGCGCGACGGGGTTGTGTCTATCGAGCTGTTGTAATATTTCACGCCGTTCCTCTCGCAGACCTCCTCCGCTCTGTGACGCACGCCGGAAAATTCTTTGGCGATTCTTCTCACGGTTTCGTCGGAAACAAGTCCCTGCGTAGCGGCGATCGCCGCCATGTAGTTTTCAACGTTGTGAAGTCCCGGTATGCGTATTCCGTCGCGGCAAAGCACCCTGCGGCTCTCGCCTCCGCTTCGCGCGTAAATATCATTCCCGCACAGCCATACCGCATCTCCGTCAGGCTCTTCCTTCGACGAAAAAAGCGTGACCTTTGCCTTTGCGCGCTTTGCAAAATCCTTTGTGTAGCCGTCGCCGAGGTTCAGAACAAGTCCGCAGCTTTCGTCCTGAAAGCGAAAAATGTTCGCCTTGCTTTCGGCGTATTCGTTCATATCCGTGTGCCAATTGAGGTGGTTCGGAGATATATTCGTTATCACCGCTCGATACGGCGCAAACTTCATCGTATGAAGCTGAAAGCTCGAAAGCTCAAGCACCGCAAGATCGTTTTCTCCGACGCTTTCTATAACCGGAAAAAGCGGCGTGCCTATATTTCCGCCGAGAAAAACGCGGTATCCGCGCTTTTCAGCCTCTGCGGAAAGCATTTTGTATATCAACGTTGTCGTTGTGGTTTTTCCGTCGCTGCCCGTGACGGCGATTATCCTGCACGGACAAAGCGTGCAGAAAAGCTCGGATTCCGATGTCAGCCTCGCACCGTTTTTCACGGCTTCCGCTATCTGCGGGACATCGCATCTTATCGCGGGAGTCTTTATTATGACGTCCTCGCAAAGACCGTCAAGATACCCGTCTCCGAACCGCGTTTTCACGCCCTTTGCCGAAAGTATCGGCAGAACTCTCACGTCGGCTCCGCCCTCCCCGTCGGGAGTATATGTCGGATCGGGATTTTTATCTCTTACCGTTATTTCCGCTCCGTAGGAAAGCAAAATATCCACGCATGACATATTGCTTATTCCCGCGCCTATGAGAGCAACGCTTTTGCCATTTATATATTTTTTGAAATTTTCAAGCCTTTGATTTATCATAACGGCAAAATATCCGAAAGCGCGGCATATTCGCAAAGTCCGAGCCTTTCGCCTCTGACGTCCGCCGGCAGACCGAGCGATATAAGCGCGTTTTCGATATCCTCCTTGCTGTATTTTGAAGAAACCGCTCTTACCGCGTTTGAAAAAGTTTTTCTTCTCTGCGCGAAAGCCGCACGGACGAGCGCGAACATATTTTCGGCAGATTCCGGAGAAACGGGCGGCTCTTTTCTTATATTCATCTTTATAACGGAAGATGTGACCTTGGGCGGCGGTATGAAATTTCCCGCCGATACCGAAAAGCATTTTTCAACCTCGGCTTTGTATGTGACGGCAAGCGTTATCGCGCCGAAATCAGCGCTTCCGGGCTGTGAACAGAGCCTGTCTGCCACCTCCTTCTGTATCATAACGACGATCGAGTCGAACACCTCGGAGCTGTCGAGCAGCCGCATTATGACGGGAGAAGTTATATAATACGGAAGATTTGCGCAAACGGAAACCTTTTCCCCCGGGAATTTTTCGCGCACGAGCGCGGTAAAATCGACTTTCATCGCGTCCGCCTCGATAATTTCAAGATTATCATATTCGCCGAGCGCCTCCGAAAGCAGCGGTATAAGGTCGGTGTCCACCTCTATCGCAAGCACCTTTTTATACATTTTGCAAAGCTCGGCTGTCATTGCGCCGACGCCCGGACCTATTTCTATAATGCATCTGTCCCCGTCGCCGCAAAGAGACGCAATATCCCTTACGACCGTTGCGTTTGCAAGAAAGTTCTGTCCTCTGCCTTTTTTCGGAGCAAGACCGTATTTGTCAAGGAGTTCTTTCACTTCCCGACGGTCCGTTAAATTCATATGTCCGATTTCCTTTCAAAAAATGTTGAAAAAATATTGACAAAACGCTTTTCATGTGGTAAACTTTAATACGCTTTGTGAAAGCAATGCTAATGTGGCTCAGTTGGTAGAGCAGTTGATTCGTAATCAACAGGTCATGGGTTCGAGTCCCATCATTAGCTCCAGAAGCTCGGAAACATCCGGGCTTTTTTCGCAGATGTAGTTCAATGGCAGAATATCAGCTTCCCAAGCTGACCACGCGGGTCCGATTCCCGTCATCTGCTCCAAAAAAATCAAAGTCGCTTTTGCGGCTTTTATTTTTTCCCGACGGGAAGCGGAGAAGGCGGTAGTGAATGACAGCCTTTAATTAGGCTGTCAGAGCCGCCGACGACCGAGCGGCGTCGAGCCGTGAGAACCGATTCCCGTCATCTGCTCCAAAAAATCAAAGTCGCTTTTGCGGCTTTTATTTTTTCCCCGACGGGAAGCGGAGAATATCACCGCTTCCCCGTTTTCGCTTACAACTGATAATTATATCACCGCAAAAACGATTCGTCAATGAAAATCTTCCGTTTTCGGCGTTTATCTATCTTGCCGTGCCGGCAAGCTCGCCGAAAAGCTTTATATGATGCTCCTCGTCCAGAATTATGCGCCTGAGAATTTCACGGATACAGCCGTCGTCTATCCTGCGGATAAGATCTCTGTACATCGCTATCGCCGCCTTTTCTCCGGAAATCGCCGCGCGCAGAATTTTGTCCGGCGTGCTTTGATAATTCACCTTGCCGGCGTCAAAGCAGCTTCTTCTCTGCATATCGCAGAATTTCGGATCGCCGCCGAGCTTTACTATAAGCTCGCCGAGTATTTCAAGATGTCGCATTTCGGTTGCTGAAACGCACGAAAGCACCGCCGAAAGCTGCGAAGGCTCGGCATTTTCCGTTACAAGATGTCCGTATGTATATTGCAAAACAGCCGAAAGCTCTCCTCCGTCGCCGGCGTAAGCCGACGAAAGCAATTTTGCGTAGTTTATATTCGGCGCGGCGACGCATACCTCCGGATACGGAAGCGGCAGATTGCACGCCGTTCTGAGTTTTCCGTTCAAAAAAATCCACTCCTTTTCTCTTTGATCGTTAATATTTTACGTCGGATACACAATTTTGACACCGCAAGGTTGACACGCCGCCCCGAACTGATGTATAATATTAAATAAAATTTATTCTAAGGTTTTGAAAATGGTACTTTTAAGCGTTAGCGGCGTTACGGTCGAATACGGGACGGACGTCGTGTTGAATAATATAAATTTTTCGATAAACGAAGGCGACAGGCTCGGCATAGTGGGCGTAAACGGCGCGGGAAAAAGCACTCTTGCAAAAATCATCGCAGGGACGTTCACTCCGTCCGCCGGAAGCGTTTATATAGCAAAGGACAAAACCGTTTCGATGCTTGCGCAAAACGCGATGCTCGAAAGCGAAAACACCGTTCTTGCCGAAATGCTTGACGCTTTTCCGGAAATCGTAGCGGCGGAAAAGCGCCTCGGCGAGCTTTCCGCAAGCATTGAAAATCATATCGGCGGCGAGCAGACAATTGAAAAATACGCCACCCTGACGGAAGATTTCAGAAAAATGGGCGGATATGAATACCGTTCGAGAACGAAATCCACGCTTGCGCGCTTCGGCTTCGGCGAGGATTCGCTCGGCAAGACGATAAACAAGCTGTCGGGCGGCGAGCGGACTCGTCTTGCGCTTGTAAAGCTTCTTCTCCGCGAACCCGATCTTCTCATTCTGGACGAGCCTACAAACCACCTCGACATGGAAACGCTCGCATGGCTTGAAGAGCATCTGCGTTCATACAGAAAAACTCTTATTCTCATCTCGCACGACAGGTATTTTCTCGATCGCGCCGCAAACAAAATTCTCGATATAGAACACACCGAAGCGACAATATATAACGGAAATTACAGCGCTTATGCTGCTCAGAAAGCCGAACAGCGCAAGGCTCTTGCAAAAAAGCACGAGCTTCAGCAAAAGGAAATATCGCGCATAGAGACGATAATAGATCAGCAGCGCCGCTGGGGACAGGCGCATAACTTCGTAACGATAAAAAGCAAGCAAAAGCAGATAGAACACCTTGAAAAAGAAAGCGTTTCCGCGCCGAAAAATCTGCCGAAAAACATTTCTCTGCATTTTTCGGAGGCAAGAGAAAGCGGAAATGACGTACTATTTGCCGAAAATATTTCAAAATCCTACAGAGAAAGAAAAATATTGAGCGACATAAGCTTTGAAGTGAAAAAGCGCGACCGCATAATGATAATCGGTCCGAACGGCTGCGGAAAAAGCACGCTCGTCCGCATACTCGGCGGACTTGACGAGGACTATTCCGGCGTTCTTCGCTACGGCTACAACGTCATCACAGGCTACTACGATCAGGAGCAGCAGACCCTCGACAACGACAGCACCGTGCTCGAAGAGGTCTGCCGCGCGCACGATAAGCTGACAATGCCGGTTGTGCGTTCAGCGCTCGCTTCGTTTCTGTTCTTTGCCGAGGATATGGACAAAAAGGTTTCCGTGCTTTCCGGCGGCGAAAGAGCAAGGCTTATGCTCTGCAAGATGATACTTTCCCAGATAAACCTTCTCATTCTCGACGAGCCGACAAACCATCTCGACATAGGCTCGCGCGAGGCGCTCGAAGACGCGCTTATGCAGTTTTCCGGCACGATAATCGCCGTTTCGCACGACAGATATTTTGTCCGCAAGCTTTCTTCGAAAATATTCGATATGACAGACGGTCTGCTGATATTTGCCGGCAGTTACGACGAATACTGCGAAAAGAAAGAGCGGGAAACGGTAAAATCGGCGGCGACCGCTCCCGAAAAAACGGTTGCGGAAAGCAGACAAAGCTATCTCGACGCAAAGAAAAACGCGTCTGATATAAGAAAAAACAAATCGAAAATAGAACGCTGCGAAGCCGAAATAGAAAAGCTTGAGGATGAAAAATCGCGTCTTGCAAAGGAGGCGGAGGGCGACTCCTCCGGCGACTATGTGCGTCTTTCCGAAATCTACGCGAGAACGGACGAAATAGATAAGCTCCTCGAATCGCTTTACGACGATATCGACTGCGCGGAAAAGGCTCTGGCAGAGCTCGGAGGCGAAAAATGAATCGCAGAAGAATAGCCGTTATAGGCGGCGGCGCGGCAGGACTTATGGCTTGCTGCAAGGCGTCGGAGCTTGGTGCGTCCGTCACGCTTTTTGAAAGAAACAAGCTTCTCGGAATGAAGCTCGGCATAACGGGAAAAGGCAGATGCAATCTGACCAACGCCTGCTCTCCCGACGAATTTGTAAGAAACGTCACGCAGAACGGAAAATTTCTCTTTTCCGCAATCCACCGCTTCACCCCGCAGGACACCTTCGATTACTTTGAAAATCTCGGCGTGCCGCTGAAAATCGAACGCGGAAACCGCGTTTTTCCCGTTTCGGACAAAGCGACCGACGTCGTTCTCGCCCTTAAAAAGCGGATAACCGACAGCGGCTGCAAAATTATAAATGAGAGAGTGACTTCCCTTGAAAGCTCCGACGGCGCGGTAACCGCAATCATAACCGAAAAGCATCGCTACGCCGACTTTGACAGCGTTATCCTCTGCACCGGCGGCGTTTCGTACCCCGTGACGGGCTCAACCGGCGACGGCTTTGAAATGGCGCGCTCGCTCGGTCATACGGTGACGGAGCTTATTCCGTCGCTTGTCGGACTTTCGTGCGCGGGAGATCTGTGTATGCGTATGCAGGGACTCACGCTCAAAAACGTCGCCGTAAAAATCGTTGACACAACCAAAAGCTCCGTAATATATGAGGATTTCGGCGAGCTTCTTTTCACGCACTTCGGCGTGAGCGGTCCCGTTATTCTTTCGGCTTCGGCGCATATGCGTCCGATGGAAAGCGGCAGATACGAGGTGTATATCGACGAAAAGCCCGCCCTCGACGAAGAAACGCTTGACAGGCGTCTGCTTTCGGAATTCGACAAAAACAAAAACAAGCATTTTTCGTCCGTGCTTGCGGCTCTGCTTCCGTCGAAAATGATACTTCCCTTCTGCGATATCTGCGGCGTCCGCGCCGACAGAGAGGCAAATTCCATAACAAAAGCGGAGCGCAAAAGCATAATATCCGCAATGAAAGCGATAAAGCTGACGGTTACGGGCTTTCGCCCGATAAGCGAGGCGATAGTCACGGGAGGCGGAGTTTCCGTTTCGGAAATATCACCCTCGACGATGAAATCGAAACTGATATCCAATCTCTATTTTGCCGGTGAAATAATAGACGTTGACGCCTACACCGGAGGATTTAATCTGCAATCGGCGTTTTCGACGGCGGTAGCCGCCGCAACGGATGCCGCAAAAATATAAAATACGGGAGATATGAAAAAATGATAAACATAGCGATAGACGGTCCTTCGGGCGCAGGAAAAAGCACTCTTGCAAAGGCGCTTGCCAAAAAACTCGGATATATTCACGTCGATACGGGCGCAATGTACCGCGTGATAGGACTTTACATTCTTCGCACGGGTACCGATCCCAAAAACGAGGAAGCAGTCACTGCCCGTCTGCCCGAAATAAAAATGAACATCGAATTCATCGACGGCGCACAGCATATGATACTGAACGGCGAGGACGTCACCGGACTTATCCGCACAAGCGAGGTTTCGGCTTTTGCTTCGGCGGTTTCGGCGATAGGCTCGGTCAGGACGTTTCTTCTCGACGTTCAGCGCGATATGGCAAGGAAAAACAACGTGATTATGGACGGTCGCGACATAGGAACGGTAATTCTTCCGAATGCTGACGTAAAATTCTTTATGACGGCGTCCGACGACGCCCGCGCGGAAAGACGCAGAGCCGAGCTTGCCGAAAAGGGCGAAAGTGTTTCGGTTGAAGAAGTAAAAAAAGCCCTTTCCGCAAGGGACAAACAGGACAGCACAAGAAAAATCGCGCCTGCAATTCCCGCAGACGACGCGATAATGCTCGACAATTCCGGCAGCTTTGACGAAACCGTCGATCGTGCGCTTGAAATAATAAAGAGCAGAATAAAATAAATCCGCTCCGGAGGAGGAAAAGCAGTTGAGCGTAATACTCGCAAAGCACGCCGGCTTTTGCTTCGGCGTCAGACGCGCCACCGAGCAAGCCGAAAGGCTTGCCTTGGGCGACGGAAAAATATATACTCTCGGTCATCTTATTCACAACGGAAAATATACAAAGCGGCTTGAAAGCAAAGGCGTTTACTCAATCGACGAAGGCGCGCTCGAAGCGCGTTTGTCGGACGCTCCGGCAAACGCGACCGTCATAATACGGGCGCACGGAATAACAAGGCAGCTTGCGCAGTCGCTGAAAAAAGCGGAGGAGCGCGACCCGACCTTTCACACCTGCGACTGCACCTGCCCGTTCGTTTCAAAAATACACAGAATAATGGACGAAAACACCTACGAAAAGACTTTCACCGTAATTTTCGGCGACGAAACGCATCCGGAGGTAAAGGGCATCGTCAGTTATATTCACGGAGAGTATGCCGTTATAGCTTCAAGCGATAAGCTTTCCGAGCTTCTTTGCGGAGATTTCAGAGATAAATTGTCAGAAAAAACAATAATTGTGGCTTGCCAGACCACACTTAATCACTTTGATTACGAAAAAAGCAAAAAAATTCTTCAAAAACTATATACAAACGCTTTATTTTTTGATACAATATGTTGTGTTACGGAAGAAAGGCAGCTTGAAACCGAAAAGCTTGCCCGCGATTGCGACGTTATGCTCGTCGTAGGCGATGCGGAAAGCGCAAATTCCCGAAAGCTTTACGAAATAGCAAAGGCGAATTGCGAAAGCACGTTTTTCATCGAAAGCGCAGCCGATATTCCCGATAACATAAAAAAGATGCACTGCAGAGCAGGCATCGCAGCCGGAGCTTCAACTCCCGGCTATATAATCGAGGAGGTACAAACAACTATGAGCGAACATGAAAATTTCGCGGAGCTTCTTGACGAATCGTTCAAAAATATCAGTACAGGAGATACCGTCGTGGGATACGTCATGTCCGTTTCCGGCACCGAAGTCCGTGTTGACATCGGCTCGAAATGCACAGGCATACTCACGCTTGACAACGTCACAGACGATCCTCAGGCAAAGCTCGAAAATCTTTTTAAGGTAGGAGATCAGATAGAGGCTGTTGCATACAGAGTCAGCGACGTCGACGGCATTGCCTTCCTCTCCACCAAGAAAATCACAGCCGCAAACGACTGGAAGCTCGTGCAGGAAGCATTTGAGAACGGAACGGTACTCGAAGGCAAGGTTACGGAAGCGGTCAAGGGCGGCGTAGTTATCCGCGCTCTTTCTCAGCGCATATTCGTTCCCGCATCGCAGACGACCGTACCGCGCGACGGCGATCTTTCCACGCTTGTCGGAACGACACAGAAATTCAAAATAATCGACCTCGACGCTTCACGTCGCAGAGTTCTCGGTTCTATCCGCGTTGTAGCGCGCGAAGAACGCAAAGCCCGCGAGGAAGCCTTCTGGAACGAAATCGAAGTAGGCAAGCACTACACGGGCACCGTAAAGAGCATGACCTCTTACGGAGTATTTGTCGATCTCGGCGGAGTTGACGGCATGGTACATAGCTCCGAGCTTACATGGCTTCACATCTCCAACCCGAAGGATATCGTTTCCGTCGGCGAACAGCTCGATGTATTCGTAAAGAGCTTCGATCGTGAAAAGGGCAGAATTTCTCTCGGTCACAAGACAGAGGAAACAAATCCCTGGACACTTTTCAGAGCGGCTCACAACGTAGGCGACGTAGTATCCGTTACCGTCGCTTCGATGATGCCTTTCGGCGCGTTCGCGCAGATAATCCCCGGTGTTGACGGTCTTATCCACATATCGCAGATAGCCGATAAGAAGCTTGCTCATCCTTCCGACGTCCTTGAAAAAGGACAGGTGGTTGACGCAAAGATCACCGATATCGACGACGAAAAGCACAAGGTAAGCCTTTCCGTCCGCGCTCTTCTCGCAAAGGACGAGCCGGCAGAGGAAGAAGCTCCCGCGCAGGACGCCGAATAATCAAAACCTTTTTGAAAGAAAAATCCCGAACCCGAGCGGTTCGGGATTTTTTTACGCCGTGTTTTTTAACATAATATTAAGAAATCATTGACAAACCGCATACCTTTTGATATAATATCTGCTGTACAAGTGTACAAAAACCAACTGAGGTGCATAATGAATACCCCAAGAGAAAATTCCCGCGATAAAATACTTGATGCGGCGTTCAGGCTGCTTTCAAAAAAGGGATACGCAAACGTTTCCATGCGCGACATAGCGGCTGAAGCTCAGGTCGCGCTCGGACTTCTGACATATCATTTCAGAACAAAGGAAAATCTTTTCACGGCGGTCGCTTCAAGGCTTGTTTCGTCCTGCTTTGACGAGGTGACTCTTGCAATGGAAAAAGGCAAAGACGAAGCCGAAAGAATGTATCTGCTTTCGGAATATTTTGAAAAAATACTGAGAGAACGTCCCGACGTAATGAAGATATTCCTCGACTTTTCGATTCAGGCGATGTGGAACAGGTCGTTTAAGTTCCAGGTGACGTATCTTTTCAACAAGCTTGCGGAGCTTGTCCGCGACGACGTGCTTTCAAAGAAGCCGTCGGAGAACAGTCCCGTGCTGGGCAAATACGGCGCGCAGGCGGTATCGAAGGTAATACTCGGTTCTCTGTACGGAACGGCTTTTCAGGTGCTTCTTGCAGGAAAAGACCAAAAAGAATTTGATGAGATTTTCAGTCTCGGAAACACGCTTATTGAGATATGCAGCAGATGAGAGGTAGTAAAAATGTCAAAAGATAAAACAAAAAAGAAGAAAAAACGCGGCGACCGCCGCGACGGAAGACTTGTACGCGAAGCGGATTCGATGCACAAATTCGTCGCCTTCCTGCTTCCCAACAGGTGCGACAACGAAGCCGTTATGAGCGAGCTTGTCGATATGTCCGCGGTTGAAGAATTCGTAAAAAAGAAAAATGCGGACTCGCCGGATTTCAAATACACAATGTTTCACGTGATCTGTGCGGCTGTGGCAAAGGTGCTTTACGACCGCCCAAAGATGAACTATTTCTATGCCGGCAACCGCCTTTACGAAAGAAACGAAATATCGTTTTCGTTTGTCGTAAAGCGTCAGTTCAACGATACGTCAAGCGAAGCGCTCGCAATAATCAAGCTCGATAAGGACAGCGACGTTTCCCCGCTCGAACAGATTTACGGCAAGGTGAAAAAGTTTGTAACTCACGTCCGCAGCGAAAACAAAACCGACGGCACGACCGATATAATTTCGGTGCTTGTCAAATCTCCCCGTCCCATAATGAAATTCATAATAAAAATACTCAATTTCCTCGAAGCGCGCGATTGGCTTCCCAATGACCTTGTGGAATTTGATCCGTATCATTCAAGCGTGTTCATATCGAACACGGGAAGCATAAAGCTTTCGGCGCAGTATCATCACCTTACAAACTGGGGAACAAACTCGTTTTTCATTCTCGTGGGAGAAAAGCATCTGCATCCGTTCTATGATGAAAACGGCAACGTAACAATGAAAAACGCCCTTGAGCTCGGGCTTACGATAGACGAACGCATTGCTGACGGAACATACTTTGCAAAAAGCATAAGACTTCTTCGCAAGCTCCTGCAAAATCCCGAGCTTCTTGAGCTTCCCCTGCAAACCGAAACGGAAATCGATTGACACAATAATCGGAGGTATATAAAATGCAACCCAAAACACCATGGCTTTCTCATTACGGCGATGTACCGTTCAACCTCGAATATCCAACCGACTCAATGAGCGGAGTTGTGCTTGCAACGGCTGAAAAATATCCGTCGCTTCCCGCGCTTTCCTATATGGGAAGAATAATTCCCTATTCTCTGCTCGAAAAAAATATAAAAATCACGGCAAAAGCGTTTGCTTCGATAGGAATAAAGGAGGGCGACAAGGTAACCGTCTGCCTGCCGAACGTTCCGCAGGCGATATATTGTCTTTATGCGCTCAATTATATCGGCGCGATTGCAAGCATGATACATCCCCTCTCCGCCGAAAACGAAATAGAATTCTTTCTTCGCACGGCAGGCTCGAAATGCGCGATAACCCTTGACCAGTTCTATCCCAAATTTGAATCGGTAATGAAGGAGTATCCGCTCGAAAAGCTGATAATAGCAAGCGCGGGAAACGAGCTCGGCGCAGTAAAAAAAGCGGCGTTTTCGCTTATGAATCTCGGGAAAATGCCGAAGCTTCCGAAAAACGACGTCGTTATAAAATGGCACGATTTCTTTGCGCTCGGCAAAAAATACAAGGGAGAAGATCCGAAGGTCGAAAAGTGCGACAAGGACGTTGCCGTTATCCTTTTCTCCGGCGGAACGACCGGGACAACGAAAGGCATAATGCTTTCAAACCTCAATTTCAACGCGCTTGCGCTTCAGACGGCGGCAATGTCGCACTATGACATTCATGCAATGAAAATGCTTGCGGCAATGCCCGTTTTTCACGGCTTCGGACTCGGCGTATGCATCCACACGATGATGGTCGCCGGCGGACTTTCGATTCTTGTTCCGCGCTTCAACGTAAAGGCTTATGCAAATCTTATAAAAACGGAAAAGCCGAACTTCATCGCCGGCGTGCCCACGCTTTTTGAAGCTATCACGAGAAATCCGTATCTGGACGGCGTTTCGCTCGATTTTCTGCGCGGCGTGTTCTCCGGCGGAGATTCGCTTTCCGTTGAGCTTAAAAAGAAATTCGATAAATTCCTTGACGAGCACGGCTCGCCCGTTCACGTCCGTGAAGGCTACGGAACAACGGAATGTGTTACGGCAAGCTGTCTTACTCCTTACTGCGAAGAGCGCGAAGCCAGCATAGGACTTCCCTATCCGGACACATATTATCAGATATGCACGGTAGGCACCTGCGACGAAGCTCCCTACGGAGAGGACGGAGAGATATGTCTTTGCGGGCCTTCCGTAATGGTCGGCTATATGAATAACGAAGCCGAAACGGCAAACACCCTCCGCACACATGCGGACGGAAACGTATGGCTTCACACGGGCGACCTCGGAAAAATGGATGAGGACGGCTTTATTTACTTCAAACAGCGCATAAAGAGAATGATAATCACAAGCGGCTACAACGTATATCCTTCGCAGATAGAAAATATACTCGACGCGCACCCGAAGGTTCAGATGAGCTGCGTCATAGGCGTGAAGGATCCGTACAAAATGCAGAAGGTGAAAGCGTTTATCGTTCTGCGGGACGGCGTCAAGCCCTCCGAGGATATCCGTCAGGAGCTTCACGAATACTGCAAGAAGAACGTTGCAAAATATGCGCTTCCCTATCAGATAGAATTCAGAGAGGAGCTTCCGAAAACGCGCGTAGGCAAGATAGCCTACACGGTTCTTGAAAAAGAAGCGGAGGAAGCGGCAAAAGAGTAATTTTTCAAGGGCAAAGACAAAAAGCGTCTTTGCCCCTGATTTTTTGTTTTTGTATTGCATAATCGCAATCCGTCCGCTATAATAGTAGTTGATATTTTCAAAAATGGAGCGGTGCTTGTGGAAAACACTCTTAAATTCGCGCGGTATAACAGAATACTTTTTGAAAAGCTGAGCGTTTTTATAAATCGCGAAGCGGATTTTATCCGCCCCGAATTTATAGAAAGCCTCTGCCGCGACTGCGATGTTTCAAAGGAGGAAGCCTATTGCTTTACGCTTGCGGCGGCAATCGACCTTGACACCGAAAATAATCCGCGCGACGCCGAAATTTTTGAAGAATATTTCCCCGATATGATACATCTTCTCAAAAGCGAGGATTATGAAAACGATCCGTACCTTAAAAACATAAAAATACCGCAGAAAAAGCTCGGCAGATGGGAGCTTTGCCGCAAAAAATACGTTCCGTATCAGGCTTTTGTGTTCAATGACCCGAAAATCACGCGCGACGGAAAAATAATTCCTCAGATAGCCTTCTTTGAAAAGGAATTTTCGTATCCCGCGGTGCTTGAAAACGGCACGGAATGGATGCTGATAACCCCGAACGAAATAAATACCATGCGACAGCCGATATCACGCTCGCACGGAAAGGTTCTGACATACGGGCTCGGACTCGGATATTTTGCCTATATGGCGTCGGAAAAGGAAAACGTAGCCTCCGTTACGGTGGTTGAGCGCGACGAAAGCGCAATTTCCCTTTTCTGTGACATCATTCTTCCGCAGCTGCCGCACGGGGACAAGATAAATATTGTCTGCGACGACGCTTTTTCCTTTGCCGAAAGCAAGCTTTCGGGCTCCGGCTTCGATTTTGTTTTCGCGGATATCTGGCACGACCCCTCCGACGGAGTTGCGGCATACAAGCGCCTGAAAGCAACCGAAAAATATCTGCCCGACGCGGATTTTTCCTACTGGATAGAAAAAACGCTGAAATGCTATATATAAAAAGCGGTCATCTCCTGCGATGACCGCTTTTTGCTTGAAAATTATATAATCGCCGAAGAACAATTTTTTATTCTTTAATGACCGTCAGATTGTTCCAGCCCTCCATCATCTCAACGATTTTGTCATAATACCCGTTCTCGAAGAAGAAGCACTTCGACGGATCGGACGCCATTTTGTCGCCCGAAAGCGCAAGCGCGATCGCTCTGCATCCGCCGCAGCAGTATTCAAAATACTTGCATTTGCCGCATTTTGTATTTACCTCTCTCAGAGTACCGACCGTTGTGCAGATTTCGTCCATGTATTTTCCGCCGGAAATAAGCTCCTTAAGGCTGCCGCTTTTGAGATTTCCCAAAACGTCGCCGTGCTGCTCATAGTAACCCGACATCTGATGACACGGGAAAACGTTTCCGTTTGCCGCGACAGCTATCATGCCCCTGTTGCCTTTGCATACGGGCGCACTTGCACGATACTGACCGACCGCACATTCCACCGACGACAAAGCAAAGCTTCTGCTTTTCGGCATCATCGTGCCGATCTGCCATGCCGTCAGATTCATTTCGTGTTCTTCACGCGAATAGTCGCGCCAAAGCTCAAGCATCGAGTCCATGTACTCCTTGAAGGTCAGAGTCGAGCCGTTTGCGTTCTGCTCCCAGCGCGGCGCTTCGGTCGTTCTTATCACGCGGGTTTCACGCACGCCCATTTTATCAAGCATACGAACCGTTTCAAGCATTACGCCGACATTGTTTCTGTGAACGTTTGTCTGAGCCTTAACGGGAAATCCGTTGTCGATGCACAGCTTTATTGCGCGCAATGCGTCTTCCTCCGCGCCCTTGCGATTTCTCAGCCAGTCATGCCAGCCGATACCGTCAAACGAGATTTTCATAAGCGGAACGCAGCCGATGCTCTTCATTCTGTCAAGCGCCGCCTGATTTATGAAGTGTCCGTTCGTGTTCAGTTCAAAGACGTACATATCGCGGTTATAAATGCCCTCTAAAATCTCAAAGAAATTCTTATGGAGCATAGGCTCGCCGCCGGTGATAGTAAAGCCGTTTATGCCGCAATCTCTTGCCTGATCAAGAAGGCTGTTTGCCTCCTCAAGCGACCATTCGCTCTGAAGCGGAGCGTTGTCCGCCGCGTTGAAGCAGTGCAGACAGTTATAATTGCATTTCCCCGTGATCATCCAGTTCATTGCGGGAAAATAGCGGTTGTCGTAGGTTTTGTCCTGCCAGTCGTCAAGCTTAAATTCTCCCTTTTTGCAGGGGATAGCCAAGCCCGACCCGACAAGACCTTTCAAAAGGTCGGACTCTTCTATGTCGTGCTCGCCGTCACACAGCTTCAACAGCTCATATTCTTCTTTTTTGAGCCGCTCCGCGTCTCTTCTTCCTTTTATGTAGTACGCGTAGGGAGAACGCACCCATGAACGCAGGGCTATTCTTTTATTCAATATGCAATACAAGTTTTCACTCTCCAAAATTTTTTTGTTAGATTTTTGCGCCGCATGGGGATTGAGCCCCGCCAAATATGCATTTGCTTCTTCTGCGGAAGGCTCCGCGCCGTTTTCCTTTGCAAGAGCAGTCAGCTCCTCTGCGGATTTTGCCTGCTTTGCTCTTTCAGGCAGCTCGGGAGATAAGCTTGTTTTCCATGATAAAATCTCCTTTGCTGTTCCTACTTTTTTGCTGTAATGATTGCAAATTATATATTTGCAATCATTACAGCAGGCATGATAGCCTTTTTTCAAAACAAATTACTTTTTCGGCAAATTGCTTCCGGTCTCGATGGCTTCATCCGGAATCTTAGGGAGGCTTTCTTTGAAGGCTTCTGCAATACAGCCGCCTCCGGCTACGTCATTAAGCTCGTCGGAAAGCTCGCCTGTTTTGGGATTGAGCCCCGCAAAATATGTATTTGCTTCTTCTGCGGTAATTTCCGCGCCGTTTTCTTTTGCAAGAGCCAAAAGCTCCTCGGCTGATTTTGCAAGCTCTGCTTTTTCAAGCAGTTCGGGTGTGATTTTATTTACCATAGTAATTCCCCTTATTTTATTAAAATATTTTCAAACGAACAAATAAACAGTTTCCGATTGCCGCTTAAAGACTGGCGGTTTGCTGCAAAGAGTAGTTTTGCTCAGTATGAGCAACGCGTGGTATTTCTCCCATCATCGTGGTATCCGTATTTGCAACTAGCACATGCAGCAGCTATGCAACGTCCTTTGCAGTGGGGACGCCCCCCATTTGTTTCGTCGTATATCAGACCGCTGCCACAGTATCTGCAAACAAAATGTTCACAGCGATCGCAACAGTCCACTTTTGGATCACAGCCTCCGGATACATTGTCAAGCTCTTCATCGGATATTTCGCCGTTTTTTAAATCGGGATCCGCAAAATATTCATTTGCACTTTCCTCGGTAAGCTCAATGCCGTTTTCCTTTGCGAGAGCCAAAAGCTCCTCTGCAGATTTTGCAAGCTTTGCTTTTGCGATAAGTTCGGGTGTAAGTTTGTTTTCCATTTTAAGTACTCCTTATTTGATAAATTATCTTTTGCCGCCTATGCGGTTCTTTTTTCAGGTGTACCGGTTTCTGCCCTCATGCACGTTCAAACTGTTGCAGAGTGCGGAACCGTCGCCCTTGTAGCGGATATGAAGGCATGTTCCGCAGTTAGACTCCGCACAAGAACGACACTTACAGGTGCCGGCACTTTGCTCACAGATTCCGCATGCATAGTACATACAAGCTTCATCGGTCGGGGATACTTTTACGCGGTAGTCGATCGGCTCACCGTCATCGCAGCCGCCGGCAACCTGATCCAGCTCGTCGTCGGAAACCTCACCGGCTATGGCTCTGTTGGGCCGGTTGAGGTGTGCCAAATACATTTCCATTATCTTTACATAGCAATCCGTGAGACCTCCGCCCGAAACGCCGTCAAGCTCCTCGTCGGAAAGCGCGCCTTTGAGCTTTTCAAAGAGCGCTTTTGCCTTGTCTTCGGGAATCTCAACGCCGTTTTCTTTTACGAGGGCAATAAGCTCCTCTGCGGATTTTGCCTGTTTTGCTTTTTCAAGCAGTTCGGGGGTAAGTTTGCTTGCCATGATAATTTCTCCTTTTATTATATAATTTTTTTAATTTTTAATCAAGATTATTCTTTGTTTTCGCACGTCAGATTTTTTATTAGAATGTCTCATGCAACC
>CAVKJG010000034.1:0-21455 GCA_963656825.1 Sphaerochaetaceae bacterium
CACCTGTTCGGGCAATTCATCTACCGTGATATTTGTCGCATAATAGTCGTCCGCCGTCAGAACAATGTCCTCATTGTCATACATAAAGTCCACCTTTTCGGCAGCTTCATCTTCGTTTTCGGCTTCGACCTCGACGAACCTTTTCAGTGTTTCGGTTACTGTGACTCTGAATTTCTTCATTACATACTCCTCCTTATCTGTCGTCTCTTGATTTCTTCGGATCAAAAGGAACGGCGATAATTTCGCCATTCATCTTGAAAAACCTTTCGGGTTGCTTGAACTTCTTGGCGTACTTATCCGCAAGCTCAGGCGGCAAGCTCTGATAATGCTCGCTTCCACTTGGCGCATACACCACAAGGAATTTGCCCGCGATAATGTCAACCATCTGATGCGAATCTTCATCGTAGATCGCTCTGTTGAGCGTCATTCCTCGCATCTTGCCTTCTTCATTGCAGACAATGCTCACCTCATCGTAAAACGGTGAATACTGCTCGATGTCTCCTTCAACTTGCTCCTGCAAGGACTCAAGCCCTCGGTCGATCTCCACCATTCTCGGATACTTCCCGGGTTCGACAAGCAAAACCGAGATCATCGTTCCTTTGATGGCATCCTGCGTCAGCTCCGGTTCAAATCCGACCTCGGCGAAGCCGAAGGAATCGCAGAACCAAAAGCTGCGTTCGACACCGTTTTTGTTCTCCACCTCGACAATATCCGACTTGGAAAGTGATCTTCCTCTGTACCCTGTGGGAAGGTCGATATTGAATTTGGTGTATACATCTTCAAGCGTCTCGCAATCGATGTCTCCATCGAAAACCTTGTCATAGATCTCGCTGTTGATCCTGCTCTCGCCTTGCCGCATGATGGTTTCATCAAGCGAAGCAAAGGCAACGTCATCGTCGTCACGGTCAACGTCGATCTGATAAATCTTGATCTTCATGCTCTTTCACTCCTGTTCTTTTGTAATTCTTTGTCTTTCTCTTTGAGGCAAAGATAATCGTTCCAATCCTTGCCCATGCTCGGCGGCAGATACTTCATATCGTACTTATCTCCAAGTACGGCGATGAGTCCTTGTGCTCCCATACTACCCGCGCGGTCGCTGTCAAGGTGCAGAAGTATCCGTCTGATGTGAGAATGCTCGTCAAGGAACCGTTGAAGTGCGACAGGGACTTTACTATCCGTCAGGTTCCTTGCCGGCATATACACGCCGGATAAGGAGAGCAGGTTTTCGTGTTTCCATTCGTTCCCCGCGCCCTTCATCAGCGTTGCAAACGACATCATATCAATGGCGCTTTCAAATACCCGAAGCGTTTCACTCTTGTAGTCCGAAGCAAGGCAGAAAGAGTATTTTCTGTCACTTCCCGAGACATCCCTTTTATTGATACTCCCATCGGTGGCGCGCGTCGAGCATTGTCTGTGTCTGCCCTTTTCATCGTTTCCAAAGAATAAGGCATAGCGATTCTCGTTGTCCTCGCCGATCATTTTTCTTTCAATGAAGAAGCTGATGACATCATCGTCAACACATCTTCGGCGCAGATACTCTCGCACCGTCTTACACTCATAGTTGTACGGTGGCAGGCGCAGCACTCGCGGTTCTGCTTTTGCCCCGGAAGACGAAACAGGTGCCGTGATCGACACCTGTCCGCATAACTGTTTGACCGCCTTCACGAAGTCCACGCCCTCGACCTTGACAAGATAATCCAGTGCCGATACGCCACCGAAGCCTTGTGACCACCAAAACCATTTACCGCGTGAGAGCTTCAGCGAGTCGTGCGTCCTGGTACAATACTCATTGTGACCGCACTTCACAAGCTCACCGGGGTCATAGGCTTGCAGATAGGAAAAGGCGTCGATCTCTCTTGCTTTTGCTATCTCTTCCGGCGTTACATACATAGGCGTCACCTTACATCTGCTTTGCTTCTCTGAGATAGACTCTGTCGCTCTTTGAAGATCTGACGAATTTCAGAGTAAAGGTCTTGCCGATCTCTGCGTCCTTGAATCCGAGATAGTCGCTCTCTTTCCAGGCACTTGCAACGATCTTACTTGTGTTCTCCATATCGAAGAAAAGCACAAGGTTGCCCTTTCTGCCCCAAAATCTGCCGACGAGCTTCCCCTTGAACTCTCCCTCATTCTCTGCTGAGGAATAGTCTGCGAAGTCGATGTTTTCGCCTTCATACTTAGCCTTTGTTTCTGCCATCTGCGTTTGCCTCCTCTCTCATTTTGTGTTCTTGTTCTGATGCTCTTTTCATCAAAAGCACCTCCTGAAAAATAAATATAGCCCTACCGTTCCTGTGCACCGAAACGACAGAGCTATGTAATTATTTGAGGCGGATATATTGAAAAAAGCGCCTTTTTATGCTATAATTATGATTGTTATAAAGTGAGGGCGCACTATGAACACAGAACTCAAATCGGCTCAGGCAGAGCCTACACATACAAACGAAGAACTGTATCACAAGCAAATAGAACTGCTGAAAACCTTTCTCGAAAAGGGTGCTATTTCGCAGGCACAGTACGATAAGAGTGCCCACGATCTGACCGAAAAGATGGGGTTTGGAAAAGCAAGCAAAGAAAGATAAATCGGCGTTTGAAAAATTCTTGAACTCAACACAAATTATCATTTGTGTTGTTCAATTAGTGTTTTGAGTAATGTATAATAAAACCATCAGATATGACAGGTGCGCACTGTCGCTGAATAACTTATTATACGGAGGTTCAACCATGAACACAGACAAGATTTTTGCAGAATCAATCGCAAACGAATATGCACCCAAGGACGCATCAAAGGTTATGGCACTTAGAAAGTTAGATGCAAGGGCAAAGCTCCCGGCTACCATATTCACATATTCTTTCGGCATAATAATGTCGCTCGTGCTTGGCATCGGAATGTGCCTTGCTATGGGGGTAATCGGTGGAAGCACAACACTTTCAATGGTCGCCGGTATCATTATTGGCACAGTCGGTATCATCGGTGTGAGCGTAAACTATCCAATCTATAAGAAATTGCTTGCATCCGGAAAGAAAAAATACGCTTTTGAGATTATGACACTTGCAAAAGAAATCAGCGAATCAGACAAATAAAAACAAAGGGGGCGGTATTGAATGAATAAGTCGGAAAGCAAGTATTTTAATACTGCCCTTCTTATGGACGAGGCGTTGATACGGTTGCTTGAAGTCAAGGACTACGAATATATCACCGTTAAAGAAATCTGCGAAAAAGCAGGTGTCAACAGGTCAACCTTTTATCTTCACTATGAAACGGTAAACGATTTACTGTCGGAATGTCTTGAAAATGTCAAAAAGCGTTTTTTTGATTCGTTTGCAAAGAAGCCTAACGATTTTATCGGCAGTATCGGAACCGTACCGCTTGATGATCTTGTCCTTATCAGTTCCGATTATTTAAGACCGTATCTGACTTTTTTCAAAGAGAATCAATCTCTGTTCAGGGCGGTATATAAGAACCCATCCTGTATGCAGACAGAGGCGCAGTACAGCGGTATATCGGACTTTGTTCTCCGACCGATTATGAAGCGTTTTCACATTCCCGAAACTGAGCAAAAATACTGGATTGCATTTTTCGTGAACGGCTCAATGGCTATCGTCCGCGAATGGATCAACGGCGGATGTAGAGAGTCGGTTGAGGAAATTGAAACGGTTATGCTTCACTGTATCCGACCGAACAACAAAAGCGGAGAAAGACAATGAAGCAACGAATCAAGGACTTTCAGAAAACATGGAAAAGCGACTACTATTTTAGTACGGTGTTTTCGTCCGCAATTTCAACTTTAATCAGCATTGTGTTTGCGCTTTATAACGGTGCTCTCGGAATTGTATATCAATCGTGGTGGCACGGGTTAATCTGCGTTTACTATCTGCTTCTTGCCACAATTCGGGCGATTCTGATAGGAACAAGACGAAAGAATCAAAAAACAATACGCATGATAACATATCTGCTATTGCTGGTTATGGATGTTTCTTTGATAGGACCGATTTATGTTATGGTGAGCGGCGAGCGAAGCTATACCTATGGTCTGATACCCGCAATTGCTATGGCGGCTTATACAACATATCGCATCACGATAAGCATCGTTCATTTCCGTAAATCAAGGAAAAAGGACAAGTCTCTGCTTTTCGAACTCCGAATGATCAATATGACGGACGCACTTGTTGCCGTTTTATCCTTGCAAAATGCTTTAATCATTGCAAATGGCGGAATGAACGAAGAAATGCGTACGCTTACTGCATGGACAAGCGGCGGAATATATCTTGTAATCGTGCTTATTACAATCATGTCTTTCATAAAAGTGCAAAGATCTTGATAAATTCCAATTTATCTATCCTACGCTATGTATCCGGCAGGAGACCAAACAACAGTCTCCTGCTTTCTTTTTACCGTTCTTCCCTGCCTGAACGATGCTTCTCTTCCTCGGGTTCTGAGCTTTCCTTTTCGCCCTCGTTCTCCTGCTCAGGCGCGTCGTCGGCAAGCTCATTTTCCTTCTTATCCATATTCAACTCGGCGTTCAGCACGTCAAGTCTCTTGGATTTTTCCTCAAGAACAGCCTCATCCGGGAACGGCGCGGCAATCTCCGCTTTGGCGTTTTCAACCTGCAAATGGAGGTTCTTCAAGCGTTCCTCACACACCTGTTTCTTGGTTTCAAGAGCCGTTATCGCGTTGTCTAAACGGGTAATGATACCGTTTGCGTCCTGTCCAAGCTGCACCGTGTAACAGAGTTTTCCGCGCAGGTTAATAAAGAACTCACGGGAGAGGACGTCAAATCCGATTTCTGTCTTGAAGCCTCGGTACTCGCCAAGCGGTCGAGCGTCGGGGCTTGTGATCTTCTTGCATATCTCAAGGATCGCTTTGCCCGCGTCTGCCTTTTCAAGATAGGTCTTATCACCTATTACCATCGGGGAGAAGCCTTTGTCGTTCGGTTTTGTATGCTCCGACACGGTAGCCATATCTGTCGCATATCCTGCGATCCGTTCCTCCGTTTCGGCGATCTCCCTCGGAAAGTCTTTCATAAGCTTGTCCTCAAGCATATATCTCTGAGACAGATGGGACGCCTTCTGAAGCTTCAATTTTGCCACGTCCGCATCAAGCTGCATCTTCTCCATGATCTTCGGATTGCCGCTTGCCAATGCCTTTATTTCGGCGTAGGAAAGAGCCGTTTCATCCACGTCCTCCGCGCTTCTCACGGGCGATTTGCTCGTCATGATCTGTGAGATGAACTTCTGCTTTGACTCAAGGAGCTGATACATATACGCGTCAAAAGTGCCTTCGGTTACATAGCGGGAGATGTCTACCTCATCGTTCTCGTTGCCCTGTCGGACGATTCGACCGCTTCGCTGTAGGCTAAGCACCCGGCGCCTTGCCGTATTGCTACGGTAGGTTTCCAAATGCTCGCCCCCAAACCGTGCTTACACCTCTCGATGTACACGGCTTTCCATTTATAAACTCAATCTAACAATCCGCAGTGTAATTTTTTATGACAGCTTCTGCACAAAGCTAATGTCTTGCGCTTTCTTGCTATCATAAGTGTTTCCCAGAAAGATTTTCCTTGCAGGTCTTTAAGTCTGTGAATATGGTGTATTTCTATGGGCGTATTAGTTTTTTCGCACAATTCACATTGTTCTGCTTTCAACCTATCAATTAGATTTGTACTGCTAAAGTATTTGATACTGTTTGGAACAAAATCTTCATTAGAAAGAAATGCTTTTTCTTGTCGCTTGAAACCTTGATTATAGAATACTCGCATATTCTCAACACCTTTGGCATTTTGGAATTTTACTGCAAAATCCTTGCCAACTCTGAATTTTCCAATCACTTTATGGATTGAAGTTCTGTATTTAGTGCCATAGGTTTTGTACATACTGTACTCCATAATGTACTTATAGCTGTTGATAATAGAACTGTTATTGGCTATACAATAATAGTTATAAAATCCTCGTATCATACTGTTGTAGTAATCGAGAATTTCTAAATCATCACAGTCTTTTAATCTGTATATCGCCTTTGGTTTCCAGATTTCTTTGCCATTATGGTAGGTTAGTTTCATAGCTCCTGTATTAATCAAATGTTTCTTGATTGTATCGCTTGAGACTTCTAAAACAACCCTGCCTGTGTAATTGCGAACAAGCCTGCCTGCTTTATCTCTTTTTGTCAGGTTACTATGTCGTACTCTGATTTCATAACTAAGGAATTTTGCACTTTTTTGAGCATTGGTAATAAGCGTTTTTTCTTCCGACAGTTCTAACTGTAGTTTTTCGTAAAGAAAGTTCTTAAAATCTTCCTTTATTATTCTACAATCCTCTTTTGAACCTACAACTCCACAGAGCCAATCGTCAGCATATCTAACATAGAATAGTCTTTTGTAGCTGTCATCCATAGGGTCACTATGAGGAATATTTACACGCTCTTTTTCCAATTGCCTAATATGTGCAATCGCATTTTCTCTTTCGCAGTCGCCAGTTGCATTTTCTAAATCCGCTCTGGCTCTCCTTAATTCGACTTCATTCCTGCGGTACTCAGTAGTGCGCATACGCCGTTTACCTTTTCTGAATTGTTGGGCGTACTCGTTTACATACTTATCAAATTTATCCAGATAGATGTTTGCAAGTATCGGACTGATAATTCCACCTTGCGGCGTTCCTGAATAGGTATTGTGAAAAGTCCAATTTTCAATATAGCCTGCATTTAAGAATTTCCTTACCAACCTAAGAAATCTCTCATCATTTATGCGTTCTCTTAAAATTCCAATTAGCGTATTGTGGTTGATGTTATCAAAGAAGCCTTTAATATCTCCCTCAATAAACCACTTCACGCCTGTAAATGTCTTTTGTATTTTGTTGAGTGCTGTGTGACAACTTCTGTGCAGTCTAAAGCCGTGAGAAGTATCTTCAAAATAGCCCTCATAAATTGCTTCTAAAATCATTCTAATAACTTCTTGAAGCAACTTGTCCTCAAAAGACGGAATACCCAGCGGACGCATTTTTCCGTTTTTCTTTGGAATATAGATTCTTCTTGCAGGTTTTGGCTGGAAGCTTTCATCTTTGAGAGAAAGTATGATTTTTTGTATTCTTTCAATACTCATACCGTCAACCGTTTGATTGTCGGTGCCATTTGTCATGCTTCCGTTATTTGAATAAATATTTTGATAAGCGATTAAGTACATTTCCTCGTTGTAGAGTAAACGGTATAAACGCTCATACTTATAATCTTTCTGATTACTGTGTTTTGTTAGGCTGATTAACACATTTTCAGGATTTCTCATAATGTATCTCACATTTTCCTTTCTATAATGTTAATGTTATAAACTGTTCTCCTTCGCCACGTACGTGCCATTAACACGCTCAGACTACTATGAGAACTCCGTTACCATATCAAATATTCATAAGCCTGTGCTTAATAGCTTGTTTGGATTTTACAAGCATTTTGACTTAGGTAATCCCCGTTTAGCTACATAATAACTTAGCTTAATGAGTTGTCGGATACGACTTCCGTCCTTTTATGCTTATTGCATATATGCCGTAATTTGTCTTTGCTGATACTCCTGAACAGCGGAATATCAGTATCACGGTATGACGATTTATAGCTATCTTACGTCATAGTCCCGACACAGACCATTCAGACTATCGTTTAACCAGTATGGGCTTTATCCTCATACTCATCATTTCATCTCCCCATTCAGTCGCAGACTGATAACTGTCTGACTTATGGTTTTACCGACGTGCTATGTTCCTTGATATTTGGTTTCCCTCACAAGTAAATCGGTTGATGATAGACACACCGTCAAATTTCACCTCCTCAATGACGGTGTTAAGACACTTGTCTACTACCTTGCTAATGGTAGATTTATTATATTGCCTTTACGGGCGCACGCTCAAGGTCAGACGGTCGCCACGGGCAGTCAAGGTCGTGAAGGGCTATGAGCTTTGTCTGCACGTTCGTGCCGGCACCCATCTTAAAGGTAGAGCCAATCAATACACGGACTTGTCCGCTTCGCCCCTTTGCGAAAAGCTCTTTCTTCTTTGCGTCGGTATCTGCTGTGTGAATGAATGCGATTTCCTCTTTCGGCACTCCACGCTCGACAAGTTTGTCTCGGATATCGTCGTACACATTGAACGTCCCGTCGCCTTTCGGTGTAGAAAGGTCGCAGAACACAAGCTGCGCAGAGCGTTTGTCTGCCGTCCTCTCCCAAGTGTCATAGATGTTCTGAACGCAGGTATTTACCTTGCTTCCTTCTTCGTCGGGAAGTGCCCCATTCATCAGTCTTTGGTCAAGGGCTGCCTTTCGTCCGTCGTTGGTGACGCACAGCATATTGTCTACCGAAGCGTTCACCATACGGTTGTGGATCTTCTCGGCTCGTTCTGCAAAGGATTGTACCATTGCTTTTTGTGTCTCTGTCGCAGGGACTTTCACAACATGGTAGTTTGTCTTTGGAACAGGTAGGTTCAGCATATCCGCCGTTTGCACGTCTGCAACTTGCTTGAACATTGACATCAGCTCGGGGATGTTAAAGAACTTTGCAAACCTTGTCTTTGCTCTATACCCATCGCCAGTGGGACTTAACTCAATGGCAGTTACCGTCTCGCCGAAGGTAGATGCCCAAGCATCGAAGGAAGATAACCCGCGCACCTTTAACTCGTCGTATTGAAGGTATCTCTGCATCGTGTAAAGCTCAACCATAGAGTTTGAAATGGGTGTACCGGTCGCAAAGACAACGCCTCTGTTCCCCGTCAGTTCGCTTAAATAGCGGCACTTCATATAGAGGTCGCTACTCTTTTGTGCTTCAGTCTGCGCGATACCCGCGACGTTTCTCATCTTTGTATAGGAGAACAATAGTGATAGGTAATCCTTTGAAATGATCTCCGGATTTTCCCCCACTTCACGCTGGGCATGCACCTTTCAGCGCACCCAGCCTACCATCAAATTAACCTACTTGGCTTTCGCCTTTCGATATTGCCATATCCTCACGGATTACAGCATACTTATAAATTTCACTGTTTTAGTTTTTCTCGATATTTTTCTATTTTCTTTACCGTCTTGTTATCGAGTTCGGGCGGTATCGGGCTGTTATGAACCATGCGGTGACAGGGTTCACACAGCCATGCCAAGTTTGATACTTTGTTGATTTTATCGATCGTGAGCTTATTTTGAACGTGATGACAGCACTTTGGGGCTGTTTCAGAAAAATATTTACCGCAGCATTTACACTTTCCTTTATCCCGAATGAAGGCATACTCTCGATTCATAAAGAACTCAAAATTATATTTCCAGCCCTTTCCTTTTGCATATTTCGAGAGCGCAATTTCTCTCGGTTCATTGATTGACGGTCTGTCACACGGCAACGGTTTATGCTTACTGCGATAATAAATATACCGCCGTCTGCCTTCTTCCGTGTACGGTGTCATACATTGGTCAAACGGCTTGCTTTCATATTTGCTATGCGTGATGAACGCCATAGTAATGCCAAACCATTTTCCATCAATCGGTATTGCAAAGGTTTTACTTTCGTAGCCCTCATGTCTGTGGGGTAAATTGCAAAGATTTTTCAGCGGCACCTGCATTTCGTTATACTTGTTTGGATACATGTTCTTCCAAACAGCAAGAGCCGTATTGTTAATCCTGCGGTCAATTTCGTGATATGCGTTGGAGCAGATCGACGGTTGCAGATATTGCGCAAGTCCCATTATGACAGAGTTGACATATTGGATCTGCGCGGCTTTGCCTACCGGTTTCGTAAAAGTCTCAATTTTCCTAATTTCAGCTTGCAACTTGTGAATCTTCTTTGACAGCCTGTCCATGTCGGGCAACGGCTTTCCAACAAGATTCTCCGTCCATGTTTTCGGATTAGGAGTTCTTTGTCTCCGCGCGGCTTTTACGATAAATCCGAGAAAGTGTATTCCTTTCTCTCGAATATCCGTAATAAATGTCTTTTCCTCTGATAGCTCCAGCTTCATCTTCGCCTTGAAATACTTTGTCAGTTCACGTTTCAGCCTGAAAGCCTCATTCTGCGTTGATGTCAATATGACCCAATCGTCCGCATAACGAAAGTTATATTTCGGGGTTATGCCTGACCATTTTAATCGTCTTGTGTCGTTGCATTTATGCTTGCATTGCCTGTGCGGTTCCATATAGCATCGACCGATATACCAATCAAAATCGTTGAGATATACATTCGCAAGCAAAGGAGATAGGATACTTCCCTGTTGCGTTCCGAGTTCTGTGGTATAATACAGGTCACTTTCCATATAGCCCGCCTTGAGCATAAGACTGATTATTTTCAGTACCCGTTTGTCATGGACGCCGATTCTCCATAGTTTTTGCAGAAGCAACCGTTGGTTGATATTGTCAAAACAGCCTTTAATATCTCCTTCTACCGCCCATACGGGCTGGTCTTTGGATTTACTTGCGCCATTTATGACATTAACAATTCCCCGAATCGCATGTTTCTGCGCCCTATATGGTCTGAAACCGTAGCTGTGCGGATAAAATTTCGCCTCACATATTGGCTCCAGTACCAACCGGATACATTCCTGAATGATTCTATCCTGTACGGTTGGTATACTCAGCGGTCGTTGCTTTCCATTGGGTTTCGGAATATATACCCGGCGTGTAGGCTTTGGCTTATAATGACTCATTTTCTTTTGAATCAACTGTATCAATTCATCTTTTGGCATTTGCAGATAGCTATTCATTTTCTTTCCGTCAACACCGGCTGTCTTACTGCCCTTGTTGGATTTTATATTATGAATAGCTGTTACAATGGTGTTTTCATTCATCATTGCTTCGAGCAGTCCTGTAAAGAATGCCCCCTGTCCTGATTTCTGATAGAGAAAATCCTGACATCGTTTCAGTTCTGCTTCATTTGAAAATCTGACGTTCAGATGCACAAGGTTATCACCTCACGGTTCGTCACCCTTCTTTCAGGGAGTTCTGATTTTCGGTTTTGTGAAATTTATAAATTAACTTGACTCGTGCCCTTCGCCCTGAAGCATTTCAGCTTCTTGTAATTGGTTCTCCCAATCTCTGACTACTATGGCACGGCTGACTTCCCATCATCTTCGTTGCGCTGTAACGCTCCGATGACAGGCTCTCAAACGTTCCCAAATCTCTATCCTTATGAGATTCTATCTCTTGAAACCCTTAGACTGCTACCTTACACCGAGAAATATTTTCATGCTTTGAATCATAGTTGCTGCATGGATTCTACGGATATTTCAATCCGGAGAATGTGTATTGAAAAACCGGCAATACACATCATTTCTGGTTTCACTCTTTCGAGTGCCTTTTTCTTACGATGCCGCATAGCTTTCTCTTACGAATAGCCATAGGTTTCGGAAGTCCGCACCATTATTCTCCATGCCTTTCGGTTTAGGTTTTCAGGTTACGACTTCACCACGCTTTGCACCGTTACCGTTTTACAGAGCGGTAACGCACAGTGGAGTATTAACTCGCGTACTGTCTTACGGTTGACATACCGTATGGAAATTAACTCCTTTCCGACATTGATTCTGTACGGCAGAGGAATTTCACCTCTGAATTGAGATTTGAGTTCTCTGTGAAATTGTCTTATTGCTAAGTGCTTTCACACGGTGCTTTTCGCCGTTGTTGTCTGCAACGGTTTATACACAACGTTTCGCACGGTTTTTGTAAAAGTGTGCTTCATCCACAAACAATCGGTCTACACCAAGCTCTTCAAAGCAGACGACGTCATCCTTGCGGGATTGGTCGTTTAGCTTGTCCAATCTCGTTTGTATCTGCTTTCTGCTCTTTTCAAGCTGCTTGATGGTCACACGCTCGCCGCGTTGGTACTTGAGGTCTGCAATGGCATGAGTCAGCTCGTCGATCTCGGATTGCAGGAAGTATTTCTGCCTCTCAAGCGACATCGGAATTTTTTCAAATTGGCTATGTCCGATGATGATGGCATCGTAGTCGCCCGTTGCGATTCTCGCGCAGAACTTCTTACGGTTTTTCGTTTCAAAGTCCTTCTTCGTAGTAACAAGGATATTCGCGCTCGGATACAGTTGCAGGTATTCGCTTGCCCACTGTTCTACCAAGTGGTTCGGGACAACGAACATAGATTTTGCACACAACCCAAGCCGCTTTGATTCCTGCGCCGCTGCGACCATCGTGTAGGTCTTCCCTGCGCCCACCACATGGGCAAGCAAGGAATTGCCGCCGTAAAGGATTCGGGCGACTGCATTGGTCTGATGGGTACGCAGGTGTATTTCGGGATTCATACCGTAATACTTGATATGGCTGCCGTCATACTCTCGCGGGCGAACGCTGTTGAAACGCTCGTTGTAAAGCGTACATAGTTTCTCGCGTCGTGTGGCGTCCTTCCATATCCATTCTTCAAACGCCCGCTTGATCTGCTCCTGCTTGCCCTGGGCGATGGTGGTTTCCTTCTTATTGAGGACAGGCTTTTTGTTGCCGTTCTCATCCTCAACATAATCGAAGATGCGAACGTCCTTCAGGTTCAGCGTTTCCTCAATGATACTGTAAGCGTTGATCCTTCCAGTACCGTAGACGGTGCTTGCCTTGACGTTACCTCTGTCATAGCTCTTGTTCGTCACTATCCATTGTGCTGTGGTCGGGATATATTTGACTCCGATGTTCCACTGCGCCCACTTGGGCGTGTCAAGAAGTCCGAAGACAAATTCCTGTACTACCTCATCGGGCACCCAGGTAGAGCCTAGCTTCACGCCGATCTCCGCTGCGGTCAGATCTTGCGGTTGTACCGCTTCAAGCGCCGCTATATTCTCGGCATACTGTTCTCCGAACGCTTCCTTCGCTTTTCTTGCATCGGCAAGCTTTTCTCTGACGTTTCCGGAGAGATATTCGTCTGCCGTCAGATACTTAGGCTGTCTTGTAAGAACACTCTCTTTGGGATTTAGGAAGATAACGCCGTGCAGATCTGCAAACAGTTCTTCTTCGCTCTTCCCGGTCAGTTCCGACATAAACTCCATATCCACGGCGGCTCTTTCGGAAAGAGATACTGCCAAAGCTTCGCTTGCCGTGTCTACCCTGTCGATCTTGGTATACGGCTTGATCGTGCGCTTAACGAACATATCCGCTTTACGGATCAGCTCCTTATCCTCGTTGACCACCTCAAGGGAGGACAAAAGGAAATATGAACTGTCGTCGCTGAACACCGTCTCATTGGCACGGGAATTGATCAGCCCATACTTCTTTGTGAAGATGTCATACTGTTCGTTCAGTTTTGATTGCAAGGCGGTTACAACTTCATCGCTTTCGTCTGAAAGCTGTGCGTCTATCAGAGTGCGGACAGTCTCTCGCAGAGCGATCATTCCTTTGATGCGGTTCTCGCCTGTCACAGAGGTCTCGACAAAATTCATCACACTGTTCTGACGGAAATACACCTTGCCGTCTACGAGCGTGTACGAGAAGTTCTTGACGGTTGGATCGGCAGGAATACTGCCATTTTCTTCTTCAAGCTCATCTGTTTCCACCGTCTTAATCTCGGCGTGAATGTTGCTGATTGCCTCGGAAAGCAGCTCTCCGAGGTCTTGTCCCTCATAGGCTCTGACCGTTGGCTCCTGTCCGAAGGGACCGGAGCGCATAACGACGTCGCCGAGGATCATATAGGGGTTGTCGATGAAATATTGGTTCATTGTGATCCCGTTCTCGTCTTTGCCGAGATGCACCCAATCGGGTTCAACGTCGAGAATACGGTCGCGCTTTTGTAAGAAGATAATATCCGATACGACCTCTGTACCCGCGCCTTTGAAGGCATTGTCGGGCAGTCGGATCGCACCGATCAGGTCTGCTCTCTGCGCGATATATTTCCTTACCGATGGGTTTTCCTTGTCGAGTGTTCCCTTGCTCGTGATGAAAGCGATAACACCACCCGGGCGAACCTTGTCAATGGCTTTGGCGAAGAAATAATCGTGGATGAGGAAGTTGTGCTTGTCATACTTCTTATCCGTAACTTTGAACTGTCCGAAGGGGACGTTGCCGACTGCCACATCAAAGAAGCTGTCGGGAAAGACGGTTTCTTCAAATCCGCAGATCGAGATGTTCTGCTTTTGATAGAGCTGCCGTGCGATCCTGCCCGAAATGCTGTCAAGCTCAACGCCATATACCTTACTACCTTTCATACGCTCAGGCAGATTTCCGATGAAATTGCCGACGCCACAGGAAGGCTCAAGGATATTGCCCTGTGCAAAGCCCATGTTGCCAAGTGCCTGATACATGGCTTGAATGACCACATTCGGTGTATAGAATGCGGTCAGCGTGGACTCTCTTGCCGCCGTGTATTCCTCCGGTGTTAAGACGGTGGAAAGCTCAAGGTATTCCGTTCTCCATGCGTCATTGCTCTCATCAAATGCTTCGGGTATGCCACCGAAGCCGGCATACTGTGAGAGTATCTTCTGCTCCTCTGCTGTGGCAAGTCTGTTTTCATTCTCACAGGTCTTGAGCAGTTGAATTGCCATAATGTTTCTGCGAAAACGCTCTTTCTTCCCTGCCTCGCTCACCTCATTTGCGGTAAGGTCAAAGTCCAAACGCTCAGACATCGGTATCTCGGGATGAAACACCGAAATAGTGCGTTGCCTCGGCTTCTCCTCTTTTGTGAGCGTTGGCGGTGCAATAGCTTGCCCTTCGTCCGCTTTGGCAATCTCTTCCTCGCTACAGTAGGTCAGGTCGTCAAAGTCAAGTGCTTCCAGTTGATTCTTGCACAGCTCGTCAAGAGACGGATAAACTTCTTCCTTTACCTGAACACCGCCGATGATCTTTACCAAGCGGTAGTTCACCAAGTCCACATTGACCTGGACTTCGTACTTGTCGTCCTCGGTCGTGGTATAGGCAATGCCGATATTCGTCATATCCGAATAATCTGCGCCGTCTTGGTTGTATTCCTCCAAGATAAAAGCGTCAATCAGGCGTTTGGCTCTTTCAAGTGCCGTTTCACCTTTTAGTTCCAGGATTGCTCCCGCGTCTTTGGCATACATGACCATATCCGAGATGATCTCATCCGAAACACCAAATCCGGGGACAAGCTTCTCGTTTTGGTCAAGCATTACGACCTCATTCAAGAGGAACTCATAAAGCTCCTTGCGGCTGTATTGCCTCTCATCGTCCTTTGCGCAAAACTCGTTTTGATCGTTATAATAAACGTCAAAATCGTCTTGCTTGGTTGCCCTGCAAAAGTCCATAATGGTTTTGATCTCATGGGCTTTTTCTTCCTCGGTCAGTTCTTCCTTTTCGGGAAGCTTTAAGTGATCGTTCAGCGGGTTCTCTTTTACCCTTGCCAAAAACTGCTCAAGCGTCAGTTCAACAGGAAACAGTGAACCGTCGAAGAGTGCGACCGTATCGTCGGTAATGGACTCGATCTGCATCTCGTCTTTGCCTATATGCACCCAAGTGCCGAGGCTGAGGTCATATCCCGTTGCGGATAAATCTATATCCACTTTCGGCTGTTCAGGCTCTTGTTCTGCCACAACCGGACTTGGCGCTATGCTCGTCTTCTTTCGGAAATGTGAGTGCGGGAAAAGATCATATTTGCCGTCAGCATACTTTTTGACTGTCTCAAGCGCCTTCTTGTCATATTCATAGCGGTGTGAACTCGGCATTTCACTGTCGAATACGCTCTGCATCATCTGAATGATCTCGGCTACCCGTTCGGGGCTGTCAAGCTGCGGTACGATCTCCTTCGCTTTGCTTTCAAAGAACCCTTCGGTTTTGCCATACGGTCTTGGTGTCTCAAACGGTTTGGAATCAAAGAAATGCTGTATCGAATTCGCGATCTGCTCCTTCTCGTAGTCGTCAAGGTGCGCGATCTCGGCTTCATTCAAATACTTATCATTTCGGATAAGTGTATCTATGCGCTTGGCAACGTCCGTCCAGGAAAGCAAAACCATATCGCTCTTATTCAAAATATCGCTTCCGATGGCAAGTCCTTTGCCGTCAGAGTTCTTCTCAATTCTTGAGCCGTATGATCCACCCCAACCGTATTCGTCCTTCAGGAAGTCCGCACGTTCCTTGTTGTCCTTGTGCATAAGGAAATAGGAATAGATGCGAAACTTACCTTCACTTACACCGCTACCGCCGATCAATGCGCGCTCGATCTTATCCTGCGTCACAAAATGCTTTGGCGGCAACAACTCGGCTTCGACTTTGGGAAAGTCTATGGGTTCTCGTTTGAATTGTGAAATCAGGCAATAAAGCAGCTCTTCGCCATAATAGAAGCGCCGCGCACTCGGGTTCTCCTTTGCGCGTTCGATGTTGTCACTCACTTCGGAGATAAAAGGCTCAAGCTTCTCGGGTGTTGTCAGAATATCCTTATAAAACTCCGTGATCTCAGGCCAGAGAAATCTGCCCTGAGTCTTGTATATCTCGGGTATCTCCGAGAAACGGTCTCGGTACAGGTCTGCGACCTTGTTTGCTAAAAAGTTCTCGTAGATCTCCGCACTTTTCTCCGCCTCATCTTGCGGGATATATTGCCCCATTTCAAGAAGCTGACGGATGCGCCTGTCCACGTCTTCCCAACTAAGGAACACCGTGTTCCCTGCGCCCTTGACTCTATCCCCTCGTGTGATCGTCATACCGTTCGCATCCCACGCGGCGGCATATTTCAAGCCGTCCAGGATGAGTCCCACATTGTCGCTTTCATACTCGGAGCGTAAGAACGCCACGTTCTCTGCTACATCGTTTGCTCTGCGGTAGTATCCGTAAATACGGCTCGTGCTCTCCCTTGTGCAGCCACCCAAGCGAAGGAAGGTATCAATGACCGACTGTGCAACGGCAAGTCGCGGTATTTCGGGCATCGGTTCGGGAGCTACGATCTCGGGTATTTCCATATCTACAAGCCTTAACTGCTCCCCTTCTTTCGGTGCGTCCAGGTAGTTACCGTCCTTGATAAGCGCTTCGATCAGCTCCCGCGTCAATCCCCAACTGAATACTGCGCTGGAATTCGGGTTCATAAAAGTACCTTCATAGAGGTGTAACCCATCTTCAAACAGACCGCTGTAGCCGAGCATTTCTTTGTTCCCCGGTCGGTAAAAGCCTATGGTCATCTTCGGGTAACAGCTATGAATAAAGGCAGTTTTCTTTGCGTCATCATCCTCGGACATAAGAAAAGACACGATTTCCGTCTTACTCTTGGTAAGATAGTCACCGTGTCTTAAGATCGCTATCATGTCGTCGCCCGAGAGGACTTTTTCATTGCCTTCGCTTATGCGAATATATGATTTATTTAGCAATAAATCAGACTGTTCAGAACTTCTTCCTCCGCCGATGCCTTGATCTCGTTCATCATCTGCACCCACTTCATCTGATCGGTCGCTTTCAGTTCCTCCGTTACCCCAAGGCTCGTCGCCATTCGGGATATACTCTCGGAGATCTGCTTCTTCGCGTCCTCCTCGGTCTTCCGCAGGTGTTCCGCCAGCTTCGCCTCTGTCAGAAGCGTCGTGTACGTCCCCCTGCGGTGCTTCTTCAGATAATCCAGTCTCATCATCGCGTACTTCCCGAGAGGCTGTTGCTCCTGCTCGGGCAGAGTCAGGTTCGGATACAGCACTTCGGTCGTCTGCTCGTCCCCCTCCGACAGCTTCTTCTGTTTGATGGTCGCCGGTTTGTAATTCATCTCGATCTCGCTCATTTTGTTCCACTCCTTTTTCAGATTTATTACTTTCAGCATGATTATACTCCTTTTCATTTTCAGCGTCAAAGGTGCGAGCTTTGCTTCTTTCATATGCTCTTGCGGTTCGCTCTATCTCGTGCAAACATATTTCTGCAATGTCGCCCGTTGCAGTGCCGAGCAGATTTACGGTCGCGGGGGTGTTGAACTCATAGACACCATCAAAAATAGTGTTATCAAGGTACATCTCCGCTTTGTAACCCAGCCTTGTCAGCACCGTATAGGCAACGCTTGTCTCAAGCAAGGGATAGAAGCGCATCAGAAGGTTGTCGTCATCAAGCTCGTCAAGGTAGCTGCCATCGGCAGAATACCGAAGGTCGTTCAGATAATCCGTATAGTTATCCTCGCAGATATTATTTACGGCAGACCTGACCGCCGTCGTGTAACTGTCCTTACTTTCAAGAGAGCCGAACCTGTTTTCAAGAGAAGCTATAACCTCCGACTCTGCTCCGTCTCGCACCGACCAAAGCCTAAAGCCGCGATTCAAGGGATCATAGGTGTCCTTGACGTCGAAAACATGGCGCAGTCCCGTATACCCTTTCTTGTCGCTGATCAGAGCGATACCGTGAGAGCCTGCCTTGATGCGTCTGCCGAAGGTTTCGTTCCACATCTCAAACTCGGCACAAGCGGTCGCCTTCGGTCTTTGGGCATAGATGAGTACCTGATCCCGAAAATCGTACTTATACTGAAATGCCGCAGTCTCAAGAAATGCCTTCCAGGATTGTGGAGAGGAAGTCAGTTCTTTGATGGTCTTTTTGTATAGCTCTGTGATTACATCTATCTTTCTCGGCACGTTTCATCATCTCACTTTCTGTTGTCTTGGTAATGGTGACTTCTCTGTATTGGGGAATTCCCACCCATACACCATGCCGACGTCTCTTCCGAGCTTATCGGTCAAAGCGTCAATATCAAGCGCGGTGGCTTCTCCGTTATAGATTTTGTCAAGCAGTTCTTCCCTCTGCTCGTCGGTCGCCTCCGGCTTCCACTTTCGGTAAGTGATATAATGGGTTCCGTCATGGTGGGATTGCTTACTTCTGAACTCACCATCCCTGTCTACATACCACTCGTTGTACTCACAATCGGGCAAAACCTCAAGACAGTTGCGGAGGTTGTCGCTGTGGTACTCCTTGTACCCCATGTGTCTTCCGTTCCATCTTCCGAGATCTGCAATGGCAATGATGTCCTCTCCAACATGAACGTCGAGGTTCATATATTCGTCGTCAAGATACGAATCATTCCATTCCACCATACGCTCATACAGTTCGTCTCTGCTTGCGTTCGGAAAATCCACTCGCAGCTCGTTGATCCAGTCCTTCAGATTAAGATCGCGGTTCGACCACACCATTCTCTTTTCGGGGAACGGCTCAACATGGCATCCGCCTCTTTGCAGTCGCTCGGCAAGCTCGCAGATGTGATATGCGCCCATTTTGCCGAACAGCAAGTGATAGTCGTCAAGGTATTTGCACTCGACCTCCTGGCGTTTGCCGTCTCTTGTGCAGAATAAAACGCTACCACCGTCCGGGATACGAAACAAGTCTCTGTATTCGGGTGTAATGAAGCGGATCTCCTTCGGCTCGTTCAGTTTGCTTTCGTCAACGGCTGTGACAACACCATATTGGTCTCTGAAAACATATCCCATATCAGCACACCTCTTTTTCAATAAGAGGTACAACGCCAATATCCTTCAAGAAGTTATACAGAAACTCTCTGCCCTTTTGCGTCCATTTCGTGTGAATGACTTGTCTGCCGCTTGAGAGTCGGATCACCGCACTCTGCGTGTAGCCTCTCGTCGCATACTCCTGATATAGATACCACACACCGCCACGGCAATACTGAATCTTGCATTTGCAAAGAATTTCGTTCAGCTTTTTCGCGGACATACCGTAGTCTTTGGAGATGGCGGTCATGGGTAGTGTCGTTGGGTTATCCAAAATCGTTTTCAGATAATGGAGCTGCGGCTTTACCTCGTCCAGTCTCTTTTCAAGCACACGGTTCTGTCTCTGCTCCGCGGCAAGTACGGAAATAAGCTTGTTTGCCTTTTCCTCGCTGTGCTGCAACTCGTCAAGCAGTTCGGGTAAAATATATGCGCTGTTCTTTCTGATGGAAGGAATAACTTCATCAAACACCCATCTTTCAAACCTCTGTGCCGACTCCAACTTGGAGCGAACGATCAGTCTGTATAGGTCGCCTTCGGGTATGATCCTTGTTTTTTGAGTGCCTCCGGCAGAAGGTATGAACGATTCGTTCACCCCAATGCAGTGGTCTCGGACAGCTTTTTGCGGATTCTTATATCCAAGAATCTTTGCGCACTTTGTGGCAGGAAAATAGAACTTATCTCCGTCTTGGGCTACCTCGATCTTGCCGAACTCGTTGTTTTCAAATACTTGCATCAAATGCTCTTCCACTTCTCTCTCCTCCTTTACTCTGTCTTCGGGCAAAAAAGCCCGTCTTTATCGTAGTTTTCGGGACGGGCGGCAGGTGTGTCCCAACCGTAGATCGCCCCGTTCTCCATAGCTGCCACCTGTGCAGTTGTCAGCTTCAATTCTTTGTTTTTCTCGTTTGCAAAAGCTCTGTTCGCTTCTGCATTGCTTCCGTACTGTGGGAATCGTTCAAGTTCTCGACTTCCAAAACGAATATAGACGCGCTCGCCTGTGAATTTGAGAACACCGTAGCAGTTTTCGGGTAGCCCCTTGCTCTTGGCAAGTGCCATCATAAGCGGCATTCGTTTGTAGCCGTAAACTGTAAACCTTCTCCTTTCGTTCCACGGCGTACAGGCGATATACCACACATTCTCGCTCGTCATAACCCTGAAAGCGTGGCACTCTCGGTCAAAGGAATACGGGATATGGTCGCTCATGCGGTCTGCACAGAAGGTCTTCATACATTCAAGACTACTGAGAAGAAAATACGCTTCCTCTTTTTCAAGGAAGCGTATCACTTCATATAGTTCAAATTCGTCCATCTGTGTAAGGTGGATGTCGGAAAGGCTGATTACAGCCTTTCCCGACTCTTCATCAAATCGTCCGCGAACATAGCCCATAAAGCCAAGCTCTGCCTTGCCGCTTTCAGTCGGAAGCGCTTTCTCATCCCACATAGCAAGGCTTTCAAGCTTCATCACTTTGGTATTCCTCCATTACGGCTTCGCCTTCTTCGATGTCGGCGGTATTGGTAGAATTTTCGTCTACAAGGAAAGCGAGGAACGAGTCACCGTTCCTCACTGCCTTCATAAGCTCGGACACCGCTTTCATCCTCGGCTTATCCAGTCCCATCTCAAGAAGCTCAGGCACCGAGATCGCCATAATGTCCTTGCGTTTCGTATACCCACGCATCAAAAGCTGATTGAGCGCATTGACGTGTTTTCTGTTGATTGCTGCCATGCTTCGTCCTCCTTATCCCTGATACCAGTCATCATAGATCGTACCGTCGATTTTGATGACGTTACTATTTTCAACCGCCGTGATCATACCCACAGGCGTCCAGAACTCCGTGACCGTTACCGAAACAACATAGTTGCCGTTTTCCACATAAATCGGGATAAAGTGCAATCTTGCGTCTTGGTTATATCGGTCTTCCGCTTCAGGGTTCTTATAGAATCTGTAACAGCCTCCGTCGTATTCAAGCGTTCTGTAGTTTCCTTCCGTCGTACTGTATCGGTATTCGGGGAAGGTCGCATATACGTTTTGCGGATTGGTGTATGCCGCTTCTGTAGGCTCAACAAATCCCGGAATATCTGTCATTACATAAGAGAAAAGAAGTTGAATGCCATATCCCGATTTCATTGTCCATACATTACCACCC
>CAVKJG010000035.1:0-19862 GCA_963656825.1 Sphaerochaetaceae bacterium
TTTCGCTCGGAATCCCGTGTAGCGGCTCAACGCAACTTTCGCATATCGTTTTTATCTGCGAATTCAGGTAAATGCGAATGCTACTCATAAAATAGTCGTCTGCCAGATTGTGCTCAACGATTCGTTGTATCTGCTCCGACCATTGATCAAACAGATTATAGAGCCGGTCAAAGAATACGGGCAACCTGTTTTTGGGGGCGATGTCCGCGTATTCTTCCAGATTGATTTCCTTCGTGACTGAATACCAAAGGTAGTTCAAAAGGTCGTATTTATCGTCGAAATAATTATAAAACGTAGCGCGGGGATAGCCGGATCTGTCGCACACTTCGTTTATGGAAATATCGGCGAAGTCTTTTTCCGTAAGCAGATTGAAAAAAGCAGAGCCGACGGAATCCAACACTCTCTTTGCGCCCTTTGTCTGCGGCTTTGTAATATCGTATTTCATTGTTTCTCCTTTTGCATTTTACCCACAAATGTCCAAGTTTTTGCAGTGCTATAAAAAATGGTACTTGCTTTTTATTTATTTTGCGGTTATATTATAGCACGAAGAAAAAAAATTTGCAAGTGCAAAAATATTTGCAAACGAAACCATTGAGTGAGGCTTATATGATTTTTTATTTTTCCGCAACCGGCAACTGCAAAATGATTGCCGAAACGATCTCAAAAAAAACAAACGACAAAACCATAGCAATCAAAGATTGTATGCTAAATAAAGATTTTTCTTTTGATTGTAGCGAAGGCGAAACAATCGGCTTTATAACACCTACTTATTTTTGGGGACTACCCTCTATCGTATCGGATTTCGTCAAATTTTTGGATATAAGACATACCGAGAACGTTTACGCATATACGGTATCGGCTTATGGGACAACCACGGGGCAATCGGCAAAATTCCTTGCAGACCTATTACGCCAAAAAGGTGTTTCGGTATCTGCCGCATACTCCGTCAAAACCGTCGATACTTGGGTTCCTGTGTTTAATCTTAAAGACAAGTCGAAGAACGAACGGATTACCGCCGCCGCAATGAAAGAAGCGGAAGAGGTTGCAGACAAGATACAAAACAGAGTACAGGGTAATTTCGTCGCGGCAAAATTACCTTTACCGCTCGTAAATTGTTACTATCGCAACTACGATAAATTCAGACAGACAAAATACTTTTTCGTCAATGAAAATTGCATAGGGTGCGGATTGTGCGCAAGACAATGCCCAGTGAAAGCGATAGAAATTAAGGACGGAAAACCGATGTGGGTAAAAAATCAATGCGCGCTATGCCTCGGCTGTCTGCATCGTTGCCCGAAAGCGGCGATCAATTACAAGAGCAAAAACACGCACGGGCAATTCGTGAATAAAACGGTTAAATTATAAGGAGATTAGTATGAAAGTAACGATTATCACGGGGGCATCTTCGGGGCTCGGAAAAGCATTTGCGAAGAATCTGTTGAATAACGCAAAACAAGACGATGAATTCTGGCTGATTGCCCGCAGAAAAGACAGACTCGATGAAATGGCGGCGGACTACAAAAACGTGAAAATCAAAACGTTTTCGGTCGATTTGTCGGATAAAAACTCAAGAACTGCCTTTTTTGACGAGATGAAAAGTCTGAACCCGACAATGAAGGCACTCATAAACAACGCGGGATATGAAAGAGAAGGCAAATTTATAGATTTACCGCTCGATGTATTGCGGAACATTATCGACGTGAATGTGTCGGGCGCAACCACGATGATTCACGAATGTGCGCCGTTTATAGAAGAAGGCGGATATATCATCAACACCTGTTCCGTATCGGGCTTTGTTCCGAACGTGAACGCCGCCGTGTACAGTGCAACGAAAACCTATCTTTTGTATCTGTCCCGTGTGCTTCGCGAAGAATTGAGAGAAAGGAAAATCAATGTTCTTGCGCTATGCCCCGGAAATATGGATACCGAAATGAACGCAAAGAAAAAGGCGGAAGAAAACCATTCTCGTGCAAACGGTTTGCCATGGCTGAACGTAGAAACGATTGTTAAAAAGTCACTGAAAAAGGCAAACAGAGGCAACGCGGTTTATACGCCAGAGCTTTTTACAAGTTTTATCGCCTTGCCGCAAAGATCTTCCCGCAGGCGATTATGGTAAAATTCGCAAAACTATAAGACTATCATCTAAAAAGTGCTTATTGTCAGACACACTCTCGAAAATCAACCGACTGCGTCTGTAATTATTGGAGGAAAGCAAATGATTTTATATTTTTCTGCCACGGGAAACTGCAAATATGTCGCAATGCGGCTCGTGCAATCCAAAGAACAGAAGATGTTCTCCATTGTGGATTGTATCCGGAACGGACAATATGATTTTTCCGATGATACCATCGGTATTATCTCCCCAACTTACGATTGGGGACTGCCGAGTATCGTGAAAGAATTTCTTGAAAAAGCGTCGCTACGGACGGATTATCTGTACTTCGTTGCAACATACGGCACCACCCCCGGAGCTATCGGGCATATGGCAAACAAGGCGCTCCGCGACAGAAAAATCGACGCATATTATTCCGTGCGCATGACGGACACATGGACGCCGATTTTTGACCTTTCCACACCCGAAAAAGTCGCAAAATACACAAGGAAAACCGAAGCGCAGATCGACCGTGTGATCCGTGCCGTCGATGCGCGGCACACAAGCAGGCATATGTCACCCCGCGCCCCTGCTTTTCTCACCGAATGGATCGCCGAGCCGCTCTATAATAAAAAGGTGCGGCGCACGGCAAATTTTCATGTGGAGGACAGCTGCGTCGGCTGCGGACTGTGCGCAAAGAAATGTCCCGTTCAGGCAATTGAAATTCGGGATAAGCGACCGGTCTGGATAAAGGACAGGTGCGTGATGTGCCTTGGCTGTCTGCACCGCTGCCCCAAGTTTGCAATTCAATACGGCAACCGTACAAAGAAGCATGGGCAGTATACCAATCCGAATGTCAAGCTGTAAATTTGGTTTGTTGAACGGTAGTATGGGCAGTGCTGTCAGTCCACTTCCGCTCCGTTCGAATCACTTCAGAGAAAAACAAAACAGACGCCGACCGGCGTCTGCTTTGTTTTTGGCGGAGAGGAAGGGATTCGAACCCTTGTGCGCTTTCGCGCAAACTGATTTCGAGTCAGCCCCGTTATGACCACTTCGATACCTCTCCGTATTATATCCGCGCGTTTTTGCGCGGATAAGATTATATCATAAAAGAAATGATTTGTCAAGAAAGAATAAAGTCAATCTTCGTCAAAATCAAGAATTTCGCTCAGAATATAATTCGATACAAGCATTCCTCTGCGCGAAAGCTTAAAGCCGCCCGTGGTTTTAACCACCAATTTCTTTTCAAGAAACGGTTTTAATCTTTCGCCGTATTTTTTTATGAAATCTCCTCCGCAGCGAAGCTTGTATTCGTCAACGGATATTCCCTCCGCAAGACGAAAGCCGAGCATAACAAACTGCGTTTCAAATTTTTTGGGCGATATTTCTTCCGCACTTTCTGTAAGAAAGACCGAAAACGGATCTTCTGTGAAATAATCTATGTTTTTAACGCAGGAAAACAGATTGTTTTCAAAAAACGATGCCGCCGCGACGCCGAAGCCGAGATAATCGTTGCATTTCCAGTATTTCATATTGTGCCGGCAGATATATCCGTCCTTTGCAAAGTTGCTTATTTCGTACTGACGATAGCCGTGTTCTTCAAGCGTCTTTGCCGAATCCATATACATTTTATATTGAATTTCATCGTTTGGAATGGCTTCCGTTATGGATTTATTATTTGCAAACGGCGTGTTTTCTTCGATTTTCAGCCCGTAAAACGAAATATGCTCGGGAGAAAGCGAGATAACCGTATTTATTGTTTCGGCAAGCTTTTCTCTTGTCTGAGAGGGAAGCGCATACATAATGTCAATATTTATATTGTCAAAGCCTTCAAGCCTCGCAAGCAAAAACGAATTTTCAAAATCCTTCATTGTATGAATACGCGAAAGCATTTTAAGCTCGTCGTCGTGCGCGCTCTGAAGTCCGAGACTCAGGCGGTTTACTCCGGCGCTTCTGTAAAGCGAAAGCTTATAGCCGTCAAGCGTGCCCGGATTTGCTTCTATTGATATTTCCGCATCCGGAGAAACACGGAAAGTTTCCTTTACCGCGCCTAAAATATTATAAATATATTCCGGATTTATCTGCGAAGGCGTTCCTCCGCCGATGTATATCGTATCGACGATATAATCCTTTGATTTTTTCTTATAGCTTTCTATCTGTTTTATCAGCGCGTTGCAATACGCCTTTGAGCTTTCACACGAGGGAACGGAATAAAAATCGCAATACGCGCACTTTTTTGCGCAGTACGGTATGTGAATATATATTCCGAGCGATTTCATATTCCGTTTCCTCCTTTTTTGTTTATTCGTCGTCGCCGAGCTTAAGCACCGCCATAAACGTTTCCGGCGGAACCTCCACCGAGCCGAGCTTTCTCATGCGCTTTTTGCCTTCTTTTTGTTTTTCGAGAAGCTTCTTTTTTCTTGTTATATCGCCGCCGTAGCATTTTGCAAGGACGTCCTTGCGCATTGCCTTTACGGTTTCTCTTGCGATTACTCTGCCGCCGACAGCCGCCTGAACGGGAACCTCAAAAAGCTGACGCGGAATGTTTTCCTTCAGCGCTTCGACTATTTTTCTGCCCCTTGCGTAAGCCTTGTCCGCATGAACGATAAACGAAAGCGCGTCCACGACCTCCATATTAAGCAGTATATCAAGCTTTACAAGCTTGCTTTCGGCATAGCCCTTGAATTCGTAATCAAGAGAAGCATACCCTTTGGAACGGCTTTTCAGCGCGTCGAAAAAGTCATAGATTATTTCGTTGAGCGGCAGGGTATAATGCAGCTCCATACGCGTTTTGTCGATATATTTCATATCTATGAAAACGCCTCGTCTGTCCTTGCACAGCTCCATAATTCCGCCGACGTATTCCGACGGAACGATTATGCTTGCGGAAACTATCGGCTCTTCCGCCACCGATATTTCGTCGGGCGAAGGATACACCGCGGGGTTGTCGATATACGAGGTTGTTCCGTCCTTTGTGGTTATTCTGTATATAACGCTCGGAGCGGTGGTCACAAGATCAAGATTAAATTCGCGCTCTATGCGTTCTTCTATTATCTCCATATGGAGAAGTCCGAGAAAGCCGCAACGGAAGCCGAAGCCGAGCGCAATACTTGTTTCGGGTTCAAATGTAAGTGCGGCGTCATTGAGCTGCAACTTAAGAAGCGCGTCGCGCAGATCGGGATATTTTGCTCCGTCCGCGGGATAAATTCCCGCAAAGACCATCGGCTGCGCTTTTTTGAAGCCCTCAAACGGAATGTCCGTCGGATTTTCAAGTTCTGTCACCGTATCGCCCACGCGCGTGTCGGAAACGTTTTTGATGCTCGCCGTGATGTATCCGACCTCTCCCGCTGAAAGCTCCTCCGCCGGAACAAGTCCGAACGCCGACATATATCCGACCTCGGTTACGTCAAAGCTTGCGCCGGTGTTCATCATTTTTATCTTCGTGCCGACCTTTACTTTGCCGTCAGCCACGCGCACATAAACCACAACGCCTCTGTACGAATCGTAATACGAATCAAAAATAAGGCATTTGAGCGGAGCGTCGGGATTGCCCGTCGGCGCGGGGATATCGGTTACTATTTTTTCAAGCACGTCCTCTATGTTCTGTCCGGTCTTTGCCGAAACGGCGGGACAGTCCTCCGCCGGAATTCCGATAACGTCCTCTATTTCTTTTCTCGTGCCTTCTATGTCTGCGGAGGCAAGGTCTATCTTGTTTATAACGGGAATTATTTCAAGATCGTTTTCAAGCGCAAGATATGTGTTCGCAAGCGTCTGTGCTTCTATTCCCTGTGTTGCGTCGACAACGAGAAGCGCGCCCTCGCATGCGGCAAGCGAACGCGAAACCTCGTAGTTGAAGTCAACGTGTCCGGGAGTGTCTATAAGGTTGAATTCGTAATCCTCGCCGTTTTCGGCGTGATAATTCATTTTTACGGCGCGGGCTTTTATGGTTATTCCTCTTTCGCGCTCTATGTCCATATTGTCAAGAAGCTGTTCCTCCATTTCGCGCGAGGAAACGCTCTGCGTCTTTTCGAGAAGTCTGTCCGCAAGGGTGCTTTTTCCGTGATCTATATGAGCTATAATTGAGAAGTTCCGTATATTTTTCCGATTTGCCATTTTTCCTTTTCCTTGACTGCGGATATTTTTTGCGGTATTTGCCGGTTAAAAGTCTTTATTTCCGTATAGCAGAAAGTATTATATCACAGAAAATTGTATATATCAAGTATTTTTTGCGGCGGCAGGACTTCACGTGCGTAAAATTTAATCCGCGCGGCACTTGATAATTTTACGGAAATATGATATGATTGTTTTATGATAATATGAAAATTTCGCAGGAGGGAGCAATATGGCAGAAAAAAACATTGCGCTTGTAAAAAAATATGATCCGGAGGTGGGCGCGGCTATGGAAGCCGAGCTTGACAGACAGCGCGGCGGAATAGAGCTTATAGCCTCCGAAAACTTCGTTTCCGAGCCGGTAATGGCAGCGATGGGCTCGGTGCTGACAAACAAATATGCCGAGGGCTTTCCCGGGAAAAGATATTACGGCGGCTGCGGCTGCGTTGACATAGTTGAAAACATCGCGCGCGACAGGGCAAAGGCGCTTTTCGGCGCGGAGCACGCAAACGTTCAGCCTCACAGCGGAGCTCAGGCAAATCTTGCCGTATATTTTGCCCTGCTCAAGCCCGGCGATACCGTTATGGGAATGAGTCTTGCCGAAGGCGGACACCTGACTCACGGAAGTCCCGTGAATATGTCTGGAATGTATTATAATTTCGTGCCTTACGGGGTTTCCTCCGAAACGGGACTTCTCGATTACGACGAAATAGACAGAATAGCCGACGAATGTAAGCCGAAGCTGATAGTCGCAGGGGCGTCGGCTTATCCGAGAACGATAGATTTCGAGCGCATTTCACAGACGGCAAAAAGAGTGGGCGCATTCTTTATGGTCGATATGGCGCACATCGCGGGGCTTGTCGCGACGGGGCTTCACCCCTCGCCCTTTCCTTATGCCGACGTCGTGACGACAACCACTCACAAAACTCTCCGCGGCCCGCGCGGCGGAATGATACTGTGCAAGGCGGAGCTTGCAAAGCAGATAGACAAAGCCGTTTTCCCCGGCACTCAGGGCGGACCGCTCATGCACGTAATTGCGGGAAAAGCCGTGTGCTTCGGCGAAGCGCTCAAGCCGGAATTTGCGGAATATCAGAAACAGATAATCAAAAACGCAAAAGCGCTTGAAATATCGCTTAAAAACGAGGGGCTTTCTCTTGTGACCGGCGGAACGGACAATCATCTTGTGCTTGTAAATCTCATCGGCACGGACGTTACCGGAAAAGAGCTTGAACACCGTCTTGACGAGGTCGGCATAACGTGCAACAAAAACGCCGTTCCCGGCGATCCGCAAAGTCCGTTTGTCACAAGCGGAATAAGGCTCGGCACTCCCGCCGCCACGACAAGAGGTCTGCGCGAGGATGATTTTACCCTTATCGGAAAGCTTGTCGCGCTCGCGGCCTATGATTTTGAAAGCTCGGCGGAGCATATCCGTGCGGAAGTGGACAGGCTCTGCAGAAAATATCCGCTTTACGAGGACTGATTATGACGGAAAACACAGCTGTTGTCGGCAGAATTGCCGAAAAGCTCAAAGCCGCGGGAAAAACCTTCTGCACCGCGGAATCCTGCACTGGAGGGCAGATAGCCAAAACCGTAACCGACGTTCCCGGCATTTCAGCGGTTTTTCCCGGCGGCGTGGTTTCGTATGCAAACGAAATAAAAGAAAAGCTTCTGGGCGTAAGCCCTGAAACTCTTGCCGATTTCGGCGCGGTATCCGAGCAGACGGCTCTCGAAATGGCGCTCGGCGCGATAAATGCGCTCGGTGCGGATTATTCGGTAGCCGTCACGGGAATTGCAGGTCCTGACGGCGGTTCGAAGGAAAAGCCCGTCGGGCTTGTATATATCGCCTGCGCCGATAAAAACGGCAGAGTAAATGTAAAAAAGAATCTGTTTGACGGCAGCAGAGAAGATGTAAGAAATCAAACAGTAGGTACAGCACTTACGATGCTGTCGGAATTTATCGGATAACGCCGCAGGCGCGCGAAAATGTTGATAACCCTGTGGAAAGTGGGGAAAACCCCATTTATTTCCACGCAAAAAACGGAAAGGAGCTTCTTATGGCGAAAACGGAAAGCAAAATACTCTCTCCCGACGCGCTCTCGGATATCGTTCGCTCGGGAAAGTCCGAAACGCTTGTGTTTTTCGGCGATGAGGACTACCTTAAAACCGTATGGACGGAACGCATTGCAAAAGCCGTTATGACAGCCGAGGGCTTTGAAATTTTCAACCGCTTCAGTATATCGTTTTCAGATGAAAAAAACGGACTTTCTTCGCTTACGGACGCGCTTTTCGCATCGCCCATGATGCAGGAGCATACCTTGATCGAGGTGTGCGACCTTTCCTCTGCCGCGGGAAAAGCCGCCTCGCTCGACGCGCTTGCCGGCGCGCTTTCGGGCGGCTCGGGCGACGCTGTGGTAATACTCAATTTCCGCTCCGACGAGCTTGACGCCGACTATCGCTTTGAGCAGTCGGCACTTTATAAAAAGCTTTCGCCCGTGGCAAAATTCGTAAAATTCGATCTTCTTTCCGAGGGCAAGCTTACCGTCTGGGCAAAAAAGCTGATATCCGGCAAGGACAAAAGGCTTTATCTGACAGACGAGGGCGCTTTGGCGCTTATAAATCTTTGCAGCGGACGTATGCTTGCCATACTTTCCGAAACGGAAAAGCTTGCGGCGTATAAAAACTATGCCGCGACAGGTGAGGCAACTCCGATAACGGAGGAGGACGTCCGCACGGTGTGCGTTCAGAACGCAAAGGACGATGTGCCGTTTGCAATGTCGAACGCGGCGGCAAAATGGAATCTGCGCGAAATGCTCGCGGTGTTTGAATCCTGCCGCGATATGCGGGAAGAGCCGGTTTCGGTTGCTGCAAAGCTCGGAAAAATATATTCCGAAATGCTTAAAATGAAAACCGCGCTTATGTCCGGATTATCCGTCACTGCGGCGGCAAAGGCTCTCGGCATGAACGAATATCGGGCAAGAATAGTCGCACGCTCCGTCGAAAACGTGCCGCTTTCCGTTATAGAAAACGCCGTTCTTATGGCTTACGGAACAGACGTCGCGCTGAAAAGCACGCAAACCGACAAATGGGTTCTGCTTGACAGGCTGGCGGCTGAAATATATACTCCGAAATCTTTGCGAGGCTGAAAATGCTTTACATTTCATTACCGATAATAGTAGAGGGCAAATACGACCGCGAGCGTGTGCTTTCGGTCGCAAAAGCGACCGTTATCACAACGGAGGGCTTCGGAATATTCAAAAAGGACGAAAAGGCCGCGCTTATCCGCAGGCTTGCCTCGGACAAAGGCGTTATCGTCCTTACGGACAGCGACGGCGCGGGACTCGTTATACGGAATTACATTCACGGAATACTTCCGCCGCGCCTTGTTTTCGATATTTACACTCCCGAAATAAAGGGAAAAGAAAAACGCAAAGCGGCGCCTTCAAAGGAGGGTTTTCTCGGCGTTGAGGGAATGGAAAGAGACTGGCTTTGCAAGGCGCTTGAACCTTTTTCCGGCGGAGCGCCGCGTCCTGCCCCGATGGTGACCAAAACGGATTTTTATCTTATGGGGCTTTCGGGCGGAGAGGGCAGCTCCGAAAAACGCAAATCTCTTGCACGGCTGCTCGGACTTCCGGCAAACCTTTCGTGCAGTGCGCTTATAGAAGCGATAAATCTGACCGTCACCCGCGACGAATATGAAAAAGCGACGGAAAAACTTAAAGCAGAGGCTGAAAAATGAAAGAAAAAAAGAACCTTTTGGACAGAATAATCGACGGACTTCATCTTACGAAATACCGTGAAATAATTATGTATCTTATCTTCGGCGTGCTGACGACGCTCGTCGGCTGGGCGGTTTATTACGGAATTCTTGCCGCAGGCAGAGCGGTTTTCGCCATTCCCGCAGACGACGTTTCGAGCGGAAAATATATTGCAATCTATACCGCCGCGCAGATAATTCAATGGATATGCGCCGTGCTTTTTGCGTTTTTCACAAACAAAAAGTGGGTTTTCACAACGGCGGATCAAAGCATTTCCACGGGAAAACAGCTTGTTACGTTTGCAGGCTCGCGCCTTGTGACGTTCGGGCTTGATTATGTTATAACCTTTGCCGGAACGTTTGCTCTCGCAAAGCTTTTCCCGTCGCTTACGGCGGTATTCCTGCTCGGAAAGGAGCGCAATCTTGCCGAAATACTTTCAAAGATAATGGCAGCTGTGGTTGTCATCGTGTGCAATTATATAATAAGCAAGCTGCTTGTTTTCAAAAAACGCAGATCGGAGGAAAAGCCGCTTGAATGATCAGAACTTTTCCGCCGCCGTGTATGCCTATGTGGGCGACGCGGTGCTTGAAGTATATATAAGAGAAAGGCTTGCCCTGCTCGGAATTTCGGACACGGGAAAGCTTAATGCCATAGCGCAGAAGCTTGTCTGTGCCGAGGCGCAAAGCCTGCGGCTTGAAAATATTCTTCCGCTTTTAAGCGAGGAGGAAACCGCCGTATATCGTCTCGGAAGAAACCACAAAACCAAGACCACGCCTAAACATTCTACGCCCGTGCAGTATCATCGCGCAACGGGCTTTGAAGCCGTTTTCGGCTGGCTTCACCTTTCCGAAAAAACCGAAAGAGCGCGTGAGCTTTTCTCTGCGGCCTATTCGGATATATGATTTCAAATACAAAAAACGCACTCGGTATGAGTGCGTTTTTTTATTCGTTTTTTAAGATGACAAGCGCGTTTTTTATGTTCCGGACGGAAAAGCCGTACCGCATAAGAGAAGCCGTAATTTTCCTGCATTTTTCCTTGTCGGCAAAATCGGAGATGTTTACGGTTCTTTCTATTCTCTCCGCACAGATTGCGTCAAAGTCAGGTTCGGATTGCATTGCGGCGTTTATCGCCTCGTCGGAAAAGCCCTTCCGGTAAAGCTCGTTTTTTATGCGCGACATTCCGTAAAGACGTCTTCCCGCAAGCTCCAAAAAAAGCTGCTCCGCCTGCGTTCGCTCGTCAATATATCCGACGCTTTCAAGATAATCCGCCGCGCGAAGAGAAATATCCTTTGAAAATCCCCTGTGAATAAGCTTTGATACAAGTCCTTTTTTTGTATTCTGCGCAAAGCCGATAAGCTCCGCACCCTTTTTTATTGCCGAGGTAAGTGCAGTCGCGTCCTCAAGCGCTTCAAATTTTTCGCAGCTTATTTCTATTCCGTCGCCAGCCGACATCGGAAAGCCCATATCAAAGAACAGATCGGAGGCGATCTCGCCTCCGGTTTGTTCGGTATTGATACCGTCCGTAAGAGTTATTTTCAGCAGAACCGCTTCGCCTTCCCTTACGGGCGTTATCTTTTCGATTATTATTTTCATTTTTCGTCGTCTGCGCTTACGTCAAGCACGCGGATATCGAATTCGTCTCCGTCGTCCTCGTCTTCTTCAAGCGAATACGCTTCCTCAGGATCTGCGGTAAGATCTATATCGTCGCTTTTTGCTTTTATCTTCGCTTCGATTTCGGCAAGAAGCTTGGGATCGGCTTCGAGCGCGGCTTTCGCCTTTTCCTTGCCCTGACCGAGCTTTTCGCCGTTGTACGAGAAAAACGATCCGCTTTTCTGAATTATGCCGACATCCGTGCCGATATCAAGCACCTCGCCGACCTTTGAAATGCCCTTTCCGTAGATAATGTCAAATTCCGCAACCTTGAAGGGCGGCGCGACCTTGTTTTTTACCACCTTGCATTTGACTTTATTGCCGTAGGTTTCGCTTCCCTGCTTCAGCGTTTCGGATTTTCTTACGTCTATTCTTACGGAAGCGTAGAATTTGAGCGCTCTGCCGCCGGGCGTCGTTTCGGGATTTCCGTACATAACGCCGACCTTTTCACGGAGCTGGTTTATGAAAATCACAACGCAGTTCGTCTTTGCTATCGAGCCGGACAGCTTACGCAGTGCCTGAGACATCAGTCTTGCCTGAAGTCCGACGTGGCTTGAACCCATAACGCCGTCTATCTCCTGCTGAGGAACGAGCGCCGCAACCGAGTCGACGACGACAACGTCCACCGCGCCCGAGCGCACGAGCGCTTCGGTTATTTCGAGCGCCTGCTCGCCCGAATCGGGCTGAGAAACGAGCAGACTGTCAATATTCACGCCGAGCGCCTTCGCATACACGGGATCAAGAGCGTGTTCGGCGTCGATAAACGCAGCCTCGCCGCCCATTTTCTGAACCTCTGCCGCAATATGCAGGGCAACCGTCGTTTTACCGGAGGATTCCGGTCCGAATATTTCAATTATTCTGCCGCGCGGAACACCGCCTATACCGAGAGCAAGGTCAAGCGTAAGCGATCCCGTAGGGATAGCTTCAACATTCATATGCGAATTTTCGCCGAGCTTCATAATAGTGCCTTTGCCGAAATCCTTTTCGATCTGTGCAAGGGCTGTTGCAAGCGCTTTCTTTTTTTCCTCCGAGCTTGCGGGAACGGATGCGCTTTCTTTCTTTTTTGTTGCTTTCATTTCGGAAACCCTTTCTTAAAATAAAGATTTTTTATTCATTTTCGGGAGGGTTTTCTCCTTCTGCGGGCGATACTGTTTCCGCTTCGGCAGCAGCTTCGCCTTCCGTATTTTCTGTTTCTTCTTCTTTTTCTGATTTTGTTACGGCAAAGTTTACTATCTTTGCTTCGCCGTCAAGACGCATAACTATAACGCCGGACGTACTTCCGCTGCCGTAAACGGGAATACTGCTTACCGCCATACGGATTATTGTTCCTTCGTTTGTTATTACCATTATGTCGTCGTCTTCGGAAACGGCTGCGATTCCGGCAAGGAAGCCCGTTTTCGCGGTAAGTCTGTGGCATATAACGCCCATCGTGCCGCGGCTGTGAGCCGAGAAGCAGTCGAAATCGTTTCTTTTTCCGAAGCCCTTTTCGGTTACGGTTATAAGCTTTTTGCCTTCCTCCACAACCGAAACTCCGACAACCTCGTCGTCACCCTTAAGCTTTATGCCTCTTACGCCTCTTGCGGTTCTGCCCATAACGCGGGCGTCCTTTTCGTCGAAGCGCACAGCCTTGCCCATTTTTGTTGCGATAATGATATCGCTTTCGCCCTGCGTTTTTCTGACGGCAAGAAGCTCGTCGCCTTCGTCAAGGCTTATGGCTATCTTTCCGCCCTTGCGCTGATACTCGAAATCCTTTGTGGAGGCTCTCTTGATAACGCCCTGCTTTGTGACCATCACGAAATATTCGTCGTCGTCAAAGCCGCCAAGCGAAACGATGGACGTTACCTTTTCGCCTTCGGCAAGCTCAAGAACGTTTACAAGGTTCGTTCCCTTTGCCGTGCGCGAGGCTTCGGGTATCTGGTAGGCTTTTTTCATATATACCTTGCCTGCCGATGTGAACATAAGAAGATAGCTGTGCGAATGAACCGCCAGAACGTCCTTTATCGCGTCCTCTTCCTTTGTCGTCATACCGACAATGCCTTTACCGCCTCTGTTCTGGGCGGAATAGGTATCAACGGGATTTCTCTTGATATAGCCGCCGCACGTCATTGTTATGATGCATTCGTGACGCTCTATAAGGTCCTCGTCGTCTATATCGTCCACAGAATCCTGAATTTCGGTGTAGCGGTCGTCTCCGTATTTGTCGCAGATAGCCGTCATTTCCGCTTTCAGCGTCTGTTTTACTCTTTCGGGATTTGCAAGAATGTCCTTGAAATCGGCTATCTTTGCTTCAAGCGCCTTGTATTCCTCCTCAAGTCTGAGGCGGTCAAGTCCCTGAAGCTGTTTTAAGCGCATTTCGAGGATTGCGCTCGCCTGCGGATCGCTGAGATTAAACCTTGCCATAAGGTTTTCCTTGGCGTCGTCGTACGATTCGCGTATTGTTTTTATAATTGCGTCGATATTTTCCTCGGCTATCAGCAGACCTTCGAGAATGTGCGCTCTTTCCTCCGCCTTGCGAAGATCGAAGCGCGTTCTGCGGACGATAAGCTCTTCCTGGAATCTGATATATTCCGAAAGGATATGTTTCAGCGAAAGTATTTTCGGCTGAGTCTGATCGTCAACCAGAGCAAGCATATTTATTGCAAATGAAGTCTGAAGCGAGGTCATTGTGTAAAGATGATTCAACACCACCTGAACGTTTGCGTCCTTCTTCGTTTCGATAACTATCCTCATACCGGTTCTGTCGGTTTCGTCGCGGAGATCCGATATTCCTTCTATGCGCTTATCCTTTACAAGATCGGCTATCGACGCTATGAGCATTCTCTTGTTCACCTGATAAGGAAGCTCGGTTACGATAATCCGTTCTCTCTTGTCCTTGCCGTATTCTTCAAAATGACATCTTGCGCGGACGATTATTCTTCCCTTGCCCGTTTCGTAAGCCTGTCTTATGCCGCTTCTGCCCATAATTATTCCCCTTGTGGGAAAATCGGGACCCTTTATATGCTGCATAAGCTCGTCGAGCGTCGCCTCGGGATTGTCAAGCAGGCAGATCGCCGCGCCTATAACCTCGCGCAGATTGTGCGGAGGAATATTCGTCGCCATGCCCACCGCTATACCGGACGAGCCGTTTACAAGCAGGTTCGGAAATCTTGACGGAAGAACTCTCGGTTCTTTTCTTGTTTCGTCGAAGTTCGGCGACCAGTCTACCGTTTCTTTTTCTATATCACGGAGCATCTCGTCCGATATGCGCGACATTCTCGCTTCTGTATAACGGTATGCCGCGGGCGGATCGCCGTCTATCGAGCCGAAGTTTCCGTGACCGTCTATAAGCGGATATCTCATTGAGAAATCCTGCGCCAGACGGACGAGCGCGTCATAAACCGAGGCGTCGCCGTGCGGATGATATCTGCCCAGCACGTCGCCTACCGCCGTCGCGCATTTTCTGTAAGGTTTGTCGCGCGTCAGACCGTCCTCATACATAGCGTAAAGAATTCTTCTGTGAACGGGCTTAAGACCGTCGCGCACGTCGGGAAGCGCTCTTTCGACTATTACGGACATCGCATATTCGATAAAGGATTTCTGCATTTCCTTTACCAGCTCCGTATTGACGATGTGTTGGCTCGGATACATTATATCTTCGGGTTTATAATCTTTATGTGCCATCTTTCATCGCCTCCTTAAAAGTCAAGATTCACCGCATAGCGCGCGTTGACTTCTATAAATTCTTTTCTCGGTTCAACATCTTCGCCCATAAGAACGGAGAAGGTTTCGTCCGCAAGCTGCGCGTCTTCAAGCTGAATACGGCGCAGTGTTCTCGTTTCGGGATTCATTGTCGTTTCCCAGAGCTCGTGCGGATTCATTTCGCCGAGACCTTTGTATCTCGATATATCTATTTTTACCTTCGGATCTCCGCCGCGCATTTCGGCGGAAATGGCGTCGCGTTCCTCATCGGAATAGGCGACTCTCTGCGTTTTTCCTCTCGTAAGCTTGTAGAGCGGCGGAACTGCGGAATAAACGTAGCCCTGCTCGATAAGCGGACGCATAAAACGGAAGAAAAACGTAAGCAAAAGCGTTCTGATATGCGAGCCGTCCACATCGGCATCCGCCATAATTATTATCTTGTGATAGCGCAGCTTTTCGATATCGAATTCGTTTCCTATGCCAGCTCCGAGCGCAACAATCACGGGGTTGAGCTTGTCGTTTCCGTAAACCTTGTCCGCTCTTGCCTTTTCGACGTTCAGCATTTTACCCCAGAGAGGAAGTATGGCTTGGAAGCGGCTGTCGCGTCCCTGCGTTGCCGAGCCGCCAGCCGAATCGCCCTCGACGATATATATTTCCGTAAGGGACGCGTCCCTTTCGTTGCAGTCGCGGAGCTTGTCGGGCATCTGACCTGAGTCAAGTCCCGTTTTTCTTCTTGTGGCTTCTCTTGCTTTTCTTGCGGCTTCTCTCGCTCTCGAAGCGGCGAGTGCCTTTTCGACTATGACCTTGCCGACAGCCGGATGCTCTTCAAGATATTCCGAAAGCTTTACAGACATAAGCTTATCGACAAACGAACGCATATCGGAATTTCCGAGCTTTGCCTTCGTCTGACCTTCAAACTGCGCCTCTTTAAGCTTTACGGATATAACCGCGCAGATTCCCTCGCGTATATCCTCGCCCTTGAAAGCGCCGTCGCTGTCCTTTACAAGCTTTTTGTCGGTGGCGTACTTGTTCATGACTCTCGTAAGCGCCGCCTTGAAGCCGTCCTCGTGAGTGCCGCCCTCTATCGTGTGTATATTGTTTGCAAAGGAAATCATCGTTTCCTCATATTTATCGTTGTACTGAATTGCTATTTCCGCGGTTTTGTCCTCAGCCTCGGCGCGCATATAGATAACGTCATGAAGGACGTTTGCGTGCTTTAAGGAATTGAGATGTCCCACAAAGCTTTTTATTCCGCCCTCGTAAAAGAGAACCTCTTTTCTCGGTTCTTCTTCTCTTTCGTCGGTGACGGTTATGGTTATTCCGGCATTGAGAAACGCCTGCTCGCGCATACGGTTGAGAATAACGTCGTAATCGAATACCGTCGTTTCCCTGAAAATATCGCCGTCGGGCATAAAGCGGACGTAAAGACCGTGGTCTTCCGCGTCACACGTGCCCGTGCAGGCGAAAGGACGGGCTATATTGCCCTTTTCAAAGCGTTCGGAATATACTTTTCCGTCGTGCCGGTTTTCGACCTCTGTCCAATCGGAAAGAGCGTTTACGACCGACGCGCCCACTCCGTGCAGACCGCCGGAAAATTTATAGCCTTCTCCGCCGAATTTTCCGCCCGCGTGAAGCACCGTAAATACAACTTCAAGCGTGGGAGTGCCTGTCTGCGCGTTTATACCTGCCGGAATACCGCGTCCGTTATCGCGGACGGAAACGCTTCCGTCCTTGTGGAACGTCACCTCGATATGCGTGCATACGCCCGCCATAGCCTCGTCTATGGAGTTGTCAACTATCTCGTAAACAAGATGATGAAGTCCCCTTTGCGACGTGCTTCCGATATACATTCCGGGGCGCTTTCTTACAGGCTCAAGTCCTTCAAGCACCTGAATCTGACTTTCGTCGTAGACCTGACCTGCGGGTGTTTTAACTTCTTCTGTCATAACCTTTTCCTTTCGATTGGAGTTTAATACTTTTCGGCTCTCTGGCAGAGCGTTTTGGGCGAAAGCTGTGAAAAATAAACGTTTTTTCCCTTTTCGCCGCATTCGAGAACTATGGATTTCGGTATTTCTCCCGAAGCGGAGAAAAGCCCGCCCCGCTTTTCTGCGGAGGATAGCCATGAGCGCGTTATTTTCGACACCGTGGCTGTATCCGAATCGAATATGCCGACGATATCCTTTGTTTTTATCATTTTTCCGTTACCTATGTGGAGATACATAAAACCTCATCTGTAATAATAATTTCCGTTTTCAACGTATATTTTGCAGGCGTTTTCGCAATCCGAAAAATCGGCTTCGTCGCAGGACGTAACTATTACCTGCTTTCCCGAAAGACTGCCGAGAACATAATTTTTTCTGCTTCTGTCAAGCTCGGAAAGCACGTCGTCGAAAAGAAACACGGGATATTCGCCCGTTTCCTCGCGGCAAAGCTCGCCCTCGGCAAGCTTCAGTGCGAGCGCAATGCTTCTCTGCTGTCCCTGCGAAGCGAATATCTTCGCCGAGCCTATCGGCAGCTTTATGTCAAAATCATCTCTGTGAGCGCCGAATACCGACGTTTTTGCCGCCTTTTCGCGCTCGGCGCCGTTTTTTATGGTTTCGATATACTTCTTTACATTTTCTTCTCTGTCGGAAAGGTCACAGCCTTCGCACGATATGTTCGAGATATATTCATAGCTTACGGTTTCTTTTCCGTCCGTCATATCGAGAAGAAATGCTTTTACATATTCAAAAAGCCGACCGAGATATTCCGCCCTCACTGACGTTATATAAGCCGAGCTTTCGGCTGTTTTCTGCGAATACACGGAATACATATCCTCAAACGCGGCGGGACTGTAATTTTCGGCATTTTTGAGTAAAGCGTTTTTCTGTTCTATAAGCTTTCCGTATTCTATCAGCGCACCGAGATACGCAGGCTTTATCTGCGATATTGCCGAATCTATAAAAGCGCGTCTGACAGAGGGCTCGTCCTTTACGATTGCAAGATGCTCGGGACAGAAAAGCACCGCCTTGAAGTTTCCCACAAATTCGGACATTTTTTTCGTTTTCACGCCGTTGAGAAAACATTCTTTTTTCAGCTCGCGGAAATATCTCAGCGACATTTTGTTTTCTCTTTTTTCATCGGTGTAGGAAATGCTTATCTGCGAAAAATCCTTATCGTTTTTTATCATATCCTTATCTCTTGCCCGACGAAAGCTCTTTCCGCCGGCAAAAAGATAAATTCCTTCGATAACAGCCGTTTTTCCCTGAGCGTTTCCGCCGAAAAGAATATTCATTCCGGGCGAAAACGTAAACGGAAAATGTTCTATGTTTCTGAAATTTTCAAAAACGGCAACGTCAAGATACATATTTTCAGTTTTCTCTCATTTTCATCGGAAGCGCAAGATAGATAAAGCTGTCGTCCTTGTCGCTTTCGCCGCTTCCTTCGATTATCATGCTCATAAGAGACGATGTAAGAGAGAGCTTGAGAATATCCGTTCCGCACGCGCGGAGAATTTCTATAAGATATTTGCAGGAGAAGCCTATCTCCATGTCCGGACCCTTCTTTTCAACTGGAATTTCATCGAATACCTTTCCGTTTATGGAAACTGCAGAAATATGAAGAATTTCATCCTCTACCTTGAATTTTACAATGCTCTTTGACTGTCCTACCGCTCTGTCCTCAGTTACAAGGGAAGCTCTTTCAAGCGCGTCCTCAAGCATATTTTTATCGACCGTTACAAACGTTTTGCTTTCCTTCGGAATAAATCTTTCGTATTCCATATATGCCGTGTCTATAAGGCGCGAGAAAAGCACCGTTTCCTTTATGTCGTCGCCGTAGCGCATACCCAGAGAAAATATGATATGCTTTTTCGTAAGCGAAAACTTTATCTTTTCGTCGGTATCGTCAAGCAGACGCGATATTTCGTTTATCGTTTTTCCGGGGACAATGAATTTAAGCTCCGTTTCGCCGGTTTTGGAATCTATGTTGGTTTCGCATCTGTTTACTCTTATCGCAAGGCGGAAGCTGTCGCACGCGACGGTTTTTATTCTGTCGCCCTCGACTTCAAAATAAAGTCCGGTGAGCGCGGGTCTGCCGTTGTCGTCGTGACTTATCGCAAACGCCGTGCGGTTTATCATTGATTTTATTTTCGACTGCGTTACCGTAAAACTTCTTTCGGGAGAAAATTCGGGTATCTGCGGGAATTCTTCGCCCGGAAGATAATGAAGCTGGAATTTCGAGCGTCCGCTCGATATCGTGGCAAAATTTCCGTCGCCCGTTTCTATTGTGATATCGGAAGGCATGAATTTTACAACCGAAGCAAGCTTTGCTCCGTTTATAACGGCTGCGCCGCCCTCGTGAACTCTTGCGTCTATGGTTGTTTTCACACCTTTTTCAAGGTCATACGCGCAGATCATACACTTGTCAGAGCCTACGCTTGAAAGAAGAATACCTTCTATTGCGCCGTAGGTCTTTTCCGATGAAACGCATCCGAGCGAGCGCTGGATACAAAGCAGGAGCATCTCCTTCTGGAATGTGATTTTCATGTTTTTATCCTTTCGTGTTTTTTTATTTTTTGAAAAAATTTTTTTCTTTAA
>CAVKJG010000036.1:0-19599 GCA_963656825.1 Sphaerochaetaceae bacterium
TACTCGATACTGTGTTTAGTGTTATTTTATCATTACTTTGCGAATTTGTCAAGAGTTATAATGAATTGTCCTTGATTTTAAGCAAATATTTTTGAAAAAAATCTCTTTTTTCAGAAAAAACCGACAAAACCCGCCCCGATTTTTTTATCCGCGCGGAAAAAATTTTCCCGCATTTTCCGTATATTCCCGAAAGCCTCTGTCGCCCGAGCCTTTTTACATTATATTATATGACGCTCCTGCGGCAAAAATTACTGCCGCTCCGAAACGCAAAAAGCGCCGGATTCGCTCCGACGCTCTTTACATTTGGGGGAAAGCTTATTTATCTTCAAAATCGGTGGTGGGGTCCTTTTCCGCAACGCTGAAAAACGAAAGCGGATCCGCACTCGCCCCGTCAACATAAACTTCAAAATGCAGGTGCGGCTCCTCCGATATTTCTATAAGCGAGGTGTCGCCCACATAGCCTATCGTCTGCCCCGCCTTTACCGTCGCGCCCGATGCCAGCCCTTCGGGAAGCTTTGTTGAAAGATTTTTGTAAACGGTTTTGCAGCTGTCAGAATGAGTTATCTCAATCGTCTGCCCCATCATCGGGTCGGCTTCGATAAGAGAAATCACTCCGCCCGCCGCGGCAATTACCTCCGTGCCGCTCTCAGCTTCGATATCAATCCCGCTGTGAATACGGTAATCCTCCATCGTCAGCGACCACACGGGAACATCGCTCGAATATTCCTTGAGCATCGTTCCGCCAGCAACCGGACAAAGCATTTTATCCGGCTTTACCGAAACGGGATTATCGTCCGTTTTCGCCGTTGTCGTCGTCTGGGCTGTCGTCTGTTTTGTCGTTGTCTGAGCGCTCGTCTGTCCGGACGTCGAGCTTTCGGCAGTGCCCGGCTTTGCCTTTTTTGAAGAAGTAAACGCAATGATTGTAATCGCAATGGTTGCGGCAAGCAAAATCGCAAGCGCAATTGCAAGTCCGCGGTTCAGTTGTCTTTTTCTCTGGTTTTTGTTCATATGTTATTTCCTTTCCGCCTGTACGGCGATAATTCGTGTCGCTCATATTATCGACACAAAAAAATCGCCGTTATACAGCGAAAAGGATATTTTTTTCTTTTTTATCGCTCCGAAAAAAGCAAAAGCCGTCGCGGATGCGACGGCTTTGCGCAAAAAAATTATTTTTCTTCAAAAACAAGCTCGGGCTTTTTACCGTCGAGCGTTTCCGCCGTTACCGTAACGGATTTCAGATTTTCCATTGACGGGATTTCATACATAATCGGAAGCATTATTTCTTCCATTATCGCGCGGAGTCCCCTTGCGCCTGTTCCGCGTTCAATAGCACGGCGCGCTATCTTCGATATGGCGTCGTCCGTGAAAACAATATCCACACCGTCCATACCTATAAGCTTTTTATACTGCTTGAGAATAGCGTTTTTCGGCTCGCGAAGAATTCTGGAAAGCGCCTCCTCGTCAAGCTCTGAAAGACTCACTATAACGGGCAGTCTGCCGACAAGCTCCGGGATAAGTCCGTACTTTACAATATCGTGAGACGTTACGTCTCGAAGCGTTCCGCCCGGAGTTTTTTCGGCTTTGCTCTTTATCTCGCTGCCGAAACCGACACCCGACGCACCCTTGCGCTTTTCAATTATTTTTTCAAGACCGTCAAAAGCGCCGCCGCAGATAAAAAGTATATTTTCCGTGTGAATCTGTATAAAATCCTGTCCCGGATGCTTTCTTCCGCCCTGCGGAGGAACGTTTGCCGTTGTGCCTTCAAGTATTTTCAGAAGCGCCTGCTGAACGCCTTCGCCGGAAACATCGCGCGTGATCGAACGGTTTTCGCTCTTGCGCGATATTTTGTCTATTTCGTCAATATAGATTATTCCCTTTTCGGCAAGCTCAACGTCGTAATCCGCCGCCTGAATAAGCCTTAAAAGAATGTTTTCAACATCCTCGCCGACATATCCCGCTTCGGTAAGAGTCGTTGCGTCGGCTATCGCGAAAGGCACTTTGAGCGTTTTTGCAAGAGTCTGTGCAAGGAACGTTTTTCCCACGCCGGTAGGACCGAGAAGAAGCACGTTGCTCTTCTGAATCTCCACGCCGTCGTCGTCTTTTTCCTTTTTGGATATTCTTTTGTAATGGTTATACACCGCCACCGAAAGCGCGATCTTCGCCTCGTCCTGACCGATCACATATTCGTCAAGTATGGCTTTTATCTCTTTGGGCTTGGGAAGCTCCGCAAGCTCTGTAAGAGAATCCTCGCCTGCCGACGAATGATAATCGTCAAGGAGCTGTTCGCAGGCGAAAACGCAATCGTCGCAGATATACGTTCCGAGCGGAGAGGGGATAAGAAGTCCCACCTGATCCTCGCTTCTTCCGCAGAAAGAGCAACGGCGCGATGAAGTATTTGTTCTGTCAGCCATCAGCTGTTTTCCTTTCGTCAGATGCGTTTGTCTATTACCTTATCGATAAGTCCGTAAGCCGCAGCCTCGTCTGCGCTGAGGAAATTATCGCGTTCGGTGTCCGCTTCTATCTGTTCTATCGACTTTCCGGTTTCTCTTGCCAGTATCTCGTTTATGCGGCGTCTTGTCTTTATGATGTGGTCGGCATGGATTTTCATATCGCTCGCCTGTCCCTGCATTCCGCCGAGAGGCTGATGAATCATTATCTCGCTGTTGGGAAGAGCAAATCTCTTGCCCTTTGCGCCGGCCGCAAGAAGAAACGCGCCCATGCTTGCCGCCATACCGACGCATATCGTCGATACGTCGCACTTGATGTAGCTCATCGTATCGAATATAGCCATTCCCGCGGTAACCGAACCGCCGGGACTGTTTATATAAAGCGCTATGTCCTTATCGGGATCCTGAGATTCAAGATGAAGCAGCTGTGCCACCACAAGCGATGCCGTGACGTCGTTCACCTCGTCGCTGAGGAAAACTATTCTGTCGTTGAGCAGGCGCGAATAAATATCGTAGGAACGTTCGCCCTTGCTCGTCTGTTCTATTACATAAGGTACGAGTGCCATAAAATATCTCCCTTCTTGCCGGGTTCGGCGGAGAGTATCTTACTCCGCGTCGCCTTCGGTCTTTTCTTCTGTCTTTGCTTCGGCTTTCTTTGCCGTCGATTTTCTTGTTGTTTTCTTTACGGGCTCTGCCGGCTCCGCGCCCTCTTCGGCTGCGGCTTCGGATTTTTTTGCCGCTTTCTTTGCGGCGGCTCTCTTTGTCTTTACCTCGGCGTTGCTGCGGATAAAGTCGAGAGCGGACGCAACGACAACGTCTGCCGCGATATCCTTTTCGCTTACAGCGGCTTTGACCTTTTCGAGTTCAAGACCGTATGCGTCTGCGATCTTCTTGTATTCGGCTTCTATCTTATCCGCAACGGCTGTGATGTTTTCAAGCTTTGCAACCGTTTCGAGAGCAAGACGGATCTTTACGTTCTTTTCAGCCTGAGGACGAAGCTGCGCCTTGAGCGAATCGATCGTCGCGCCGGTGTACTGCATAAACGTTTTCAGATCTATACCCTGATAACGCAGACGGTTTTCGTAATCGTGCAGGCAGGCGTCAAGCTCGTTTTCAAACATAGCCTCGGGAATGTCCGCCTCAAGATTTTCGGAAAGCGCGTCAAGAAGCTGTTCGTCCGTCTTTGCGTCCTGAGCCTTCTTTGCGTTCTCTTCGAGTTTCGCCTTTATGTCGGCTTTGTATTCATCGAGCGTGTTGAATTCGGAAACGTCCTTTACGAATTCGTCGTCAAGCGCGGGAAGCTCGTCAAACTTGATTTCGTGAAGCCTGCACTTGAACGTAGCGGGCTTTCCGGCAAGAGTCGTTTCGTGATAATCCGTCGGGAAGGTAACCTCAACGTCAAACTCGTCGCCTATGCTGTGACCGCAGATCTGATCTTCAAATCCAGGAATGAACTGACCGGAACCGAGCTTGAGGTGATATTTTTCAGCCTTGCCGCCTTCAAATGCCTTGCCGTCGACATAACCGTCGAAATCGAACACAACGCAGTCGCCGTTCTGTGCGGGACGGTCGGTTACGTCTATTTCTCTTGCGTTTCTCTCGCGCATCGTCTGTATTTCGTGATCGACAGCCTCGTCGCTTATCGTCACGTTTTCCTTTTCCGCTTTGAGTCCCTTGTAAGCCTTGAGAGAACATTCGGGCTTTACAAATACTTTAACCGTGATGACAACGCCGCCGTCGTCAATTGATTTTACGTCGTATTCGGGAGCCGAAACAACGTCGAGAGCGGTTTCTGCAAGCGCGTCCGAATAAGCCTTCGGAACGATTTCGTTGAGCGCGTCCTCATAAAAAACGCCCTTGCCGTACATTTTTTCGATGATCGCTCTGGGAGCTTTGCCCTTGCGGAAGCCGGGAACATTCATCTTTACCGCGTTCTTTTTGAACGCAACGTCGACAGCCGCGTCAAATTCAGCGCGGTCTATCAGGATTTCCAGCTCCTTGCGGTTTTTTTCGGCATCGCCGACTTTTAACACTTTCATTATTTTTTCCTCCGATTTTATTATCTTTTGTCACTTGACATACAAAATTGATTATATCATTATCCGCCCGCAATGTCAACATTTTTTTGCAATTGCAAGTGGGTCAAACATCAAATAATCAGCGGAAACAAGGTAAAAATCAATATCCGCGTAGTTTATTTTCGCCGGAGCTTCGTAATTTCCGTGAATATGCCCGTAATAGCAGCGTTCTATTCCGCCACGGTAAAGCTCCATTATTATTTCGTCGCACATATAGCCCTTGAATATCGCCGGAAAGTGAAGAAACGCTATTATCTCCTTGCTTTCGCCGCGCAAAGCGGCGGCGTCGCGGAGCTTTTTCGCCGCGTCTATACTCATTTTGAGCCTTACGACCTCCCGCGCGATTATCTTTTTGTTGTCTGCGCCGCGCGCAAGATTTTCCTTATCGTCGCTGTACCATCCGCGCGATCCGCAGATTATGAACTCCTCCGTTTCGATTGCGTTGTTCTGAAGAAAGGTCATCGTTTCGTAGCCGCACGCGACAAGAAAATCGTCAAGCTTCTTTTTTGTCTGCCAATAATAATCGTGATTGCCCTTGAGCATTATCTTTTTCCCGGGAAGCGCCTCGATAAAATCGAAATCCGCCTTCGCCTCGTCAAGGGTCATCGCCCACGATATATCCCCCGGAACGACAACCGTGTCCTCCGGCTTTATTTTCTTTTTCCAGTTTTCCTCTATCTTCTCGTCGTGACCGTTCCACCTCGTGCCGAAAATGTCCATCGGCTTTTTTACGGTGCGCGAAAGATGAAGATCTCCTATGGTGTAGAGCAAGGACGATTGCCTCCCTTTCCGATATTTTTTGAAATTTTTTAGTTTTTTGAATTCCGACCGGCATATTTCTTTTACGGTTCGGGCAAACTGTATTTGCCGATAAAAAGGCACAGATGTGATATGAAAGGATTTCCGGAGCTTTTCCGGATACGGAATATTACCGAATGGAATTTGAAAACAAGGATACCCTCGGCACAGACAAAGCCACCTGCAAAACCTGCAAAAAGAACGGCGGCGTTTCGTGCGACGTTACAAACTGCGTTTATCACGACGGCGACTGCACCTGCAAAGCCGACAGGATAAACGTCGGACCCAGCTATGCCACAAGCTGCACGGACACGGTCTGTGCAACGTTCAGACAGAAAAATATCTGAGTAAAATGCGGCGAAAGCCGCATTACATATACCTGCGGATAAAGCCTTCCGCATTGCAAAAGAAAATATCCTGCGCCGCTTTTTCGCTCACTCCCGCGGAAAGAAGCGCCTCGAAAAGCCGCGGCATATCGGATACGTCCCTTATTTCCGACGGCAAAGCCGCGCCGTCAAGATCTCCGCCGATGCATATGCTTTTTTCAAGCCCGATGTCAAGATAGTGCAGAATGTGACGCACCGCGTCCGAAATATGCGCCGGCTTTGTATCGGAAACAAAAGCGTCAGCAAGACAAACGCCTGTTATTCCGCCCGCTCCGGCGATTTTCTTTGCAAGGTCGTCGGTTAAATTTCTGCGGTGCGACGTTACGGCGCGTGCGCTCGAATGGCTTGCTATCGCAGGAATTTTTCCGCTTTTGCAGATTTCCGTCGCTTCCTCTGTCATTCTGTCCGAGGCGTGCGAAAGATCTACCGCCATTCCAAGCGACGAAAGTCTTTCCACAACTCTGCGCCCGAAATCCGTAAGACCGTTTTCGGTATCGTATGCGCCGCCGATGTCGCAGTCGCCCTTCCACACGAGCGTGAAAAATCTCGCGCCGGCAGCATAAAGCGTATCAAGCCTTGAAACATCTCCGCAAAGCAGCTTCCCGCCCTCGATTCCGAGGAAAACGGGCTGTCTGCCCTCGGAAAAAGCCTTTGTCATATCGGCAGAGCCGCGGCAAAAGCAGAACTGCGGATTTTTCTCAAGCTCGCCCGTGAAATTATCGTAAATCTTGAAAAACTGCTCGTAGCATTCCTGCCCCGAAAGGTCGTTTTGCGACCAGACATCCATTATCTGCGCGTATTTTTCAAAACCGCGCACCTTTTCCGCCGTTATGTGCGTCTGCCCAGCCGCAAGCGGCGTTTTTCTTTTGTAAAGCTCAAAGGGCGTATCGCAGTGAAGGTCAAAGTAATTCATAGTATTCCCCCGAAAGATAAATATGTCAGACCGTCACGTTTTTTATATGCACAATTCCCTTTTCGGAAAGGGCAGGTGCGCCGTCTTCCTCTTTTATATATACTTCAATCACGTCTATTCTCGGCTTTTTTACGCATTTTGTTTCGTACAGATACTGCCGCGCGCAAAGCACCATATTTTCAAGCTTCTTTTTCGTCACCGCCGAGGCGGGACGTCCGAACCTGAGCGAAAATTCGGCGTCTGTTCTCGTCTTGACCTCGACAAAAAGAATTTCGCTTTCGTTTTCGCAGATTATATCGGTTTCGATGTGTCCGAAATGGACGTTTCTTCCCGTTATCGTGTAGCCCTCTTTTTCAAGATATCCTGCGGCGATATCCTCGCCCGCCGAGCCGAATTTTCTTTTATTTTTCATTTTTAGCCCTGTCAACAAAGGAAAGAAAGCTCCTTCTGTGCTCCGGACACGGTCCGAGTCTTATCACAGCCTCCATATGCGCCTTTGTGGGATAGCCCTTATGTACCGCAAAGCTGTATTCGGGATATTCCCTGTCAAGCTCAATGCACTGACGGTCACGCGTGACCTTTGCGATTATCGAAGCCGCCGCTATCGAAAAGCTTTTTGAATCTCCTTTTACAATCGTTTCAACCGGAATGTCGAAGCCTTTTGCACGATTTCCGTCGATGAGCGCATAGTCCGCCTTCTGCGAAAGTCCGCCTATCGCGCGCTTCATTGCAAGCATGGTCGCGCCGAGAATGTTATATTCGTCTATTTCGGCAGGAGTTGCCCACGCCACCGACCATACCGTTTTTTCTGTTATTATATCGTAAAGCGCCTCGCGCTTCTTTTCGGAAAGCTTTTTGGAATCGTCAAGTCCGTCTATTATAAGTCCCTGCGGCATTATCACGGCTCCCGCAACGACATTCCCCGCAAGCGGACCTCTCCCCGCCTCGTCCACGCCGCATATGTTTACAAAGCCTTTTGCTCTTGCGGCATTTTCAAATTCATAGCTCGGCATTATTTTTTACCTCTCGGTCTTTCAAACGATATTCTTCCTATTTTTCCTCCGCGAAGCTCGTCAAGCAGCATCTTCGCCGTGCGCGAAAAATCAACCTCTCCTCCGCGGACGAGAAAGCCTCTTTTTCTGCCTATCGCCTCAACCGTTTCCCACGGCTGCGTTTCCTCCGAAACAGCATCCTCGCTTATGCCGTATCTCTGTATCAGAAGCTGCGGATATATTTCCCTGAGCCTTGCGCAAAGCACGGTGGCAAGCTCATCAGTATCCATTATATCGTCCTTTATCGCGCCCGTTATCGCAAGATTTTCGCCGACTCTTCTCTCGTCGAACTTCGGCCAGAGCACCCCCGGCGTGTCGAGCAGGTCTATTCCTATCGACGTCGTTACCCATTGCTTATTCAGCGTGACGCCCGGGCGATCCTCCACCTTTGCCTTTTTGTCCGCGGCAAGACGGTTTATAAGCGAGCTTTTGCCGACGTTGGGAATTCCCACTATCATCGCGCGGAGGTGGCGTCCGTCCATGCCCTTGTCCTGCCAGCTTTTCAGCTTTTCGGCGCAGAGCCTGCGCGCCGCGGGAGCGATATCCGCTATTCCCTCGTTTGTTTTGCAGTCATAAAATATAGCGTTTTCTCCGCATTCGGCAAAATATCTTTTCCATTCCGCCGTAACGTTCGGATCCGCCTGCGAGCTTTTGCTCAGAAGCACAAGCCTCGGCTTTGGCGCGGTAAGCTTTTTTATCTCCGGATTTTCGGAGGAAGCCGGTATTCTGCTGTCGCGGACCTCTATCGTAAGATCCACCTGCTTTAAGTTTTCGGCTATCATACGGCGTGTTTTCGCCATATGTCCCGGAAACCACTGTATCTGTGTAGATGGCATTGTTTTTCAGCCGTCCTCTCTTTTCAGGCTTGCAGGATTTTATCCTGCCGATTTCACCGTTCCGAACGAGGAAAGCGGAAGCAGGCTGAACACCACCTTGCCAAGCACCTCGTTCTCGCGGACAAGTCCGACGTAAATGCTTCTGCTGTCGGACGATTCGTTTCTGTTGTCGCCCATCACAAACAGGTAGCCGTCGGGTATGGTCATACTTCCCGTTTCGTCAAAATACGAGCTGTAAACCGAATAATATTCTTCCTTATCCATCGAAACGCCCGGAACGATTTTTACATAATCCTCGGAAACGACCTTTCCGTCGACGGTCACCTCCCATTTGTCGAAATCTATATAAAGCGTCTGTCCGCCCGTGGCTATGACTCTCTTTACAAGCGGACTTTCAAAATATCCGCCGTTCTGCTGAACGACAACAATATCTCCCTGCTTCGGGGTGTAGAACATATCGCTCATTATAAGCACCTGCCCGTCGGAAAGCGTATCGTTCATCGAATGACCGCGCACGGTCGCGATTCTCATTATAAACGACAGCATTATGACAACTATCGTTACCGCCGCCGCAAAAACCTCTATCCAATCGTAGACGCCTTCCCTTCTTTTATTCCTGCGTTCAAGCTCGTTTTCAGGGCTTTCGCCGGTTATCGTTTCTTCGTTATTGTCCATAATAATCCCTCCGAAAATTCATTTTTCCGTTTCGCTTATGATTCCGTCCCTCGCAATCTCCGCGGATATTATCATCGCGGCGCAGAGAACAAGCCTCGCTACCCAACCCATAGAATATATAACGTTGATATCGCCCAGCGGCGACAGAATTACCGCCGCGACCGACACAGCGGCATATATGCACTGCAATACAAACGTCACCGTCACGCGCTTTTTAAGCCGTTTTTTTACGGCGCTGCCCTGTTTTCCTTCAAAGCCGTAATCGCCCTGCCAGCCGACGCATTTTTCTGTCATTTCAAGCTGCGCCTTTCTTATGACGGCAAATATCGCCACCGCTGTCGCAAGCGCAGCCGTTTCCGCTATCGCATAAGGAACAAACGCCGAAAAAAAGCCTTCCGCCTCGTACGGATACAGCCTTTCTCCGAATTTACCTCCGTAGGCAAAGCCGAGCACCGTCGCCGCGACCGAAAGCGCGGTGAATATTCCGCAAAGCCACAGCAGCTTTTTGCGGTATTCCGCAAAGAAATACCCTCCGAGCAAAACAGCCGTCGCCGCAAGAAGTCCGAAAGCGTATTCGGGTATATACGGAAGCGAGTTTATCGGTATTCCGACAAAAAATATCAGCGACACCGTGTATACCGTAATAAAACGCTTTGCGTATCTCTTTTTCCAAAGCGAGCCGTCCGGCGTTATTTCCGCATCATATTTTTCAAGAACGGCGTTTTCAAATTCTTTATCGGAGCGAAGCTCATAAAAGCATTTCAGCACCGACACAAGCCACACGATGCCCACAACAAGCGAAAGCGCCGTGCAGATAACCGTCGCCACGTTTATCACCGATTCAATGCTTTCGCCGCCTCCGCCGGAAACTATATCCTGCTCTTTTTTCTCAAAAAACAGCGGCATCGAAAGCGGTATCACCGCCATAACCGACCTGAAAGCGAAAAACATCGACGAAAGCGTTGCCGCTCCCGAAAAAGCCTCTTCGCTGCCCCTGTCTACAAGTCTCACGCGCAGATCGTCTGCGCCGACAAGCAGCTTTTTCATCGCGGGAATGATAAAAATACATTCCAGAAGCCACGCCGCAAACGCAAGCGAAAGCCTTGTGTAATTGTCCGCGCCAAAAGAAAACACCATCGCAACAAGAGCAAAAAGTCCTGCCCACGCCGCCTTTTCAAAGCCTTTTTTCGCTTCCTCCACAGCGGGAGAAATATCTGCCATACGGCTTATTCCGTAAAGTATAAGCAATATACCGAAAACATCCGGAAGAATATCGATTATGTTTATACACGGATTGAACAGCATAACCGTCCCCGCCATAACAAATCCGAGTCTGCCGCGCTTTCTGCCGGAGCCCGTCATTTCTTATCCTCCTTGTTTTTGCCCTTTTCGATTATATCGAACGGCGTAGGAAGCCTGTGCTTTTTGTCGGGCATATCCTCTTCCCCTTCAAGGCATATCCACCGATAACACGACAAAAGCAGAACCAGCATATAGCATACGAAAAGCACCTCGGCTATATAGCCTGCTCTCATAGTCCAGCTGAGCGCACCACTTATCGTTTCTCCGTCCGCCGCCGACGATATCTTATTTACCGCATAAGACCACGCGAGCCTTCCGCAAAGAACCATTATGAAGGCGAGCGGAACAGCCGCCGCGCCTCTTACGCGGATCTTCGGCAGCTCCGTTTCCTCGGCTATCTTCGATATCGAAAGGGCAAGACTTATATCGAACGCCGCAAGAAATACGGCGTATAAAATCCGAAGTGCCGTTCCGACAGACGACGCTTCAAGCACCGAAAGCGTCAAAAGCAGCTGATATACCCAGCACAAAAGCGAAAATACGATGCCGAACGCCGCAAGCCGCTTTGTAAGATCAAAGCACCGGCAATACCTGCTGGCGCAGGAAAGCCCCTCAAGCATTATCAGAAATCCTATAAAGTCCGGCGTTATATCAATGTTTCCTATCGTCGGGAACATGAAAAGCCAACCTAAAAACATCCAGCCGAAGCCCAATTTTTATCCTCCGTATCAGTTATCCGCGCCTGCGTTTCTTCCGCAGCACTGCTTGTATTTCTTTCCGCTGCCGCACGGACAGGGATCGTTTCTTCCTGTTTTTTCAAAGCTCTTTTTTACAACGGGCTGACGTTTTTCCGCCCTGCCGCCGAGATTTTTCAGCTCCGCCTGCTTCTGAGCGGCGGCGGCTTTTGCCTTCGCCTCCTGAACGGGCGAAGCGAAAAGCAGAAATCTTACCGTTTCCTCGCGGATTTTTTCTATCATTTCATCGAACATTTCACTGCCGGCTATGCGGTATTCCGTTATCGGATTGCGCTGTGCCAGCGACGAAAGTCCGACTCCGTCACGGAGATCGTCCATAGCGTCAAGATGTTCTCTCCACGCTCTGTCAACCGCGGTAAGAAGCGCAAAGCGCATAAGATCGCCAATCTTATCGCCGAATATCGCTTTCTGCGCCTCGTATATGCGGTTTATGCGGTCGCAAAGACGGGCTTCAAGCTCCTCGCGGCTTATATCGCCGTTTTCATACGAAAGCTCTTCCTTTGAAAGCAGCCAGAAAAGGCGTTCCTTTACTGCACCCATATCGAGCGCGCCGTCCGCCGTGCAGATGTCAAGCGCGGAAGGAACAACGCTTTTCAGCATATCGTTTATCGTTCCGCTTATATCCTCTCCGTCAAGAACCTCTCTGCGCTGCTTGTAGATTACCGTTCTCTGCTGATTCATAACGTCGTCGTATTCGAGCACCGTTTTTCTTCTGTTGAAGTTTTCGCCCTCAAGACGCTTCTGCGACGATTCTATCGTGTTTGAAATTATCTTTGCTTCTATCGGCTCGTCCTCCGGAAGTCCGAGCCTTTCCACAACGCCGACGACCCTGTCCGAACCGAAAAGGCGCATAAGATCGTCTTCGAGCGAAAGGAAAAATCTGCTCTCGCCGGGATCGCCCTGACGTCCCGAACGGCCGCGCAGCTGATTGTCTATACGGCGGCTTTCGTGTCTTTCCGTACCGAGAATAAAGAGTCCGCCCGCTTCTCTTACTCTGTCAGCCTCCGGCGCTATCTCGCCCCTGAACCTGTCAAGCGAGCTTCTGTAAAGCTCTCTCGCCTCACGGACATTATCGTCTATGTTTTCGCTCATTCCGGTGGCAAGCGATATCTGTTCTTCGTCGTAGCCGGCTTTTTTCAGCTCGTTTTTCGCAAGGAATTCCGCATTGCCGCCGAGCATTATATCCGTACCGCGTCCCGCCATGTTCGTCGATATCGTCACCGCGCCGAATTTGCCCGCCTGAGCGACTATCTCCGCCTCGCGCTGATGCTGCTTTGCATTCAGCACGTTATGCTGTATGCCTTCCTTTTTGAGAAGCGCAGAAAGATATTCGGATTTTTCCACCGAAACCGTGCCGACAAGCACCGGCTGACCCTTTTCGTGACACTCTCTTATCTGGTTTATTATCGCGCGGTATTTTCCGGCTGTATTTTTATACACAACGTCGTTGCGGTCTGTTCTTATCATTGGCTTGTTCGTGGGAACCTCGACAACGTCAAGCCCGTAGATCTCACGGAATTCGTTTTCCTCCGTAAGCGCAGTTCCCGTCATACCCGAAAGCTTTGAATAAAGACGGAAAAGATTCTGATACGTTATCGTCGCAAGCGTCTGGTTTTCGTTCTGAATATCGACGCGCTCTTTGGCTTCTATCGCCTGATGCAAGCCGTTTGAAAAACGTTTGCCCGGCATTATTCTTCCCGTAAACGAATCGACTATAAGCACCTTGCCCTCGGCAACGACATAATCCACGTCGCGCTTCATAACGCCGTGAGCGTGAAGCGCCTCGTTTATATAGTGATAAAGCGAATTGTTTTCGGGGTCGGAAAGGTTTTCGATACCGAAGAAAGCCTCCGCCTTTGCGACGCCTCTCGACGTAAGCGTGGCTCTTTTCCCCTTTTCGTCAACGATGTAATCCTCCGTCACGTCCTCGTTGTCGCTCTTGGTGTCCATTTCCTTTACCACCTTTGCGCGCAGACGGCGGACAAAGGCGTCCGCTTTTTTATACATATCGTCGGATTTTTCGCCCGGCCCCGATATGATAAGCGGCGTTCTCGCCTCGTCTATCAGTATCGAGTCCACCTCGTCCACTATGGCGAAATGAAGCTCGCGCTGAACAAGTCCGTCATGGGTTTTCGCCATATTGTCACGAAGATAGTCAAAGCCTATTTCCGTGTTTGTTCCGTAGGTTATATCCGCGGCGTAGGCTTTCTTTTTTTCCTCCGGACTCTGCGCCTGAAGAACAAGCCCCGTCGTCAGCCCGAGAAATCCGTATACCTTGCCCATTTCCTCGCTGTCGCGGCGGGCAAGATATTCGTTTACCGTGACTATGTGAACGCCCTTGCCCGTGAGCGCGTTCAGATACGCCGGCATAGTTGCGACAAGCGTTTTTCCTTCGCCTGTTTTCATCTCGGCTATTCTGCCCTGATGCAGAATTATTCCGCCGAGCAGCTGAACTCTGTACGGCTTTTTGCCTATGGCGCGCGCGGCGGCTTCTCTTACCGCGGCGAACGCTTCCGGCAGGATATCGTCAAGGGTTTCCCCAGCGGAAAGTCTTTGCCTGAAGGTATCCGTCATCGCGCGAAGCTCGCCGTCGCTCATATTTTCATACTTTCCGGAAAGCGAGTCCGCTTTATCGACAAGCGGCATTAGCTTTTTTATCTGGCGTTCGCTGTACGTTCCGAAAATTTTACTGACAATCGACATTATAAATACTCCTCTCAGAGATGTTTTTGATTTCAAAGCCACTTCGGCAATCTAATACAGATTATATTATACTATATATTTTTCCTGATTGCCATAATAAATTGTTAAAAAACTCAAAACTTTGCCTTTCCGGCGGCATTTTTTTGTTCCGTCGCCAAGTCGTCTCACGTTTTTTCAAAAAATACGAACTTTTGTTCGTTTTTCTATTTACAAAGCGCCGAAAATGTGGTATAATAAGGACGCAGCAAAAAACGCTGCTTTGCGCGTAACATCCCTTACCGAAAAAAAGATTTTCACGCGCAACGGGGAATACAGAGCGAAAGCGGGTGATCCCCTCTGGGAGATTGCATCTCCGAAAATTCACATAATATTTCTTCCTCGCAGGGAGAACGCATTGTCAAGATAGAAGAGCGCGAAAAGATCAACTCGCACAGAATAGACAAGCTCGAAGCTCTTGCGAATGCGATAAACAGTCAGAATGAAAATATAGCGCGTCTTGTCGTTCAGCTTGAGGAAGCAAACCGAAGGCTTGAAAATCAGGACGAAAGACTTTGCGATATAGAAAGGCAACCGCTGCGACGCTTTTCGTCGCTTCTGAAAGCCGTTGTGTCCGCCGTTGCGGGCGCGGTCGCCGGAGCGCTGATAAGTCTGCTTTTACAATAATCACGGAAAGGAGTGCGCTCCGCCGTGAATATCGGCGGAGTCTTTGCAATGCTTGAATTTTTATCCGGATACGCGCCTTTGATAATAGCCGTCGCAGTTCTTGCGGCGCTTATTATAATACTTGCGAAAAAGGGTATGAAAAGAGAGGCGAAAGCCGTTGTGCTTTCGCTTGTAGCCGCTGCCGAGCAGCGTTTCGGCGGCGGAACGGGAGAAATAAAATATTCGGCTGTGGCAGCCGCTCTGTATCAGCGACTGCCGTCGGCGGCAAGAATACTGCTCGACGAAAAAACAATATCGCGCCTTATAGAAGACGCGGTACAAAAGCTGAAAAAATATCTTTCTCCGGAAAACGATGCCGCAGGCACGGAGGATGGCGTATAACTGTTACGAAAAAACGGCGCGATGCGCCGTTTTTTCGTTTTTATGCGTCTTTTTTCCGTATGTCCGAAAGTCGTAATCTGTCATATTATAAAGCGGGAGGTGATATCTTTTCCGTGAAAAACAAAATCAAGGCAGTCAAATTCGGCGGAAGCTCGCTTTGCGACGCCCGCGGCATAGACAACGCCGCAAAAATAGTGCAATCGGACAGCTCAAGACGGTATATAGCCGTAAGCGCGCCGGGAAAACGCTTTCCGGACGACGAAAAAATAACCGATATGCTGTATCGCGCATTCACGTCCGACGGGGAGGAATTTTGCAGAATACTCGAAAAAATAAAAGCCCGTTTCGACGGAATAATATCGGAGCTTTCCCTGCCGATGTCGCTCGATTGCGAATTTTCCGAGCTTGTATACGGCAGAAAAAATTATTTCGGCAGAGATTATTTCGCCTCGCGCGGAGAATATTTCTGCGCGAAAATATTTTCGGCGTATCTCGGGTTCGATTTCATAGACGCGGCGCGGTGCATATGCTTCGGAGAGGACGGCGCGTTTCTGCCGGAGCTTACAAAGCTCCGCACAGCCGCCGAGCTTTCCGGCTCGGCTCACGCCGTAGTTCCGGGCTTTTACGGCAGTATGCCCGGCGGAACGCTCAAAACCTTTGAGCGCGGCGGCTCGGATATAACGGGCGCCGTGCTTGCCTGTGCCGCAGGCTGCGACGAATACGAAAACTGGACCGACGTGACGGGATTTATGTCTGCCGATCCGAAAACGGTTGACAATCCGAAAACTATAAGTATAATAACATATAAAGAGCTTCGCCGCCTTTCGTTTATGGGCGCGGGGGTGCTTCACGAGGATTCCGTTATCCCGCTTATGAGCGACAGAATTCCCGTAATAATAAAAAATACTCTCGACCCCGCCGCGCCGGGAACGCGCGTGGTCGCCGTCCGCGACGGAAAAAGCGACGGAATATGCGGTATAGCCGGAAAAAAGGGCTTTTGCACTCTGCGGATATGTAAAACCAAAATCGGAGCTACCGCGGCGGACGCAACCGATATTCTCCGCGTGCTTTCGCAGAGAGGAATCTCTCCCGTGAGTATTTCCTACGGTATAGACTGCATATCCCTCACGCTTCCGAGGGCGGAGGTCGCCTGCAGAGAGGATTATATCCGAAGCGAAATATGCGCCTGCACACAGCCCGAAAGCGTGACAAAAGGCTCGGACTGCGCGCTTATAGCGATAGTCGGCGCCGATCCGAAAAGCCGCCTTTCCGATATTTTTTCCGCGCTCGATAAAGAAAAAATCGCCGTCACATCGGCGGATGCAGGCTCGGGCGACGGCGGAATTACCTTGGGCGTGGACGAAAATAACCTCGACCGCGCGATAAAAGCTCTTTATGCAAAACTTATAAAATGAGGAATGTAAAAAATGAAGAACGAACGTCTGTTTGCAATGGTGAAGCTTGCAATGCTTGTGGCACTGCTTATGATATTCTGCTTCACCCCGATCGGATTTCTGAAAATAGGCATAGTCGAAATAACCTTTAATATGATACCCATCGTCATAGGCGCGATAGTTATCGGTCCGGCGGCAGGAGCGTTTCTCGGCGCACTGTTCGGTGCGGCAAGCTTCTGGCAATGCTTCGGACAGAGCACGTTCGGAGTGCTCCTTTTCGGTGTAAATCCGTTTTTTACGGCTATCATCTGCTTTGTGCCGAGAATCCTTGCCGGACTTCTTCCGGGACTTATCTTCCGCGCAATGACAAGAAAAAAGGACAGCATCACCGCATATTTTGTCGCCGCGGCTGTCGGCTCTCTTACAAACACCGTTCTTTTTGTCGGCGGCTTCTGCCTGCTTTTCAAAGACACAATGCTCGGTATGGCAGACGATAAAGGACTTTCTCCGCTTGCGTTTATAGCAACCGCTTTTCTCTTCAACGCCGCGATAGAGCTTATCGCAAACACGGCGATAGCGACCGCCGTTTCAAAGGCGGTGACAAAAGCCGAAAAGTCCAAATCGAAGGAATATACAAAATAAAGGCGGCGCGACCCTTGGTTCACCGCTGAAAAAAGCCTCTTACGAGAGGCTTTTTTCTCTTATCAGCTCCGAAACCGTCACAAATTCGTACCCCTCGGAAATAAGATACGGCAAAAGAATTTTAAGCGCGTCCAAGGTGTGCGCGCCGTCGCGCGTGAAATCATGAAAAAGAATTATACTTCCGTCGCGCACGTTTTTCTTTACGTTAGCCACTATTTCGTCGGTTTTTGAAAGCGCCCAGTCGCGCGTATCGACGTTCCATAAAACAACGTCGCATCCGCAGGCGCGCGCAAGCTCTACGGTAGACGAAGAATACGAGCCCTCGGGCGGACGGAAAAGCACGGGCGATTTTCCCGTTATGCTTTTTATCATATCGGAAGCCGCCGTTATTTCGCATTTTCCCTCGCCCTCCCTGCATTTTCTCATCGCCCTGTGATGATAGGTGTGATTTCCTATTTCGTGACCCTCCGCCGCCTCGCGCATTATAAGATCGGGATAATATTTTGCGTTTTCGCCCACGACAAAAAACGTGGCGCGAGCCGAATATTCGGCAAGAAGGTCGAGTATTTCCGCCGTCTTTTTCGGATGAGGACCGTCATCAAAGGTTATGGCAATACGTTTTCCGCAACCGTCGGCTCCGGAGTATATAACATTGCCGGAAGCCTCTGCCTGAATGCACAGCAGCGCCGCAAAGACAACCGCAAACAAAACACAGAAAAACCGTTTGAATAAATTTTTCATAAATCAGTCTGTCCCGCCGGATGAAAACAGCTCGTCGAGCGTGCCGAAGCGATAGCCGTCGTTTTCAAGCGCCGTAAGAAGCCCGTCAAGAATGTCGGCGTTCGTTTTTGACGTGGGGTGCAGAAGTATCACCGCGCCGTTATGAATATTGTCCAGAATAAGCTTTTTTGCCTTTTCCGGCTCGGGCTGACGGTTATTGTCCCAATCGGCATAGGCAAGACTCCACAGCACCGTTTTGTATCCGAGCTCCTGCGCCCATTTCAGATTTTCCTCGGAAAATCTGCCCTCGGGCGGACGGTAATATTTTTTTACTGTGACGCCTGTCTGCTCCGATACGGTGCTTTCCAGCTTTTCAAGCTCCGAAGCGAATTCTTCCCTTGAAAGCTTCGTCATATCCTTGTGCCGCGCCGTATGATTGCACACGAAATGTCCGTCGTCCTCCATTCTTTTTACAAGCTCGCCCGACCGCTTTGCAAGATTGTCAAGTATAAAAAACGCTCCCTTTGCGTTATGCTCCCTGAGCGTGTCGAGAATTCTCTCCACGTTTCCGTTTTCGTAGCCTGCGTCAAAGGTGAGATAAACCACCTTGTCATCGGGATCTTTGCCTATATACGCACCGTCGTATTTTTCAATGAACGCCATATTGCTTTCGGCGCTCGGACGGACGTGATCCTTGCAGCGCCGGCAATACCAGCTGAAAGAGTTTTCCGCGCAAACGGCAATCGCGCCCGAAAAACAGGTGATTGCCGCAATCGTCGCGCAAAGAAAAGCTTTTATATTTCTTTTCATAAATATTTTTCTCCTTTCGGTTTTTACAACCTTAATTTCCGCAGAAAAAAGCGGTTTAATACCTGAAATTTATTCCTTTGCGGCAAAAAGTCTGCTCCGCTATTGAAAAAATCAAAGCAAAGTCTTATAATAAAATAAAAATCGGTTTCCGAAAGAAGTGATGAATTTTGATAAATATAGTTCTCGTTGAGCCGGAAATTCCGCAGAACACGGGAAACATCGCGCGAACCTGCTCCGCGACGGGAGCGTCGCTGCACCTTGTAAAGCCTCTCGGCTTTGAAATAGACGACAGAAAAATGAAGCGTGCCGGACTCGATTACTGGGACGAGCTTGACATTCATTATTACGAAAATCTTGATGAATTTATGGCGATGCACGGAAATGACGAGCTTTGGTATTTTTCAACGAAATCGTCGGGAAATTACTCTGATATCACATACGGCGAGGACGTTTATCTCGTGTTCGGCAAAGAAACGAAAGGCTTGCCCGAAGAGCTGCTTTGCGCCCGTCCCGAAAGATGCGTAAGAATTCCGATGCGCGAAAACAAGCGCAGTCTCAATCTTTCAAACAGCGTTGCGATCGGAGTTTACGAGGTTCTGCGCCAGAAAAATTTTGCAGGTCTTGTTTCGGACGGCAAACGCATTTCTCAGCTTACGGGAAAAGGAGAATAACCGCAGTGAAAGGAATTTTTCATGGAAATATTACATAAAACCATACGTCGCGAGCCTTGGGCAAGAGTTCTGAAAAGAACGCAGGTGTTCTTTTCCGCCGAAAACGGAGGCGCGGTGTCGCTTCTTCGGTTTGACAGGCTTTCTTCGCCCATAATCCGCGACTACGGAGACGGGCTTTCCGGCACTGTCGCCGAGGAGGGCGGATACTGGCTTCAGCTCGCCTACGACGGCGATAATTATTGGTACACCGCTTATTTTGATCCAAGCGGAAGCTTCCGTCAGGTATATATCGACATAACGGGCGGAAACGATTGCAAAAGCGCAGAAACCGCCTGCTTTGACGATCTCTTCTCCGATATTGTTTATACGGCGG
>CAVKJG010000037.1:0-19139 GCA_963656825.1 Sphaerochaetaceae bacterium
CCCCCCCCCCCCCCCCCCCCCCAGCATTTGTCAATAGCTTTTAAGTAATTTTTTTCGTTTAAGCGACTTCTTTCCCGTATTTTCAGGTTCGGGGGGCGGGTATAATGGCGCGCAAGCGCGGGAAAATAAAAAAACCGCACCCAATCGGATGCGGTTTTTTCAGACTTATATTAAAAGGATTATTTACCGAAATATCTGTTAAGAAGTCCCTCAAAGGCTCTGCCGTGACGGGCTTCGTCCTTTGCCATTTCGTGCACGGTGTCATGAATTGCGTCAAGATTGGCGGCTTTGGCTCTCTTTGCAAGGTCATATTTGCCTGCTGTCGCGCCGTTTTCGGCAGCAACTCTCATTTCAAGGTTTTTCTTTGTGGAGGGCGTTACGACTTCGCCGAGAATTTCCGCAAATTTAGCTGCGTGTTCAGCTTCTTCATACGCGGCTTTTTCCCAATAAAGACCGATTTCGGGGTAACCTTCTCTGAACGCAACCCTTGCCATAGCGAGATACATACCCACTTCGGAACATTCGCCGCTGAAATTAGCGCGGAGATCGTTTATGATATCTTCAGAAACGCCTTCCGTAATGCCTACAACGTGTTCCGTAGCCCATGAATTTTTGTTTTCTTCAACCTTTTCAAATTTTTCTGCCGGAACGCCGCACTGAGGGCATTTTTCGGGGGGAGTATCTCCCTCGTGAACGTAACCGCATACTTTGCATACCCATTTTGCCATAAATTTATTCCTCCTGAAATTATTTTTTGTTTTTATCAAGACATTTTCCGCATATTCCGCGAAAAACTATACTTGCCGATGTAATTTTGCCGTCGATTTCTTTTTCGACCTGATCAAGTCCCGCAATTTCAACATGGGACATAATATCTTCAACCGCTCCGCATTGTGTGCAGAAAAAGTGGTTGTGATAATTCACGTTGCCGTCATACCGTTCTTTTCCCTTGGCTCCGAGCGCGATTATATCTCCGCTGTCGCAAAGCGCGGCAAGATTACGGTAGACTGTCGCAAGGCTTATTTCGGGATATTCTTTCCTCAAACTTGCGTAAACCATATCCGCCGTGGGATGGTCCTTCCGCGAGCGCATATTTTTAAGTATTGCGTCGCGCTTGTCGGAGTGCTTCTGAGTTGTCTGTCGCTTTTCCGTAAGCATATTGTCCCACCCGCTTTTCAAAAATGATAATCATTACTGTTATTAGTATACACGGTTTTTCCGGAATGTCAATAGTTTTTTCAAAAAAATTTATATTTTTCTCAGCGTCGCTACCCTATTGATTTTTTTCCGGAAATCGTATATCATAATTATGTAATGATTTTTTTCAAAAGGCAAAAGCTATGCTGGTAATTGATTTGAAAACAGGCCTCCGAACCGAACTTAATAATGATATGTCTTTATCCTGCGCAGTCGGCAATTTTGACGGCGTTCATAAAGGTCATATGGCACTTCTGCAAAAAGCGGCGGAAAAAAACGGCTGTACGCACAGTGCGGTATGGACGTTTGCCACACATCCGCGCGTCTGCATGGGCGATGAAAATTTTTCCGCACTCACGACAACCGGACAAAAGCTCGCGCTGTTTGCCGACGCCGGAATCGAGCTTGCCATACTTGAGGATTTCACCGCCGTAAAGGATATGTCGCCGGAGGATTTTGCCGTAAAGCTGCTTTACGGCAGGTGCGGCGTCCGCACCGCCGTATGCGGATACAATTTCAGATTCGGCAAAAACGCCGCCGGAACGCCCTCGCTGCTCTCAAAGGAATTCTCGCGGCTCGGGGCAGACGTTATAACGGTTGACGCCGTAAAAACCGCAGAAGGAGAAATAATCAGCTCCTCCGCAATACGCGCTCTTATCGAGGGCGGAAATATCGGAAAGGCAAACGAAATGCTCGGAAGAGAATTTACCGTTTCTCTCCCCGTAAGCGAAGGTCATAAGCTCGGAAGAACGCTCGGACTTCCCACAATAAATCAGGTATTTCCGTCGGGATACGTAATTCCGCGTCACGGCGTATATGCCGCCAAATGCAATATAAAAGGAAAAGAATATATTGCCGTCACGAACGTAGGCGTAAGACCGACGGTCACGGAAAATATCGAAAACATAAACTGCGAAACTCACATAATTGATTTTTCGGGCGATCTGTACGGAGAGCTCGTTTCAGTAAGGCTTTACCGCTTTCTGCGCGACGAAAAAAAATTTTCCTCCGTCGCTGAGCTTAAATCGGCGATAACCGCAGATGTGCTAAAAGCCGAGGAACTGTTTTCCTCAAAAGGATATAACCAATGAAATTACACAAAAGTATAAAATTCACGATTATCCTTATGTGCGCTGCAATATTGCTTTCGGCGCAGCTTGCTTTTCCCGTCTGCGCCGCGGACTTTGAGGGCGAGCTTCACGCCGGAAACATATGCGTTATGAACACCGAATATTCGGAGGTCGTCTACACGAAAAACGCCGATGAAAAAATCGCGCCCGGGCCCTCCGCAAAGATACTTGCCGGAGTTCTTGCCTTCGAGCATTATGCAGGAAACGAGGAAAAGCTTGTGACCGTAACCTCCGCCGCCCTGAAGGATATTTACGGCGGAGCGGTGATAAACTTAAAGGAAGGCGAGCAGCTCCGCGCGATAGATCTTATCTACGCAATAATAGTCGGAGGCGCGAGCGACGCGGCAAACGCCCTCGCTATAGACATAGCCGGAAACGTTACGGAATTTGTCGCAATGATGAACCGCAAGGCACGCGAGCTCGGCGCGACCTCTACCGCATATGCAAATCCGACGGGGCTTGACGCACGTGGCGCGTATACGACCGCGCGCGACACGGCAATCATCGCCTGCTACGCGCGAAAAAATCAGAAATATATGCAGGCGTGCAATACCAAAACATATAAAATTCCGGAAAACAAAACAAGCAAGGCGCGCACGGTCTACACCAAAAACGCCTTCCTTGCGAATTATTCCTCTGACAAATATCTCTATTCAAAGGCGGAGGGAATGAGCGTCGGATTTACCGACGACGCCGGCAGATGCGTTATAACCTCGGCTTCCGAAAAAGCGTTTTCGTTTGTCTGCGTGGTGATGGGCACAAAGGACGGCAGCGACGGACAAATGTACGCGTACACCGACGCAAAGGCTCTTATCGAATGGGCGCTCGGAAATTTTGCGCTTGTTAAAATCTGCACCTCGGCAGACGTTATCGGCGAGCTTCCCGTTTCGCTTTCAAAGGAGAGAAATTACGTCACCGTCGCCGCCAAAAGCGACGTCTATGCGTTTCTACCGGAGGATACGGATACATCGAAAATAGCAAGAACTGCTGAATATTATGAAGAATCGCTCACGGCTCCCGTCCGGAAAGGCACAGAGGTCGGAGAGCTGACGCTCACGCTTGACGGAAAGGTTCTCGGCACAGTTCCGCTCATAACCAAGCTTGACGCCGAAAAAAGCGCATCTCTTTCGCTCGAAGCCGGCATAAAAAGCGCAATGAAATCAAAGCCGTTTGTGATTGCAGTATCGGTAATAATCGCGGCTGCCGCACTTTTTACACTTGTCAGAATTTTCGCGCTGATGAAAAAAGCTCACACAAAAAAATAACATAAAAAGCGTCCGCCGCGCAAAAAATATTTTTGCCGGCGGATTTTTTCTTCCGGCAAAAACCGAAAGGCAGAAACCCTTAATGGATATGGCTGATATAAAGATGACCGAAACGGCTATAAAGGATGTCGGCAGGTCGGCTGCAAGCTGCTGGAACGCGATGACCGAAAATAACATCGAACTGAGACTTCGTTTTTCTCTTGCGGATCTCATTCTTGTCGCTGCGGGGACGATTTTTCTGACGGCTTCAATGAGCGCCGTCAGAAAGCTCTGCCATCAGCGCAAGGTAAAGCGCGAAGCCGAAAAGCTGGCAAAGGAAAGGTCGGAATAGGTGAAAAAAACGCCGTTTTTGCGGAAAACTCCGCTTAAAAACGGCGTTTTTCTTTTTAATACAAATGTATAAGTGATTTTTACACATTGTTTTTCCACACAGTCCACATACGGATTCGTGTCGGTTTTTATAATTTTTCGCCTGTTTTACGGAAAATTTTCCGCCGGAAGCAATGCTTTCGGGCGCGGATTTGTCCGATATAATATGATGTGATGTTTTATCTTTATTTACGTTTATTATGTTGACAATTAACATTTATGATGATATAATTAACATCGTAAAATGTTATACATATGAACATTTGACACACAGGCTGTGAAAGGAGGACTTACATGACTCAGAAAGAACGGCTTGAAAGCATACGCGATCTTCTTTCGTCGCACCCGTTCGTGTCGCTCGGAGAGCTTGAAAAGCTTTTTCCGGAGGTCACAAGCATGACGCTGCGCCGCGATATCGACCGTCTTGAAGCAAAGGGCGAGCTTATCAAGGTGCGCGGCGGAGCAAGATCGATGAAGTTTCTAACGACCTCCGCCGAGGACGACTTCGGCAAAAGACTTTACGAGGCAACGGAAGAAAAAACACGCATAGCGGAATGTGCCGCGGGCTTTGTCGAAACTGGAAGATCCGTCTTTATAGATTCGGGAACTACGGCACTCAGGCTTGCCTCCATCGTTGCGGACGAGCGTTTTACCGTAACCACAACGGGACCGCACGTCGCAATAGAGCTTGCAAAAAAACAAAAACCGATAGTAAATCTTGTGGGAGGAATGATAAACCACGAAAATCTTTCGGTTTCCGGCATGCAGGCGATCAGATTCATAGACGGAATAAACATCGACACGGCGTTTGTCGTGCCTTCGGGATATTCCGAGGAATGCGGCTTTTCCTGCGGAAATTATGCGGAATGCGAGCTTAAAAAATATGTTATAAGCAAAGCGCGCCGCGTGATAATGCTTATGGACGGCGACAAGATCGACCGCAATCTTCCCTACACGTTCAGTACGGAGACGGGGCTTTACGCCGTCATCACCGACAGGGAGCTTCCGCCTGCGATAAACCGCAGATTCACGGAAGCCGGCGTCCGCGTTATAATAGCCGGATAAAAAATTCAAAGCGCCGCCTGTGACGGAGAGTCGGCGCAAAAACAAAATCCACTCCGTCGGAAATGGAGAAAACAAACATGGCAACAGCTGTAATAATGCCCAGACAAGGTCAAAGCGTGGAAAGCTGCATCATCACCGAATGGAAGAAAAAGGTCGGCGATAAAGTCAGCGCAGGCGACGTGCTGTTTTCGTACGAAACGGATAAGTCCGCTTTTGACGAAACCGCAACGACGGAAGGCACGCTTCTCAGAATTTTCGCCGCGGAAGGCGACGACGTTCCCTGCCTTGAAACCGTGTGCATAATAGGAAACGAAGGCGAAGATATTTCTTCGCTTATCCCCAAAAAAGAAGAAGCCGCGGCAGCTCCCTCGCAGGCTTCCGCCGAAGAAAAAAAGGAGGAAGCTCCGGCAAAGCCCACGGCACAGGCGACAGGCGCGGCGGCGACGGAGGGCGGCAGACTTAAAATATCTCCCAGAGCAAGAAATCTTGCGGCAAAGACCGACGCCGATATTTCAAAGGCGATTCCCACAGGTCCCAGCGGCAGAATAATAGAGCGCGACATTCAGAAGGCGCTTGACGAAGGCTTCACAGTAACAGCCGAAATTTCGGAAAAACAGCTTAAAGGCGAATTTGCTCCCGCACCGGAGCGCAAAGCGGAGGAAGCTCCCGCAGTTGCAGCCGCTCCCGCGCAGAAAACAGGCTATACGGACGAAAAGCTTTCCCAGATACGCAAGGTCATTTCAAAATCAATGCACACCTCCCTTACCGAGCTTGCTCAGCTTACGCTTACAACCTCGTTTGACGCGTCGGCTCTCGTCGCGCTCAGAGCAAGCCTTAAAGCCGGCGGCGAAGCTATGGGCATAGGAAACATAACCTACAACGATATGATACTTTTCGCCGTGGCGAAAACTCTCGCAACGGGAAAATACAAGGCGCTCAACGCAAACCTTATCGGCGGCGACACAATGAGATACTTCGACGGCGTTCACCTCGGCATAGCGGTTGACACCGAAAGAGGACTTATGGTTCCCACGGTGTTCGACGCGCAGACGCTCACCCTTTCCGAGCTTGCAAAGCAGGCAAAGGCGCTCGCCGTCGACTGCCAGAGCGGAAAAGCAAATCCCGACGTGCTCAGGGGGGCTTCGTTTACGATAAGCAACATCGGTCCTACGGGAATTGAAAGCTTCACTCCCGTTATCAATCCTCCGCAGACGGCGATCCTCGGCGTCTGCTCGCTGACAAAGAGAGTAAAGGAAAAGGACGGCGCTCCCGTATTCTATCCGTGCATTCCGCTTTCTCTGACGATAGATCACAGAGCGGTTGACGGCGCTCCCGCCGCAAAATTCCTTTCCGAGCTTGTACGCGATCTCGAAAACTTCAATCTGCTGCTGACAATTTAACCTTTTATACAAAAGTATAATATTCTCGTTCACAGCGGCGGACGCGGATATAAAAATACACAGCCGCTGAGAAACGGAAAAAACAAAATGTATGATCTTATCGTACTGGGCGGCGGACCGGCAGGCTACAATGCGGCTGAACGCGCCGCTCATAAAGGGCTTAAAACTCTCGTGCTTGAAGGCAGAGCGCTCGGCGGCGTGTGCCTGAACGAAGGCTGCGTTCCGACAAAAACTCTCCTTTACAGCGCGAAAATATTTGATTATACCAAGCACGGCGACGCTTACGGCGTAAAGTGCGAGGGCTCTTCTCTCGATCACGCGTTTGTGGTCGGAAGAAAGAACAAGGTTGTAAAACAGCTCACCGGCGGAATTGCGATGCAACTCAAAAGCGCGGGAGCAGAGGTTATCTCCGAGTTCGGCGTTATAAAAGGAAGAGATTCCGAAGGCTTTACGGTCGAAGCGGCGGGCAAGGAATACAAGGGCGCGCGACTTCTCGTCTGCACGGGCTCGGACGCTCTCGTTCCACCGATAGAGGGACTGCGCGAATCGGTTGCCGGCGGCTTTGCAATGACGAACCGCGAAATCCTTGATATGACGACAATTCCCGAAAGACTTACCGTCATCGGCGGCGGAGTTATAGGGCTTGAGATGGCGTCGTATTTCTGCTCCGCAGGCTCGCAGGTGACGGTGGTCGAAATGCTCGATCACATCGCCGGACCGACAGACGGCGAAATTTCAAAAATACTTCTTAAAAATTATCAGAAAAAGGGCGTAAACTTCATTCTCGGCGCAAAGGTGACAAAGGTAGGCGAGGGGAAAGTGGTTTACGAAAAGGACGGCAAAACCGAAAGCGTCGAAGCGGACAAGGTTCTCGTTTCTATCGGCAGACGCGCGCACACTCAGGGCATAGGTCTTGAAAATGTCGGCGTTATCACCGAAAGAGGAGCGATCGTCACGGACGAATACTGCCGTACAAGCGTTCCCGGAATATGGGCTGCGGGCGACGTAAACGGAAAGTCGATGCTTGCTCATACCGCTTACCGCGAGGGCGAGGTCGCCGTTGCCAATATGCTCGGCGGAAAGGAAAAGGTAAATTACCTTTCGATTCCTTCCGTTATATATACAAATCCGGAGGTTGCCTCCGTCGGCGAAACGGGCGAGAGCATAAAGGCAAAAGGGCTTGTCGCAAAGACGGTTTCCGTGACGCTGAAATACAGCGGCAGATACGTTGCCGAAAACGAAGGCGGCGACGGAATAGTCAAGCTTGTTGTAGATAAAGAGCATAAAAAGCTTCTCGGCGTTCATATGATAGGAAATTACGCCTCCGAAATAATTTACGGCGCGGCAATGATGGTTGAAAAAGAAATGCGCGTGGACGACGTCAAAAAATTCGTATTCCCGCATCCGACCGTCTGCGAAGTTATCCGCGAAGCGATGTTCATGATATAATATGCAAAAGTATAATATTGCAATAATCCTTACGGTGGCAGGATATTGCGAAAAAACAAGCCCACCGGGAAAGAGAGATTAAAATTATGCCTAAGAGTCAATATGTAGATCCCAGCAGAGCGTTTGACAGCGGTTTTATCAAATTCCACGATATTCCCGTCTGCCAGTACAATCTTACAATCGAAGATGAAAAGAAAATCTATTCAAAGCAGGACCTTATAAACATTTATCGCGACATGGCGATAATCCGCGAGTTTGAAACGATGCTCAACGAAATAAAGACAAAGAGCGTTTACAACGGCGTTGAATACAACAACCCCGGTCCCGCTCACCTTTCTCTCGGTCAGGAGGCGTCCGCCGTCGGTCAGGCTTACTGCCTTGACAACAACGACTTCACTTTCGGTTCTCACCGCAGTCACGGCGAAATTATCGCAAAGGGACTTTCGTCCATAAAGAAGCTCGACAACGCCGAGCTTTACGATATAATGAAAACCTTCCTCGACGGCTCTATCCTTTCCGTTGTCGAAGGCAGGGAAGAAGTCAAGGGCGATGTAAAGGACCTTGCAATCGACTTCCTTCTTTACGGCGCGCTTGCGGAAATCTTCGCAAGAAGAACGGGCTTCAACCGCGGTCTCGGCGGCTCGATGCACGCATTCTTCATTCCCTTCGGTATATTCCCGAACAACGCCATCGTCGGCGGCTCGGCGGCGATAGCGCTCGGCGCGGCTCTTTACAAGAGATCGAACCACAAAAAAGGTATCGTAATAGCAAACTCCGGAGACGGCGCTCTCGGCAGAGGTCCCGTTCTCGAAGCGCTCAATATGTCCTCAATGGATCAGATAAAACAGCTTTGGGGAGAAGGCGGCGGTATGCCGATACTCTTCAACGTATTCAATAACTTCTACGGAATGGGCGGTCAGACAAAGGGCGAAACAATGGCTTGGGGACAGGCTGCAAGAGTCGGTGCGGGCGTAAATCCCGATCAGATGCACGCGGAAAGCGTAAACGGCTATGATCCGCTCGCCGTCATCGACGCAACGACAAGAAAGAAGGATCTTCTTCTTCGCGGCGAAGGTCCTGCAATGCTTGAGGTTATCACATACAGAACAACAGGTCACTCCCCCTCCGACTCCTCCACATACAGAACGCAGGAGGAAATCGAAGCGTGGAAGAACGCCGATCCGATCAAGGCTTACAGAGCAAAGCTCATTCTTGGCGGCGTTGCGACGGAAGCGGAGCTTGACTCCGTTCACGACACGATCGTCCGTCGTATGACAAAGATCTGCCGTCTTGCCGTTGACGAAACGATATCTCCCAGAATGGATCTTGACAAAGAACCCGACGCTATCTCGTCGATTATGCTTTCTAACAAGAAGGTTCCGAGCATGGATCCCACAAGAGAGGCGGAGGTTCTCATTCCGAAGGAGGAAAACCCCAGACTCAAATCGCTCAAGGTAAAATCGCGCTGGGCATTCGATGCGGACGGAAAAGCGCTTCCGAAGATGAAAATCTACGGTCTCCGCGACGGTCTTTTCGAGCCGATACTCGACAAATTCTATGAAGATCCCACGCTTATCGCATACGGCGAGGACAATCGTGACTGGGGCGGCGCGTTTGCCGTTTACAGAGGTCTTACCGAAGCCATTCCCTATCACCGCTTCTTCAATGCTCCCATTTCCGAGTCCGCGATCGTCGGCTCTGCCGTCGGTTACGCAATGGCTGGCGGACGCGCTATAGTCGAGCTTATGTATGCCGACTTTATCGGCTGCGCGGGCGACGAAATATTCAACCAGCTCTCCAAATGGCAGTCGATGAGCGCGGGAATCCTCAAAATGCCCGTTGTGCTCCGCGTTTCCGTAGGCAACAAATACGGCGCACAGCACAGTCAGGACTGGACGGCTCTCTGCGCTCACATTCCGGGACTTAAGGTTGTGTTCCCCGCAACGCCCTATGACGCAAAGGGACTTATGACCGAGGCTCTGAACGGCACCGACCCCGTTATCTTCTTTGAAAGCCAGAGAATTTACGACGTCGGCGAGCAGTTCCACAAGGGCGGCGTTCCCGAAACGCCTTACGAAATAAGAATAGGCGATCCCGACATCAAGCGCGAAGGCAAGGACGTTACGATTCTTTCAATCGGCGCAACGCTTTATCGCGCTATGGACGCGGCAAAGATACTCCACGAAAAATACGGCGTCGAAGCCGAGGTTATCGACGCGCGCAGCATCGTTCCGTTCGATTACGAAAAGGTTATCGAATCCGTAAAGAAAACCGGCAGAATAATCATCACGGGCGACGCCTGCGACCGCAACTCCGTAATGAGAGATATGGCTTCCAACATTGCAGAGCTTGCATTCGATTATCTCGATGCTCCGCCCACAGTCGTAGGCTCAAGAAACTGGATAACTCCTTCAAAGGAGCTCGATCCCTGGTTCTTCCCGCAGGCTGACACAATCGTTGACGCCGTAAACGACAGACTTCTTCCTCTTCCGAACCACGTTTCGACTCACAACTTCACCGATATCGAGAAGATGAACAGACTTAAAAACGGCATCTGATATAAGCTCCGATACAAACAAAAAAGCCCGTGCTTGCGGGCTTTTTTGTTTATGAAATATAATTTTCGTTATACGCGAACACATTATAGCTTCCGGCAAGAGCGTCCCACGTTTTTTTATCGACTCTGCCCGTTTCTTCCATACGGTGATAAAACTGAAAAAGCCTTACGCCTTCGTATGTCGCATTGTCGAATTCACCCGTTATCTCAACGCTTTCAAGACCGTCGTAGGTGTGAGAAATGTCGCTGAGCATCACCTGAATAATATAAACGAGCGAGCTTTTTTCCCCGACCTTTGCAACATAACCGGCGTCCGGAAAGGCGTCGAGCATTTTTCCTCCCGAGGCGCTGTCCTTTGCGAGCGCCGCCTCCGAGCGCAGAACATTCCATGTGGCAAAATCGGCTTCTCCCGTGGGGGCAAGCCCCGTTTGCCTCTGAAAAATACGAAGCGCCTCCGTAGTTTCCCTGCCGAATATCCCGTCGGGATTTATTTTCGGTATATCCGTGTGCAAATACGATACCGCGCGGAGCATTTTCTGAAGCTCCGTGATCTGTGTTTTTTTACTGTTGTCCGCCATATCCGTCTCCTTCCGATAAAACCTCGCCCGAATACTGATATTCGCTTCTTGTGTTGCCGTCAACCTGAGCGTAGGCGCCGGCAAGCTCGTTCCATAATACAGGTCCGACAACGCCGCTTATCATAAGTCCGAACACAGCCTGAGCGGCATAAACGGCATTTCTTGTTTCAGTGCCGAAAATACCGTCTGTATCCGTCTGCGGTATCTGCGGATAAAGCTCGTGCGCGGCGTTTATATATTTTTGCAGAATTTCGACATTTGTCCCCTCCGAGCCGTATTTGAGGAACACTCCCGGAAAAGGCACAGTACCTCCGCCGTAAATTTCTTCGCCTGCGGAATTTATCATTCCGAGATATACATCGAACATCATATTCCACGTTCTGCTGTCCACAACGCCGGTTACGCTCAGATCGTATTCCCGCTGAAAAGCTTTTACAGCCTCCGCCGTGCTTTCTCCGAAATATCCGTCAAGCGGAGGGCTTGACACCGACGGATTGAAATCGGCTATAAGCCTTAAATAATATTGTATCGTTTTTACGTCCTCGCCGCTGTCACCCTCGCCGAGCATCGTCTTGAACTGATTTGAAACATCCTCGTCTCTAAGTCCCTCGCTGTCAAGCTCGCTCAGACGCTTCACAGCATTATACACGCTCTGTATTTTATACCACGTCGAACGGTCGACTTTTCCCGTCCGGTTCAGAGAAAATATTCTCTGAAATTCTTTTACGGCGTCGGCGGTCGCGGCGTCGTATATGCCGTCCGCCGCGGGGATCTTTGGTATCGACGGATAGTTTGTCGATATTCTGTTCAGACGCACCTGTATGAATTTCACATCGTTTCCCGCGCTTCCCTCGCCGAGAAGAATATTCGGCGGAGAAGGCTCAAGCGCCTGAACGGGAGCATTTTCGACGAGATCTATATCGTCCCCGTAATATTGCGTAAGAATATCGTATGCGCCGAATCCGTCGTTTGCAAGCGTCACGCTTCCCCATTGCGAAAGTCCGTCGCAGGTGACGGTCGTGCCGTTGCAATACACGGCGAAAAGCGGTTCTATATATCCGCGGCGGACAATATAATCGTTGAAAATCTCGTCAACGATAAGAGCTATGTTGTCGAAAATATCTCTGTCACGGACAAACGACTGATCGTATGCGGTGGAATTCGTTATGTCAAAATCGTAGCCTTTCGCGCGGTAATGCTCGGTATATACGCGGTTCAGCGCAAACGATATCTGCGCATAAATGTTCGCCCTCAGCGCCGCTTCGGGCCATGTGGGATATATCTCGCTCGAAGCCACGTTTTTTATATAATCCGCAAAGCCGATTTTCACGTTGTCCGCGTCGGCGTCGTCCGGCGCGCCGAGATGCACGGTTATGAATTCCGGCACCACGGGATAGCGTGCGTTCAAAGCTTCGGCACCTCGCTTTCCGTAATAATGTAGCTGCCGCCCGGATATTTCGCATATTGATAGCTTTCCGGAAGGGGTATCATATTCACGGTCTGCGTGCTCGATATTCCCGTAAATATCGGAACGCCCATAAGCATTACCGAATAATATCCCTCGGCAAAAATTTCAACGTTTACAAGCGAATACGGCGTTTCTCCTCCCGGAAAGAGAGAATTCGATACGGGCGGCGCGGGAATTTTCAGCGGCTCGGTTTCGCCGTCCTCATCGGTCAGAAGAACGGCGAAAAGCTTTGCTTCGTCGCCTGTCTGTCTTCGGAAAGAAACCGTAGCGTCCTTTACGGGCAGTGCCCCGAACGCCGACTCGGTCTTTACCGTCAGGGTTCCGTAATTTTCGGCAGTATCCATATTTTCACCTCCGTTATGACTTGATAATATTTTATGACGGACGGCGTTTTTGCGTGAAACAAAAAACGCGGAAAAACGTTTTTCACGTTTTTCCGCGTTGCAATGCAAAACTTGCTTTTATAAAAATTATTGCTCGCCCAAGTTTTCGGAAACCTCGCCCGCCGCGTGCTTTTTGTTGTAAATTCTTGTCGCCGTCATTCCGGCAACGCATATTACGAAAAGTCCCGCAATGGCAAAGACAAATACAAGCGTGACTATATCGCTTGTGTTTCTCTTTATAAGCTTGGGAAGCGATTCAAGCCTTGTTTCAAAGCAGTCAAAGCAGACGTATTTTATCGCGCCTTCTTTTTCGTACGTCGGCTCAACATCAACGCTGCCCGAATTCCAGTGGTGAAGCCTTTGTATTTCGTTTCCGGAATACGTTCCGTCGCATATTTTATCCGCCACGCACTTTACGAAAAGCGTTCCCGAATTTTCAACGGTATTTCCTTCGGTAAGATAAACGCTGCAGTTGAGCGTGACGCTTGCGCCCTCGAAAATATACGCGTCGGCTTCTATGTAAAGCATATAGTCGCCGTTTACCGAAAGGCTTTTCGTAACAACGGCAGTGTTTGTAAGATGCGCGTCGGAGAGCAGCGTTATCGTTCCGCCCGTGCCGGAAAGCGCTTTTACCGCTTCGTCGAAATCGCCGTATTTCTTTTCACTGCCTACCACCCAGCTTGCCTCGCCGTGAGGCTCTTCCTCCGCCGTTATCTCGGTTGACTCGGGGATAGTCGCGCCGCTCGTCGATGTCGTGCCGGTTTCGGCGGCAAACGCACAGAGCGAAAGCATACACATGGAAAGCACAGCCGCCATCGCCGCGGCAATTATTTTTTTCATCTTCATAATCGGATTCTCCGGAAAATTTACTGTTTTTTCTTTATTTCTTTAACGTCGTAAACATAGTCGAGATTTATAAGGTGAGATGTGCCGTTTTTCTCTTTAATGATTATCCAGTTTTCCTTTGCCTGCTCGATAGTGCCGCGATACGAAGAAAATCCGCCGCAGGCAATAACGCACTCCTTGCCTATAAAATTCTGTACAAGCTCGTTCATAAGCTTTCCTCCTGTTTTTCTGCGTTTTTTAAGCGTTCTTCTTATCCGTCGGTAAAGATTTGCCGTCGGCAGCCACACCGCGATGATAAACAGCATCAGAATTGCGATATATGAGCCGTCCATCCTCACACCTCCGGACACCTTTATTTTACTCATATATTTTAACACGCTTCGCTGTTTTTGTAAAGATAAATTGCAAAAATATTGACATCGGACAAGGTATTGTATATAATTAGCCTGTAAAATTGTGAAAAGAGGAAACCATTATGGAACACATACTCAAAAAATCCGCACACCCCATAGGCGTTGAAGGTCCCGTCCTTACAATCGTTATGGACGGCGTAGGTATAGGTAACGGCAAAGAGGGCGACGCCGTTGCAAACGCATATACTCCCACCCTTGATATGCTCATGGCAAAATATCCGACAAGAAAGCTCGCCGCACACGGCACAGCCGTAGGTCTTCCCTCCGACGACGATATGGGCAACTCCGAAGTCGGTCACAACGCGCTCGGCTCGGGGCAGGTATTTTCTCAGGGCGCAAAGCTCGTTTCGGAATCGATTGCATCGGGCAAAATGTTTGAAGGTCAGACATGGAAGGAGCTTGTCGCCGGCTGCAAGGACAGCGGAACATTCCACTTCATCGGACTTTTCTCCGACGGCAACGTTCATTCGCATATAGATCATCTCAAAGCTATGGTTGAGCGCGCCAAAACCGAAGGCGTTAAAAAAGTCCGTATTCACATTCTTCTCGACGGCAGAGACGTAGGCGAAACCTCCGCGCTCGACTATGTAATACCCTTTGAAGAATTCCTCGCATCGCTGAATGACAGCACCTTCGATGCAAAGATAGCTTCCGGCGGCGGCAGAATGAAAATCACAATGGATCGCTACGAAGCCAACTGGAAAATGGTTGAGGACGGCTGGCACACGCACGTTCTCGGCGAAGGCCGAAAGTTTTCCTCGGCACAGGAGGCGATCGTCACATACAGAAATGAAACCGGCGCGATAGATCAGGATCTTCCCGCGTTTGTCGTTGCCGAAAACGGCAAGCCCGTCGGCACGATAGAGGACGGCGACAGCGTTGTTTTCTTCAATTTCAGGGGAGACAGAGCAATTGAAATTTCAAGAGCGTTCGACGGCGGCGCGGAATTTGACAAGTTCGACCGCGTAAGAGTTCCGAAGGTAATCTACGCAGGTATGCTCGAATACGACGGCGACCTGCACATTCCGCACAAATATCTTGTAAATCCGCCCGAAATAAAGAACACAATGGGACAGTATCTTGCAGAAACGGGCGTCACGCAGTTTGCCATATCCGAAACGCAGAAGTACGGTCACGTAACTTATTTCTGGAACGGCAACAGAAGCGGCAAATTCGACGAAAAGACAGAAACCTACAGAGAAATCCCCTCCGACGTCATTCCGTTTGAACAGCGCCCGTGGATGCAGTGCGCTCTCATAGCGGACGCAGTTATAGAAGCGATAGAAAGCGGAAAATACAGATATATCCGCTGCAATTTCCCGAACGGCGATATGGTCGGTCACACGGGAAACTACGAAGCGACGATTGTCGCAATGGAGGCGCTCGATCTGCAGCTTGCGAGAATAATCGCCGCCGTTGATAAGGCAAAGGGCGTTGCGATAATCACCGCCGATCACGGAAACGCGGACGAAATGTACGAATACGACAAGAAAAAGGGCTGCGTAAAAACAAATCCCGACGGCACTCCGAAGGCAAAGACAAGCCACACTCTCAATCCCGTTCCGTGCATAATTTACGACAACTTCTATTCCGACAGATACACCGTAAAGCCGCAGGCAAAGTTCGGACTTTCAAACGTTGCGGCAACGACGGTAAACCTTTTGGGCTACGACGCTCCGGAAATGTGGAACGAAAGCCTTATAGAAACGAAATGACAAAAAAAGACGTAAAGCTTAAAATTAAATCCGTTCAGCGCTCGGGCATTCCCGGCGATAAGGACGAGCAGTTTGAAATGCTCACCGATGCGGTGATAAATTCGTCCAAGGAGGGGATCTCCGTCGAATACGACGAGCTGCTCTCCGAGGACGGCGCGCCGACGCGCACGGTACTGCTTTTCAAACGGGAAAATCCCGAAACGATATTTCTTTCGCGCGAGGGCGACGCAAAAATGACCTGCGTGATAGAAGAAAAAACCCGTTACCGCTTCACCTATGACATAGGCATCGCGGCGCTTGACCTTATCTGCGTCGGTCAGAGCGTGAAAAACGAGCTTTCCGACAGCGGCGGAAGGCTGAGCCTGAAATACGATATAGAGGCGCGCGGAGTGACGGTTCAGAGCTGTGAGCTTTCCGTCACGGCAAGCTGAAAACCCGAAAATGTGTGCGGAGATGTGTTTTCCGCACACATTTTTGCTCGTATATAAGGTATTATAATAAAAATATGTGTTCTTCTCTTGACAAGGCGGCTTTTCTGTGTTAAAATTGATTTACCTCTGCGGGTGCTTTTGCGGTTCTTGTTCCGCACCGCAGCCGCGTACAGAGGGAGGTACGAAAACAGTGCCGCTACGATATAAAAATCATACCGATTTTCCTTTCAGCGATTGCGCCTCAATCGCTGCGGTTTTCGTGCGCTTCTGTTTTCAAAAACAGGAGCTTTTTTAATAGCTTCAAGTATTATCAGGAGGTGCCGATATGCGCGTAAGAATCACTCTCGCCTGCACGGAATGCAAGCAAAGAAATTATGACACAATGAAAAACAAGAAAAACGATCCGGACAGACTTGAAATGAACAAATATTGCAAGTTCTGTCGCAAACACACGCTTCACAGAGAAACAAAGTAAGGAGAACTGAAATGACAAGCAAAATCAATTTCAAAAAGATTTGGGCTCTGCTCATCGCGCTCGTCATGATGGTTTCCGTTTTCAGTCTTTGCGTTTTTGCCGAAGACGAGGACACCGATACCTCGACGTCAACGACCGAAGTATCGACAGACGGTACGACAAGCGCCGATGACAGCGGTGAAACAACCACAACCGGTGAAACAACCACAACCGGTGAAACCACAACAACCGGCGAAACCACAACGGACGATCACGATCACGACCACGACGATGAAGATGAAGAAACTTCATGGGCTGCACAGCATCTCAGCTTCCTCATCGCCATCGGAATAATCGTTCTTATCGTAGTTGTTTATTTTGCCCTTCGTCTTTTTGTTCCTTCCTTCAGAGAAAAGACATCTAAGTTCTGGAAGGACTACAACGCAGAGTTCAAGAAACTCGTTTGGCCCACGAAGCAGCAGCTCGTAAAAAATTCGGCAGTCGTTCTCGTAACGATGATCGTATTTGCCGCAGTTTTTGCTCTTCTCGATTTCGGTCTTTCAAAAGGCATTTATGCTCTTAAAGACCTTGTTGACCTCATTCGTCCTGCCGGTTAAGCGGAAGAAGGAGTCTGAATATGTTGGATGAACATTCCACAGAACTGAAATGGTATATTCTTCATACCTATTCGGGATACGAGAACAAAGTAAAAACAACCCTTGAAAAGCTTATTGAAAATCGCGGAATACAGGATATGATAAGCGACGTCCGCGTTCCGATGGAAACGGTTGAAACAACCACCGCTTCCGGCGAAGCGAAGACAAAGGAAGAAAAGCTCTTCCCCGGCTACGTTCTTGTAAAAATGATGATGACGGACGAAACCTGGCACGTGGTAAGAAACATTACCGGCGCCACAGGCTTTGTAGGTCCCGGCTCACGTCCGGTTCCGCTTTCCGACGCAGAAGTTGAGGCACTCGGCGTCGATACGAAAACCGTCACGACAAGCTTTGCCGTCGGCGACAACGTCAGAATCAAAAACGGTCCCATGGCAAATTTCGAGGGCACGATATCCGCTGTATCTGCGGACTGCAAGACCGTCACGGTGCTCGCTTCCGTTTTCGGACGCGAAACTCCGGTCGAGCTCGATGCTCAGAGCATTGAGAAAATCTGAAAATAATCTATGTTTTTCCGCTTTGACGTTGCCACGTCGGAGCGAAACGTGGGAGGGAGAAAAATTTTTTGTGTTCTCCCGATTGAAACCACATTCGGAGGTGTAAAAAATTATGGCAAAAAAGATTATGGCATTTGTAAAGTTGCAGTTGCCTGCCGGCAAAGCAACTCCTCAGCCGCCTGTTGGTCCGGCACTCGGTCAGCACGGCGTTAACATCGCTGCGTTCACAAAGGAATTCAACGAACGCACAAAGAACGATATGGGACTTATAATCCCCGTTGTTATCACTATCTATGCGGACAGATCCTTCTCTTTCATCACAAAGACTCCGCCCGCAGCCGTTCTTATAAAGAAAGCCTGCGGAATCGAAACGGCTTCCGCTTGCCCCAATAAGGACAAGGTAGCAAAGATAACAAAAGAACAGGTAAAGAAAATTGCGGAAACAAAAATGCCCGACCTTACGGCTGCATCTCTTGAAGCCGCAATGAGCATGATAGCCGGCACAGCGCGCTCCATGGGCGTTGTTGTCGAGGACTGAGAAAGGAGAGTGACTTAAAATGTTTAAGGGTAAAAAATATCAGGACAGCGCAAAGCTTATCGACAGATCCAAGCTTTACGACGCAAATGAAGCCGTCGCTCTCGTAGTTCAGACTTCAAAGGCTAAATTCGATGAAACAATCGAGCTTCACATCCGTCTCGGCGTAGACAGCCGTCACGCAGACCAGCAGGTTCGTGGCGCTATCGTACTTCCGCACGGAACAGGTAAAACGGTCCGCACGCTCGTTTTCTGCAAGGAAGACAAGTATGAAGCCGCTAAAGCCGCAGGCGCGGATTATGTAGGCGGAGCAGACTACGTTGAAAAAATCACAAAAGAAAACTGGTTCGATTTCGACGTTGTTATCGCAACTCCCGATATGATGGGCGTTATCGGTCGTCTCGGTAAGGTACTCGGTCCTAAGGGACTTATGCCTAACCCCAAGGCAGGCACGGTTACGATGGACGTTGCCAAGGCTGTTACCGAAGCCAAGGCAGGTAAGATCGAATACCGTCTTGACAAGACGAACATCATTCACTGCCCGATAGGCAAAGCTTCCTTCGGTGCAGAAAAAATTCTTGACAACTTCAACACGCTCGTCGGTGCTGTTGTCAAGGCTAAACCCGCTTCCGCTAAGGGTCAGTACATCAAGAGCTGCTTCGATTTCGACGTTGTTATCGCAACTCCCGATATGATGGGCGTTATCGGTCGTC
>CAVKJG010000038.1:0-18899 GCA_963656825.1 Sphaerochaetaceae bacterium
CATTCTGGCAAGCAATGCACGGCGGTACCCACTTCTCATTACCTGCCAACTGCGAAACGCACTTGGCAAGCAATGCTCGTGTTTATACACCCGTGCAATCTTGTTGGGGAAATGCCCCAAACCCCTGAACGATTTCAGAGAAATCGGCTGCGCTCCTGCGGAGCTGAACATCACTCAATCTTGAAAAGTGAGTCAGGGATTTTTGAGTTCACGGCGTTCAGGCAAATCCGGTTTTACCGCATATCCGTCGATTGCCACTTTGCGAAGGTATGCGCTCATATTCTCTATCCCAAGCTGCGCCATCCTCGCCTTTATCAAGCCGAGTTCTCTTTCATCTACGAAAAATTTGACCTGTATCGGTCGCTTGCGATTCCTGTTGTCTGGCATAGATGCTATTCCACTCCTGTTCAGTTATCTCCTGTCCGTAGTGAAATACTTTACTGTGTCTGTTGGAGACTTCAATTCGGTCTTGAAAAATTCTGGATACATCTTAATATCATCATCAAGCGAAACCCACACCAAGTGTTCTTCGCTGTTATCTTCCATAAAGCTTTCGCTGATCGGCGCAAAAGCATCCGGCACTTTCATATAGAAGAAAAGCGAAATCTCATAAATCAGCTTGTTCCGATTGGAAGGCGCATCGCCATAGAAATAGTTTTCATGCATAAAGCCAAGGCGGTCAATTTCCATCTGAACGCCTGTTTCTTCAAACACTTCACGAACAACAGCCTCTTCTGCTGTTTCACCGAATTTTACCCTGCCGCCAACGGAGTAGAGATAGTCTCGGTCATTACCAACCATCAAAATCTTTCCGTCCTTCATGATGATTGCGCCGACACGAATATTCAAAATACCATCGTCACAGACTACGCACATATCTTTGTTCATTGTTCTTCCCCCATTTCGTTTAGCAGTTTCTCAGTCAATGTCCATCATACTGCTGTTGTTGAACTTCAGTTCCACGCAGATGCTATCCATATTGATCGTACGAGTGATTAACTTTTTCATTTGCTTGGCTTCCACCCGCCAGTGTGTACACACATTATATCACAAGTATAACTCTGTTTTCAATACGATACCCAGAATTTATCGCTCTAAAATGTAACTTTTCTACGAATATAAGCTGATTTTTCAGGCCCCCTCGGTGTCGAACATACTCTGCATCGAAATACCCCTCTATCGACTTTACAGTTTTGCAGGGTAATTAACGCAGCTATAAATATACGCACTTCCCAGCGAACGGTATCCGCTATGCAGCGATTCGCTGTTTCACAAAAGAACCGCACAGAGGCGATAAGTATTTCACCCTTTTCGCTATCCTTGCTTTACAGAACAGAAAATAAGCGATTTTCAACCATTAACTGCACAAAAACAGGCAGCACCCAACCGAAGTTGAGTGCCGCCTGTTTTGTCGTCCAATCCTGCTTGGCAGATGCCGATTTTGTAGTTTTCTCAAATTACTGTCTTATCGGCACACGGCAAAGGTGCTGTTTTGCTTTGTATCGCGCCGCCGAAAAAGATATCGCTTTCAAATCCGAAAGACATCGCCGAATACCTGCCGTTTTCAGTTCGCCGCACAGCAGCTCCGACTTTATCTATGGCGGCAATGATCCTTACAGTATATTTTTTCAACCTGCGGTTAATCACATATATCCCAACAATGCCTTTTCAAAAAACTATTTTATGCTATAATAATATCGGAAGCGGACGTCGGCTTACTATTTTGGTTTTAGCGGAGGTACAGTTATGGAAATTACTATCGGCGCAAATATAAAACGTTTGCGTACAGCAAAAAATATTACACAGGAACAGCTCTCTGTCGCAATGAATGTCACGTGCGCCGCGGTAAGCAAGTGGGAGCGCGGCGAGACTTATCCCGACATTACACTTCTTCAGCCGCTGGCTTATTTCTTTGAAGTAACACTTGACGAGCTTATGGGATACGATCAGAAAAAAGTTCAGGCTGATATTGATGAAACAATCGCTCTTTACAGAAAGCATTGGAAAGATAGCAAAGGACGTGAAATTATCGTAAAGGCATATTATGATTATCCGAATGACTATTGGGTTATGCACCATTATATGTGGAATATCGGAGGTGATATGGCAGACAACGATCCGGCTGTTCTGATAGAACACAAGGAGGAATTCCTTTCAATCTGCGAAAAAATTCTGGACGGTTGCACCGAAGACGCGTTGCGGCTGGGCGCATGGAACATGCGCGCCAAAATTCTTCACGCGGAGGGAAAGACGGACGAAGCACTCCGGATATATCAGACAAAATTTGCAGATTGGTATACAACAAGCGGACAGAAAACCGAGCAGTTATTTGCAAAGGACACGAGCGAATACTATTTTTACGTGCGGAAAAACATGTATGAGCTTGGTGATTTTGCGGCAGACAAACTCGGGCGAACCGTGTTCTTCGATCCCGCGCTGTCAATGTCGGAGAAAGTGGACCGCGCCATTCTGTATGGCGACCTGATGCTGAACGCTTACAGAGAAACCAAAGAAGCGTTCTTCCTGATGCTTGAGGAATCTTTTCTCGGGAGAATAGAGAACGATCTTTACTACCGCGGCGGAACCGATGAGCAGATTATCGCAGTTATGGACAAAAACCTTTACGCAAAGAAACTGCTGGAAGAAGCAAGGGGAGAAAATGAGCCTTTGAACAGGGCTTTTGAGCACTATTCCGAAGGAGCCCGACAGAATATTTTCAAATATAACATTGACTACCGCGCGGATGCTGCCGATGGTAGGAGAGCCGAGCTTCTGAAAAATCCCGAATACAGGGCTGTCCTGAACAAATACAGATAATCTCACCCGTAAAAAGCAGTTTTACAAAGGTTCGGGCACTTTTGACCGTACCGGAGAGAGACAGAAACTTGTCAAAAATTTCAGGCAGAAAGAGAGAAAACAAAAACAGCACCGCAAAGGGTGCTGTTTTGCTTTGGCTGGGATATAGGGATTCGAATTCTCGCGGCACGAAGCCGCTCGGTCGTCGCGGCTCTGACAGCCTGATTAAAGGCTGTCATTCACTACCGCTCCGTTCGAATCCTTTTTTGAGAGAAAACAAAAACAGCACCGCAAATGGCGGGTGTCCGTAAAACAGTTAAACCAAAAATTTAACTATTTTACTGTATCTGTCAGACTGGGTTGGCTAAAACGAAAGTAAGCTATACTTGGTTTGATGACCAGGTATAGCTTATTTTTTATCTCAAATGCTATTAAAATAACGATTTGGAGGTACATATGATGCAGGAACCAAACTATATCCGTTGTGGTGATTACTATATTCCCGATATTCGCTTGCCTGAGGAAAGCAGACCTATTGGTCGGTGGGGGCATATGCACAGATATTATATCAAGGAGCATAACCCCATCCGCTTCAATGATCTATGTCTTAGCGGCGAATTGTGGAAGTACGGCTGACAAAATGCTCGGTAAGGAATTGCCTTGCGAGAGCAATGTTTTCTTCCTGTGTAAATTCATTCTGAAAGGCAATGTCGAAGCTGTAGGCAAGCTGCGCTTTCTTACCTTTCTCCACTTTTTCAACGGCATTCCATAAAGTTTCTCGATCTGCGTACTCTCTTGGAGCGTGTGACGGCAGTAAGATTTCTGAACAAATCACACCGCCCTTGTTAGTGTAGTCGCTGTCCTCACTGTAATACTCACTATGCAGTTTTTCGCCTGCTCGGTAGGCAGCGGATGCCACAACGGATTGACCTGCGCTGCGTTTGATCTGATCTACATGGAAATGATATAGTGCTATACTTATCCCTCCTTTGCTCGTCTGAGTCTTGAATCGTGGTTGATCTTCATGCGATGCACTAATTTCTGTTTTTCTTCTTTGTAGAAGATGTGTTCAAGCAGCTCCATCACTTCGGTGATGTCCAGTTCCTTGATCTCTGGTGCGATACTTTCCAAAGTTCCTGCGATGGTGCAGAGACGATGGGTGCGGCGTTTGCGCTCACCGTCCTCGTAATACTTCTGGCGGTTTTCCAGTCGGGTGATTTTGTGGTCGAGCTGTTTGATTTCTTCTTCATTTTTTCTTTTTCTGCTCTGAGCCTTTCAAGCTCGGGATTAGGTTTGTAGTCCATAGAACCTCCTTTGTGTGATGATTGTTTTCAGCCTTGTGAGGACGCTGGGATAGCTGTGAAACAGCGCAAGGGGTTCAGCCCCTTGTTCGGAACGGAGTGACGCAGGATAGACGCAACATCGCAGTTGTCGGCTGTCGGCCTCGCAGAGCGCACATACGAGGTGTGGAACACACCCGTATAGAAGTGCGCCCTTAGTAAACTAAGGGTTAAAAACGCTTTCGCCGTTCTACCCAAATGTCGTTCCTGCCCGGGAGTCTCACCCCGGCGTTGCTTCGCTCATGTCATCGCAAAGTCATATCTCATTCGGACGGTCATTCAGTTGTTCGATGTAGGAGAAAACAAAAAGAGCCGATTACACAGAGCATCAGAAATCGGCGGGAGCATAGCTCTCGCTTCAAAGTGATGTTCTATGTAATCGGCTCTGAAAATTCAAAGTCGGGTTCTGCTTCGTACGGCTCCTGCCAACAGAACCAAAGGCGTGGTGGAGCAGTTCGGCATTTTTCGGAGCACCGAATCCGTGTCGGGCAGACCCGATATTTCTCAATATGGTCGAACAGTATATTCAGTTGTCTATGTAGCGGCGAACCGCTGTGCCATTATTATACAGATAACGTGCTATACCGTCAAGGTTGTGCAGCTCTCTCATTATATTCAGAATTTCAAAAGGCAAAATTCAACTGGTACACGGAAAAGTTTCCTTTACTTGTTAGGACATTTGATGAAGAAAAATCAACGGCACAAAAATCTGTGCCAACGTGGCACGGATTATTTCTCAAAAAAATTCTGTCCAACCTGGGTGGAAATTTCAAAACAACACTTCCCGACAAGTTGGCATAAAGTGGAAAACACACTTCCGACCAATTTGGTAGGAAGTTCAAAATCCCACTTCTGTCCACGTTGGTCAGAAGTAGAAAATCACTTCACCGCAATTTGCACCGAAGCCATAGAATCAACTTCTACACAGGTTGGGTAGAAGTTAAATTTCGCTGGCGGTTTCATTTCAAAGCTGATTATGTCAACTCATCTATAATTATGTGATTCTACGCACAAAAGTATTTAATAATTTTGTGAAATGGGTTGATTTGTTCACAACTTCTGAGTATAATAATAGTGTGATTATAAAACTCAAAAACTCCAATAATAGTGTGAAGGAGTGTTTCTATGGAACGATTGATATTGAACAAACTGCTTGAATGGAAGAATTCACCCTATCGCAAGCCACTGATTCTGAAGGGTGTGCGTCAGGTGGGAAAGACCTGGATTCTAAAAGAATTCGGCAGACGCTATTATGAAAATACTGCTTATTTCAACTTTGACGAAAACGAAGAATATAAACAGTTCTTTGAAACGACCAAGGATGTGGAACGAATTCTGCAGAATCTGATGCTGGCAAGCGGCTATAAGATTTTGCCCGAAAAGACGCTCATCATTTTTGACGAGGTTCAGGACTGCCCCAAGGTCATCAATGCCATGAAGTATTTTTGCGAGAATGCTCCGCAGTATCACATTGCCTGTGCCGGTTCGCTGCTTGGCATTGCCTTAGCTAAGCCATCTTCTTTTCCTGTAGGAAAGGTTAATTTCATGCAGATCGACCCCATGACATTTACTGAATTTCTTCTCGCAAACGGTGATGAGAACCTTGTGAAATATTTGGAGAGCATGGATACGCTCGACCCGATTCCAGATGCTTTTTTCAATCCGTTATATGAGAAGCTAAAGATGTACTATGTTACCGGAGGTATGCCGGAATCAATAAAGATGTGGACGGAAGCCCGTGACGTATCTGCCATGCAGAAAGCTCTGTCCGATATCATCGGTGCTTACGAGCGTGACTTCGCCAAACATCCCAACCTTACCGAGTTTCCGAAGATCTCTATGATTTGGAAGTCTGTTCCCTCTCAGTTGGCAAGAGAGAATAAAAAATTTATATATAAGGTTGTCAAAGAAGGCGCAAGAGCTCGTGAATATGAGGATGCTCTGCAATGGCTGGTAGATGACCGTCTGGTGCATAAGATTTATCGCAGTAGCGCTCCCGGTCTTCCTGTAACCGCTTATGATGATCTGTCTGCGTTCAAACTCTATTTGGTGGACGTAGGTCTGCTTCGCCGTCTGGCGCAGCTAGCTCCTACGGCTTTTGGCGAAGGTAACCGCCTGTTCACCGAGTTCAAGGGAGCCTTAACCGAAAACTATGTATTGCAAACTTTGATTACGCAGTTTGAGGTGCTACCTCGTTATTGGTCGCAGAATAATCCTCCATATGAAGTGGATTTTCTGATTCAGCGAGATAATGACATTTTCCCTGTTGAAGTAAAATCCGAAGCGAATTTAGCAAGCAAGAGCCTCAGAAAATTCAAAGAATTGTTTCCGGATAAAGTGAAGCTCCGTGTTCGGTTCTCCCTTGATAATCTGAAGCTGGACGATGATGTGATGAACATTCCGCTGTTTATGGCTGACCAGACAGATCGATTGATTGGTTTGGCGTTAGATCACAAATCCGAATGAACAAAGGAGAACAGTTATGAACAGATTTGATATAATAAATAGAATCGGCGACCAGTATCGCATTGGCAACACCGAAACAGGCGAGTTTAGCTATGCTCAAGCGCTGAAAGCTATCGGTAAAGATATTAAGGATTATCAAAAGGCTACAACTGGAGCACAGCACAAATTTCTTGACCTTCGTTTTGAAAATGAGCGATTGGCGATTCTTGTTGAATGCAAAAACAAGTTCAGTCGTTGGGATAAAGCCAAAATCCAAGGTCAGTTACAGGACTATGTTCGCTTTGAAAAGGCATACTCGGACAAAAAGATCGTTGCTATCCTTGCGGAAACCGGTGGCGATGAAGTATGGGTTTGGTACGGTCAATCTGTCATTATTGATGACGAACATCGCATGGAAGAAGAAACAGTTCTTCGCACATTTGAAGAATACGAAAACCTGTGTTTTGGTAGAGTAAACGACAAAATCAAAGTTGTTGATTCTATTAAAACGCTTAATGAAAAACTTCATTCAGATGGCATCAACGAAAAATTGCGTAGCCAGTTTGTTGGAACTTGTCTTTTGGCTCTCAAAAACGGGCTTGTTTATAAGAATGTAAAAGAAACACTCGACCCCAAAACCGGAAAGAAGCTTGCTCCAGAACGAGTCGTTTTGAAGAGCATCAAAGATATTCTGGAAGGGTTGCTCACTCGTGGCGGTAGTTTGAATAAAGCAGGAAAGCTCGCTGTTCTGAATAGTAAAGTTCTCGATGATCAGGATGTTACAAGTTTGACCTATAAAGAACTTGAGGATATCTTGCAATTCATTGACGATAATGTTGTTCCCTATATCAATGACAAGAGCACCGCTGGACAAGACTTACGTGGACATCGAGGAAATCGACCCGTGTATGCTACGAGAGTTGATAAAGACAATCTATGTGGAAGCGCCTGACAAGTCCAGCGGCAAGCGCAGACAGAAGATCCACATCGAATACGACGGTATCGGCTTTATCCCTTTGGAAGAACTTGCGAAAAAGGAAACGGCGTGACCGAAGTCACGCCGTCCCTTGAAAACAGTCGTTTTCAAGTATTTTTCAAAATAACTGTTTTACGAAGCCCCGCCTAAGGCGCTGTTTTTATTTTGGCTGGGATATAGGGATTCGGATTCTCGCGGCACGAAGCCGCTCGGTCGTCGCGGCTCTGACAGCCTGATTAAAGGCTGTCATTCACTACCGCTCCGTTCGAATCCCTTTTTGAGAGAAAACAAAAACAGCACCGCAAAGGGTGCTGTTTTTATTTTGGCTGGGATATAGGGATTCGAACCCCAACATACAGAGTCAGAGTCTGCTGTGCTACCGTTACACAATATCCCATCGGGTGCGTATGATAGTATATCAAGACAGAAAGGATTTGTCAAGATTTTTTCGGAAAATTGTTGATAAAAATTTTTATGAAAGACAGAAATTCGCTCTGTTTCGCACCGACGGGTACTGCCTTAACGGTAAAAAGCATAAATGCAAGCGGCAGAAAACAAAACTTTTATATTTCACTCGGAATTTTTCCGGGCAGTACAATAACAATATTTATGCGCGGAAAAAACGGCGTGATAATAAAAGCCGGAAAAACAAAGCTTGCGCTTGCCGGAAAAGCGGCACAGGAAATAATTTGCGACAGAGAATAAAAAGCGCCATTTGAAAAATGGCGCTTTTTATCCGCAGACAGCTCAGGCGACGGCGAAAATCGCATATATTTTGCTGTCAACCGCTATCAAAATATCAACGTATTTTGTATCGAGCGAAAGCTCCGAGCGGTCGATGGCGCGAAATCCCGCTGAGTCTAAGATATAATATCCGTCGGCATTTTCAAGGGCAGATAGTTTTGTATCCGACTTGTAGACTATTGACAGCGTGGAATAATCCTCGGAAAGTATTTTTGAAAGTCTTATCGTGCTTAAATATTTTGTGATGCTTTCAAACTCGGCAACCGACGGCAGATTTTCGTACTGCTCGGCGGATATATCGCAGGGAGTACAGTTTCCGACTATAAACGCGTTGTCGTTATATTCCATGCGCTGCTTATATGCGGTTTTTTCTGCGGATTTGTTGTCGGAAAGCATTGTGAACGTAAGATTGAAGGTATCCGTAACGGCGGAATACGAATAATCGAAATCCGAAAGCTTTGTCTTTGATTTATCGGACGGCATTTTTTCTTCGTCTGCGTTTGACATATAGTGGTCAAAATAATCTTTGGTGTAACGCAGAGTTTCGGGGGTAAGGTTGGTCAGTGCCACAAAGTCGCTTTCCGGAACCTTTGCCGTAGGGGTGAAACTTATTACGACGCAGCAGAGCACCGCAACGATAATAAATACCGGAACAACGATGAGCAGATATTTTGCTTTTTTCTTAATGCAGAAAATTATTGCCAGAGCGACAGAGCATACAAAGCTTACGGATAAAATCAGAATCGGAAGAAGGCAGCTTGCTTTTTGTACATACATTTAACTTCACTCCTTATAAAAATTTAATTTTGTCAAGAGAGATTCGGTAAATCTCTGTTATATATAACAATTCAAGCGCGTAAACAGGTTACAGACTTTCTGAAAAAGTCATTTTACCTTCAACCCTTTTGCGATATTTATAAGATTTTCGCGTCCGACGGAGGATGGAGCCGTTATTTCAAATACATATCCGTCGCCCGTCCAGACGAGATTTACCGTAGCTTTGCTCCGATAAAAATTCCCCTGATTGCCGTTTACAAGGACGTCCTCGACCGACAGATTGTCCGCGTCTGTCGTTATATAGGCTGACGCAAGGACGCTCTGACTGAATATTATTCTGTTTCCGTCCGTATCTTTATAGATTTCATAATGCGAAAGCGTTTTTGTGGATTCAAGCGTCATTGCGTAGCCTTCGGAATAAAGCCCTGCCGAAAGCGTATATGCTTTTTCTATCGTTTCCGGCATTTTTGCTTCCTCCTGTCCGGAGGAGATCATTCTTGCAAACTTTTCGTTTGTTTCTACGAGAAAACGGACAATCGGCTTGCGGATGGCTTTTACGCTCATTGCCGTGCCGAACATGGTCAATACTACAAGAGCTATACAGGCTATGTGCCTTGTTGAGAAGCCTGCAAGACCGCGATATTGCTTTTTATTTCCGCAAATGAGCTTTGTCATTTTATCTTCAAAATCCGCCGAAGGCGTCCACGAAATGTTTTCGTCCTGCGGCAGCTGTGCCGCTTCGCGCTTTTCGGCTTCTTCAAACGCGCGCGCGAGCAGGGTATTGTCTGATTTCATTTCCGCACCTCCCGAAGCTTGATAAGAAGCATTTTCTTTCCCCGCACAAGCCGTTGCTTGACCGTGCTTATTTTGATGCCGAGCGTTTTTGCTATCTGCGGAGCCGTATATCCTTGGCAAAAATGAAGTCCGAGAACCGTGCGGTAATGCTCCGGCAGAGCCTCGATACAGCGCACCGTTTCTTCAAACTGCGTTTTTTCGGCTTCGCCGATAAGCTCGTCGTCGCTTATGTTGTCGATATCGCGATAGCTGTCGGCGGGGATTTCGCGCTCCGCCCTCCGCTTTTTTGAGTAATAAACGTTCAGCGCGGAATTTTTTGCCGTGCAGAAAAGATACGCCGCGGTTTTATCGGAGTTTATATCCGCAATTTTGTTTATATTTTTTGAAACGGCAATAAAGGCGTTATGCAATGCGTCCTCCGCGTCGTAGCTGTTGTGCAGAACGGACATGGCGACGCAGTACATCTTGCCGCGATATTTTATATACAGTTTTTCAAATTTTTCTTTGTCATCCGTATTGTCTGCCGTGTCTGGATACAATGTCAGCATTTTCATCACCCACAATATAAACAATTCGGGTGTGCAAACAGGTTACAGACAAGGGTAAAAAAGTTTTATATTTTCACCCTTTTTATAATCGTTGCCGACACCGCGCCGACAAGAATTCCTGCCGCGACCGCAGTCAGCGACAGCACGATAAAATAATAGCTTATTTCGGCTGATCCGAGCAGAACTGCGGCGCAGACCACCTGAGCCGCGTTGTGCATAACGGCGCCGGAAACGCTTACCCCGAGAACCGAAAACGCCCTCGATTTTTTAAGAACGAGCATTATCGCAAAGCTGAAAACGGCTCCAGACAGGCTGTAAACAAGCGAGGTCACCGTGCCGAAAAGCATGGCGGACAGCAGAACGCGCACAAACGATATCAGCGCCGCGCTTGCCGGATCGAGCGAATAGAGCGCGAATATAACGGCGATATTTGCAAGTCCGAGCTTTATTCCCGGCACGGCGGAATATATCGGCGGAAGAAGAAATTCGATGTAGGAAAGCATCATTGCGGTAGCCGTGAGTATACCGAGCAGTGCGATTTTTCTTGTGTTTTTCACGATACCGCGTCAACTCCTTTCCCGTCCGAGCCGATTTTTACAACGGTTTTGTTCGGCAGGCAGGTTATCGCCTCACCCGCATATTTTATTTTTCTGTGATGAACGCATATTTTGTCGGGGCAGGAGGCGTCAGAAACGAAGGCATAACCGTTTTCGATGACGAGGGTATTCGTTCCGCCGTTTTCAAGCGTTACGGTGATATCCTCCGAGAGCGGATATCGCGCCGTCTCTTTGCCGTTTTGCATTACGCATACATATTCGCCTTCCGAGCGGAAAACGGACAGAAAAAGCGCGCAAATAAGCGCAGATAATATTATCGAGGATATAAGGATAATATCGTTTTTTGTTTTCTTGTTTTTCATAAATCTGCAATTTTGCCCGCGCTTTTGTGCGCGGGCATACTTTTTATTATTTTGAATTGTTTGCTCCGAGAAACGTTCCCGATTTTATACAGCCTGCGGGGCAGTTGTCGGCGCATATGCCGCAGCCGGTGCATTTGCTTGTATCAATTACGGCAAGATTGTCATTTACCGTTATCGCCTGAGCGGGGCAGAGCCTTTCGCATTTTTTGCAGGCTATACAGCCGCTTGTGCATTCTTTGCGTGTGACCGCGCCCTTTTCTTTGTTTGAACACATAACGACCGTCCTTGCGGTATCGGGAATGAGCGTTATTATGTGCTTGGGACAGGCTTTTACGCACATTCCGCAGCCTATGCATTTTGTCGCGCTTATGTGGGCGATACCGTCGGTTATGCAGACGGCGTCATTCTGACATACCGCCGCGCAATCTCCGTAGCCGAGACATCCGAACGTGCATTTTCCCGTTCCGCCGTAAATGAGGTTTGCCGCGGCACAGCTTTTTATGCCGTCGTATATCTGCTTGTCCTCGGTCGCTCTGCAATCGCCGCCGCAACGGACAAACGCAACCCTTTCAACCACGTCCGCATAATCGACTCCGAGCACCTCGGCAAGCTTTTTCGCAACGGCGTCGGCTCCCGGCACACAGAGATTTACCTCCGCTTCGCCCTTGACAAGAGCAGCCGCATATCCGTCACAGCCCGTATATCCGCACGCGCCGCAGTTGACACCCGGCAGACAGTCGCGGACGGCTTCCTTTTTTTCGTCGGTTTTCACAGCCATAAAGTATGACGCGAGCGCAAGCACTATTCCGCATATAAGTCCTATGCCGGACACAACGGCTACGGCAATAAGTATATCGTAAAGCATCGCAGTCTCCTTTCAGGCAAAGAGGTTTTCGACTATTCCCGCAAATCCGAAGAAGGAAAGGGAAACGATCGAAGCCGCGATAAGCGTCACGGGCAAGCCCTTGAAGCATTCGGGAGCGTCGCAGTTTTCGATTCTCGAACGCACGCCCGAAAACAGCACCATCGCAAGCAGAAAGCCGAGTCCGCATCCGAGCGAGCTTACCATAGATTCAATGAAGTTGTAGCCGTCGGAAATGTTCTGGATTGTAACGCCGAGAACGGCGCAGTTTGTTGTTATCAGCGGAAGATAGATTCCGAGGCTTTTGTGAAGCGAAGGAATATATTTTTTGAGAACTATCTCGATAAACTGCACAAGCGCCGCAATGACAAGTATGAACACTATCGTCTGCAGATATCCGAGTCCGAGCCGGTCAAGGACAAATTTCTGTATGGGATATGTCACGGCTGTGGAAATAAGCATAACGAATATAACGGAAAGCCCCATTCCCGTAGCCTGATCAAGCTTTTTTGAAACGCCGAGAAACGGGCATATCCCGAGAAATTTTGAAAGAACGTAGTTATTGACAAGCACGCTTGACATAAGAATTACAACAAGTCCCTTAAACATTTCCGTTCTCCTTTCCGCCGCAGACAGACTGCTTGCAGACCGAAGCCGAGGGGCAGCCCTCACAGCCGAAGTCCTTCTTTCTGACGGCTTTTCCTTTTGTTATTTTGTTCACAACGGCTATGAGAATTCCGAATACAAGGAAGCCTCCCGGCGCCATTGTCAGTATCGGTATCGAATAATCGCTTATTACGGGAAGCTTTATTCCCGCCCATGTTCCGCCGCCTATTATTTCTCTTATCGACGACATGACAAGCAGTGCGAGCGTAAAGCCGAGTCCCATTCCGGCGCCGTCGAGCGCGGATTCGCCGACGGTATGCTCGCGCGCGAACATTTCCGCTCTGCCGAGAATAATGCAGTTTACGACTATCAGCGCAAGATATATTCCGAGAAGCTCGTAAAGCTCGGGAAGAAATGCGTTCATAAGCATCGAAACGACCGTTACGAACGCCGCTATAATAACAATATAACAGGGAATACGCACCTTGTCGGGAATAATTTTTCTCATCGCCGAGATAGCCATATTCGAGCATATCAGCACCGCGGTTGCGGCAAGTCCCATGCTGACCGCGCCTATTACGCTTTTTGTCGTTGCAAGGGTGGGACAGGTTCCCAGCACAAGCACGAACACCGGATTTTCACGCAGGAGTCCGGCGAGGAATATCGAAAGCTTTTTGTTTTTCATTCTGCCGCTCCTTTCAGAATATCGAATGCGGAGAGCGCGTCTTTCAGCGCTTTTTTGTAGTTTGCAGTAGTTTTGGTCGCGCCGGAAACGGAGTCTATTCCGTCTATTTCCGTTTTTCCCGCGCCGACGAAAAGCTCGCCGTAGGTTTTTTCGTTGCCGAGCGTTTCTCCGCTGGAAACGCACGTCGCGCCGGTGATTTTACCGTCGGAGCTTATTCCGCACATTATCGCAAGACCTGCGGAATAGCCTGTTGTGACAAGCTTTATCACATATCCGCCGCCGTCTTCCGTGTAGATCTGCTTTACCGTTTCGGCTACGCCTTCGGGAAGGGAAGCAAGCTCTGTGAAGTTTTTGCCGTCGGGCATAACGACAAGGAGAGATTTCTGCACCTTTTCGTTTTCGCTTTTTTCTATAAGCGGAGCCGTAAAGGAATTTACCGCGGCGAGCGCAGCCGACGCCACAAGGCATATAACAAGAAGCACAACAATGCTTTTTATCGAATCCTTCATGCTTTTGCACCTCCGAAAGCCTTTCTTCTTGTCAGCTTTTCAATATACGGAGTGAGAATGTTCATAAGAAGTATGGCATATGAAACGCCTTCGGGGAGCGAACCCCATATGCGTATCACGGCGGTTATAAATCCCGCGCCTATTCCGAACACAACCTTGCCGAGAGTGTTTGTCGGGGTTGTCGAATAGTCGGTTGCCATAAATATCGCGCCGATGAAAAGTCCGCCCAGAAGTATGTGGTAAAGCGCGGTTTTCGCGTCGCCCGTGAATATGAATATGAACAAAAACGTCGAAGCGATGAACGCAACCGGCGTATGCCAGCTTATTACGCGTCTTATCATAAGATAAATTCCGCCGACGACAAGCGCTATAATGCACGTTTCGCCGATAGCGCCGGCTCGTTTGCCCGTGAGCATATCGACAAGCGTCGGGAGAGTGCCCTCGCCCGAGCCTTCGAGTATGCCCAGCGGCGTTGCCGACGATACCGCGTCAGCTCCGCTCGGAGAGGCTGTCGCCGCAACCGTTTTCGAAAAGGCGATTATCATAAAAACTCTTGCCGTTACGGCAGGATTTGCAAAATTCTGACCTATTCCGCCGAAGATGCATTTTACAAATACTATGGCGAATACCGCGCCGACAGCGACCTGCCAGTACGGCATCGACACCGGCAGACTGAGCGCAAGAATAAGTCCCGTTACAACGGCGCTCAGGTCCGATATCGTCGCTTCGCGTTTGCATATAAGGCAGAACGCAAGCTCGGAAAGAACAGCCGCCGAAACGCTTGCCATCATAACGAAAAGTGCTCTCATGCCGAATATTATACAGCCTGCGACGGCGGCGGGCATAAGCGCGATTATAACGTCGAGCATTATTTTCTGCGTCGTTATTTTGCTGTGAATGTGAGGCGATACGGATACTTTCAGCTTGTTCATTTTCCGTTTTCCTCCTTTGCTTTGGCTTGTTTTTTTGATATATAGTCGCGCAGAACGGCTTTGGCAAGCTTGTTTGTCTGAACGAGGGGACGCTTTGCCGGACATATATAAGAGCAGCATCCGCATTCCATACAGAGATTTACGCTCAGCTTTTCAAGCGCTTCGCCGCTATTTGCTTTGTATGCTTTTTCTATTTCCGTCGGAGCAAGACCGAGCGGACAGTGATTTACGCATCTGCCGCAATGAATGCAGGCGGTGGTTTTCGGTGCTTTCGCATCCGCTTTCCCGAAGGCGAGGACAGCATTTGTATTTTTTATTACGGAAGCGTCGTCCGACGGAACGGAAAGCCCCATCATCGGTCCGCCGTAGATTATTTTTTCGGGAGCTTCGGAAAATCCGCCGCAGAATTCAAACACGTCCGAAAGCGATGTTCCTATCGGAACGATAACATTCTGCGGATTTTTCACCGCGCTTCCGTCCACCGTGATGCACTTGCGTACAAGCGGCATACCCGTGTTTATATATTCCGATACGGAGGCTGCCGTCGTGCAGTTGCACACTATACAGCCGACGTCCGCCGGAAGCTTTCCGGCAGGAACGATTCTTCCCGTGGTGTTATATATAAGAACTTTTTCTGCACCCTGAGGATACGATGAGGGCAGAACCTTTACCGTTATCAAAGGGTCGCTTTCAGCGAGCTTTTTCATTATTTCGATGGCGTCGGGCTTGTTTTTTTCTATACCTATGATTATTTTCTTTATTCCGACGTACTTTTTCATAAGCTCGATAAACTGAGCTATCGGCGCCGCTTTCGACGTCATGGTATAGCTGTCGCTTGTTATATAAGGCTCACATTCCGCGCCGTTGATTATCAGCGTATCGACGCTTTGCTTCGGATCGAGCTTTACATATGCGGGAAATCCCGCGCCGCCGAGACCTACGATACCGCTGTTTTTTACCGCGGAGATAAAATCCTCGCGGCTGTTTACCTGCGGCGGAGCAATACTTTCGTCCGCGGTCATAAGTCCGTCGGATTCTATCGTTATTGCCGGAACATAAGCGCCCTGCGATGTCAGCGCGTCATCAATCTTTTTTACCGTTCCCGAAACGCTTGCGTGTACGGGAGAGGAAATAAAGCCGTCCTGCATTGCGATGAGCTGACCGACCTTTACCGCGTCTCCGACCTTTACCGTCGGCGTGGCGGGCTTTCCTATGTGCATGGAGCAGAGGATAGTTACGCTTTCGGGAGGAGGCATTTCCTTCGGCACGGAAAGATAAGTGCTTTTTCTGTGCGGAACATGAACTCCTTTGAGCAATTTCAACATTTTATCACCCCTTAGGCAATGTAAATTTGTATTTATTCAATTATACATCAATAAAAAATAAAAGTCAATCGAAAAAATCTTTTCAAAGGGGGATTGTCATCTTGAACAAAGCGCGGCGGCATTTTTCGGCATAATAACGATACGACGTCTTTTTTACGACATAAATCACCAAACAGGCACAGCGGCATAAAATATAGCAGGAGGGAATGGTTTTATATCCCTCCGCCCGAATAATTATTTTGGAGGAAATTATTATAATATGGCTGATAACAGGAATATGTCGCTTCCGTGCGCGGGACGCGATACGGTTTATATAGATACAAACAGAATTCTTGACAGCTGTCGTGACAAGGACTGCTTTGAGGATGTTGTCGTATATCTTACGGACAGCGGCAGAGACGCCGTCGAACGCGGCGGAAACGTAAGAACGAAAAGCGCGCATGTCATTGCCGCGGATATGACCGTCGATCCGGTGCCGTTCAACAGAGGCTTCTATCAGGTGACGGTAAAGATGTATGTAAAAGTCACATGCGAAGTATGCGTGGGACTCGGACGTTCACAGGATGCGGACGGACTTTGTACGGTTGAAAAGAAGGTTATTCTTTACGGCAGCGAAGGAAACGTAAATATTTTCAAAAGCTCGACCGACAGCTCCGGCTTCTGCGGCGGAGGCGCGGAATGCAACGCTACAAGCAATCTTCCCACTGCGGTGCTTGAAGTTGTAGACCCGATAGTACTTAACACAAAAATAGTTGAAGCTTGCCGTTGCCAGAATTTCCGCAACTGTCTCTGCGAAGGCGATCTGCCCGAAGCTGTAAGAGCGCTCTTCGACGGCAGACTCTGCGCTGATCCGGCAGGCAAATATCTGCTTGTTTCTCTCGGCTTTTTCTCGGTTATAAGAATAGAAAGACCGGCACAGTATCTCATCAACGGTACGGAGTACACCGTTCCCGAAAAAGAGTGCATTTCGCCCGAAACGGACGATCCGTGCAGTATGTTCAAGCATATGGCGTTCCCTGTGGATGAATTCTATCCACCGGCACTTTCCGAGCTTGACAGAGGCGACAGACCCGAAGGCGGCGGTTGCGGCTGCGGAAGAAGACAGTAACGTAAAAACAAAAAAATCCCGCGCGAGCGGGATTTTTTACTGTTTGCGAAATAAAGTTTCTTTATCATCGGGAATATATTCCGCAATGTCCGACAGGTTGCAATCAAGTATTTTGCAAAGCGAATTCAATGTATATGTGCTGACGTTATCATTCTTTCTGAGCCTGTCAAGCTGCCCGGTGCTTATTCCGTATATGCGGATAAGTTTGTACTGAGATATGCCTTTAGTCTGCATTGTTTTCCAAAGCTTATTATAAACTATCATAATAGGATATCCTGCAACAAATTTTATACAAATATTATAGACAGAATAATTTTTATTGACAATTGCCCGTAAATTGACTATAATGTAATAAAGGACGGCTGATATTTTACGAATAAGGAGGAATATAAAATGACAACAGAAGAAGCATTGATAAAATACTACGGTGATCGCGCGCAGTATGCGGGCGGAAAGCTTTATAAAATAGGAGACAGACGTGTTGAGTACGTCGGAGGCAAGCTTTATAAAATTGGTAACGAAAGAATTGAATATTCAGGAGGAAAGCTGTACAGTGTCGGCGGAAACCGAGTTACATATTCGGGAAACGAAATATATACAATCGGCGGAACGAGAATAAGATAGGTGCAAAAGCGGTCGTCCTTTGATTTTATAGCGGAGGCAGATTATGAGGGAAATAACAAAGTTCAGCGATGAAACGATTAAACAATTGGAGTATTATGTTTACAGACTTATTGATCCGAGAAACGGGCAGACATTTTATGTCGGCAAGGGTAAAGGCAATCGTGTTTTTGAACACATAAAATGCGCATTGAAAGAAAATGCGTCGGAAGAAAATTTGAAATACAAGATAATAAAAGAAATAAAAGCCGCCGGACTTGACGTGCTTCACGTCATACACAGACACAGACTTACGGAAAAGGAAGCGCTTTTGGTTGAAAGTGCAGTTATGGACTGCTATTCCGGACTTTCAAATATTCAAAACGGATATGACTACAATAGCGGTGTTGCAAATGCCATAACATTGGAAGAAATATATGCGGCAAAGCCATATGATGAGCCGGTTGACATCAATTATATGATAATAAAGGTAACTTCAAAATTTGTTGATGAAAGAGGCGGCATTTACGAAGCGACGCGTTCCGCTTGGCATATAAATCTGCAAAAAGCGAAAAAGTATCCTTATGTTCTAAGCTCTCTTTACGGCTTGGTAAAGGCGGTATACGAGGTTGATGAATGGAAAAAATGCGAGGAATGTGAAAGCAGATGGGAGTTTGACGGTCACCTTGCGCCTAAGGAAATTTCAGATATTTTTGTTGGTAAGCGTATTCCCGATTATTATAAAACAAAGGGCAACCAAAACCCGATAGCATATAAAAAGACAAACGTATAAAAACAAAAAAATCCCGCGTGAGCGGGATTTTTTATTTTGATCAAACTGAGAAGAGAAGTTTTGCATAGTCGGGGATCGGCCAGTATTCCGATGAGGTGACCGATTCAGCTTCGTCGGCGTATGCGCGCAGCGACGACAT
>CAVKJG010000039.1:0-18029 GCA_963656825.1 Sphaerochaetaceae bacterium
TCCGTCTGCGCTTTCGACGCCGCGCTCTGCTTTGAAATATTGGCAACCTCGAAAGTTGTCTGTCTGTTCTGCTCGTTTCTTATCGAACGCAAAGCCTGACTGTCCATTATCTCGAATGCCGCGCTCTGTGCGCCCATAAGCATAAGCGCGTCGGCGACCCTTTCTCCTCCTCTGTAATAAACTATCTGATTTCCTTTTCTTGCGCTCAGCTTCGGCATACCGAGCTTTGACGACAAAAGCGTTGCAAGCTCAACGGCAATGTCGGCATTTGAAACGCTGAATTCTATTCCGTAGCGCTTTTCCGGCGGATTTACAAATCCGCACGAAAGAAACGCTCCACGTATAAAAGCGTCGGTGCAATGCTTGCATATGAATTTTTCTGTGGCTATTCTGCGGGCGCCGTCGGGAAAAACAAATTTATAAAGCTTTTCCGCATCGTCGCCACTTATCACCGTCCTGAAAACAAGCGCGCCGTTTTTCCCCTTTTCAAAAATCTCGGGAGACGAACAAATATCAAGACACCGTATCAGAAGTCCGGAAAAAAGATAAGCCGCGTCCTCCGTTTCGGAGAGAAAAACCGTTTTATCCTTTTCAAACACGGAAGAAAATATAAGCATTCCCGAAAGCTCAGCTTCGGCGCAGCAATCCTGCTCGCAGGCGATTTTTGCAAGCGCGGTTTTTGTTTCACCGGAAAAAGACATGATTATCAAAACCTCATTTTATATATATTATTTCTTCCTCCAGCATAACGCCGAAGTCCTTGTAGACCTTGTTTTTTATGCGTTCTATTATTTCCGCTATATCGGCGCTCGAAGCGTTCCCCGCATTGATGACAAACCCCGCGTGCTTTTCGGAAACCTGCGCTCCTCCGCACCTCATTCCTTTAAGTCCCGACGCTTCTATAAGCGCTCCTGCGTAATATCCTTCGGGGCGGCGGAACGTGCTTCCGGCGCTCGGCTTATCAAGCGGCTGCTTTTCCCTGCGCGCCGACATATTTTTTTCGCTTGCGGCGATTATTTCATCGGCGTTCCCGTATTTCAAATCAAGCCTCGCCGAAAGTATTATTTCTTTGCCGCGGCAAAATCTGCTCTCGCGGTATCCGAACCCGCACTCTTCAGCCGTATAGTCCGAAATCGTTTTGCTTTTGATATCATACGCCGTGACCGAAACCAGAACATCGGCAATACAGCCGCCGTAAGCGCCGGCGTTCATATAGACTGCGCCGCCGATGCTTCCTGGGATTCCGTAGGCGAATTCAAGGCCCGAAAGTCCGTTTTTTGCCGCGGAGAGTGAGAGCCTTGTTATCGGAACGCCGGCCTCGGCAAAAACGGTGCTGCCGTCAAAGCGTATTTTCTGCATTCCGGACGTCACTATAACTGTTCCGTCATATGTATCATCCGGCGGAAGAACGTTTGTCATATTCCCGAGAACAATATATTTTTCTCCGTATTCTTCGGCTTTTTCAACGGCGCGCACAAGCTCTTCCGCGCTTGACGGAAAAACGCAAAGTCCTATTTTTCCGCCCACCCCAAGCGAGCATTTTTCCGAAAAAAGCGCACCTGTTTCCGTCCGGAAGCTGCCGCTCATTTCGCAGATATATTGCGAGTTCAGAAATATCACCTCCGAAAAACAGCCTTTTACATATATCATTATATCAAATATATTTGCGCTTGTGTATATATTTCGGAAAATTATCAGAAAATTTATTGACAAAGAAAATCAGGTATGATATTATAAAATTGTTCCAAACAGAACACTTTTGGAGGATTTTATGACCGACAAAAAAATTCTTTCCGCGCTTTCTGTCTGCGATGTGTTTTCGGGGGCGTCCGAAAAAACCTACAGGGAGCTTCTTTGCTGTACCGCAAAGCATTTTGCGGCGGGCGAGCTTATCTACTCTGCCGAAAGCTTTGAAAAAAGTCTTGGCGTAATTATTTCCGGAAAGGTTGAAGTCTACGGCGAAACGGGAAACCGACGCGTAAGACTGAACACCCTTTCGCGCGGAGATATGTTCGGCGCGGCGGCGCTTTTCGGAAAAGACGGCGGCTATGTCAGCACCGTGATATCAAAAACCGCGTCCGATGTGCTGTTCGTCGGCGAAAGCAAGGTAAAGGAGCTTATCTCATCGGATCCGCAGGTCGCGCTTGCGTATATATCCTTTCTTTCGGAAAAAATACGCTTTCTCAACAGAAAAATCAGCGCGTTCACCGCAAAGAATGCGGACTCTGCCGTTGCGACCGCCCTGCTCGCAGAAAAAAGCCGAAGCTTTGAGCTGAACATTTCGCGGCTTTCAAAAAAGCTCGGCATAGGAAGAACCTCCGTTTACCGCTCGCTTGAATCGCTTGAAAAGCTCGGCGCGATCGGATATTCGGACGGAACGGTCGTAATTCTTTCGGAAGATATTCTTAAAAGCGTCAGATAACCTGACAGAAAAGGGGTACAAATGAAAAAAATTGTTGCAATTGTAATGGCGGCGCTTATGTGCTTTTGCTTTGTCGCCTGCAAGGAAAAAACTCCCGCAGAAAGAACGGACGTTCGTATAACGGCGCTCAAAGGTCCTACGGGAATGGGAATGGCTTGCCTTATGGCTGAAAACGAAAACGGTACGACTCAGAATAATTATACCTTCTCTCTCGCATCCGCACCCGCGGAAGCGCAGGCGACGGTAATAGCGGGCGATTTCGATATCGCCGCACTTCCCGTAAATCTTGCGGCTGTGCTTTTCAACAAAGGCGCGGATATAAGCTTTATCGGCGTAGCGACTCTCGGCGTGCTTTACGTTCTCGAAAACGGAAACACCGTAAATTCCGTAGCGGATCTCAAAGGCAAAACAATCTATTCTACAGGTCAGGGCGCGACTCCCGAATACGCGCTCAATTTCGTTCTTGAGAAAAACGGTCTTAAGGTCGGAGAAGACGTAACGGTCGAATACCTTTCCGACCATGCGGAGCTTGCTTCAAAGCTTGCCGCAAATACGGTTTCGATAGGCGTTCTTCCCGAGCCGAACGTCACAAGCGCGCTTCTTCAGAAAACGGGCGATCTCCGAATAGCTCTCGATCTCACAAAGGAATGGGATAAAGTAAGCGATACCACGCTCGTTCAGGGCGTTCTTGTGGTTTCAAACAAGTTTTACGGCGAACATCCCGAAGCGGTGAAAACATTCCTCTCGGAATACAAAAAATCCGTTGACACGATAAATTCCGATGTTGACACGGGCGCTTCATACTGCGAAAAATACGGCATAGTTCCGAAAGCCGCAATTGCCAAAAAAGCTATCCCGAACTGCAACATCAGCGCAATCTCCGGCGACGAAGCCGTTGCCGCAATGAAAGGAATGCTCGAGGTGCTTTATAAAGCCAATCCGTCGTCTGTCGGCGGCAAGCTTCCGTCGGACGACTTCTACAAATCAATAGAGGTCAAATGAATCCGAAAATAAAAAAACTTATAACCGGCGTCGGCGTGTTTCTGTTCTGGATGCTCGTATGGGAGATGACATCGCTTATAATATCGAAGCCTGTCATTCTCCCGTCGCCTCCGGCGGTGCTGAAAGCGCTGCTCCGGCTGCTGAAAACCAAAAGCTTTTATATAGCCTGCGGAAGATCCGTCGCATATATTTTTGCGGGGCTTGCGGCAGGAATAATTATCGGTATGGCGCTTGCGGTGCTTTCAAAATCGGTGCGGCTGTTCGGAACTGTAATCTCCCCTGCCATTGAAGTTATAAAAGCGACTCCGGTGGCTTCAGTCATAATCGTTATGCTTTTTATTTTTTCAAAAAACATCGTTCCGATGCTCGCCTCCGCGCTTATGGTCGTTCCGATAGTTTTTATGAACGTCAGAAAAGGAATAGAATCCGTCCCGACCGACAAAACGGAGGTAGCGCAGATATATAACTTCACTCCGTCAAAAAAGCTCAGGCTTTTGTATCTGCCGTCGGCGCTTCCCTATTTTTACGCCGGATGCCGTTCGGCTCTCGGTCTTGCGTGGAAGGCGGGCATAGCGGCAGAGGTCATATGCGTTCCGAAAAGCTCTGTCGGCACAATGCTTTACAGCGCAAAAATATATCTTGAATCCGAGGAATTGTTTGCGCTTACCGCAGTCGTTATACTGCTCAGCGTCATTATCGAAAAAATAATAATCCTTGCGCTCGGAAAGCTTTGCAAAGGCGGTGAAGCCGTTTTATGATAAACATAGAAAACATATCGAAAAGCTATGGAGAAAATATCGTCCTCAATGGGCTTTCGCTTTCCGTGGGAAACGAAACCGTAGCCGTAATGGGAAAATCCGGTTCGGGAAAAACAACTCTTCTGCGGATTATCGCAGGGCTTGAAAAGGCGGACGCAGGAACCGTGCGCACCGACGGCGATATCGCATTTTCGTTTGCCGAGCCGCGCCTGTTTGAAAGCGTGCCGGTGATTGAAAACATAACCTGCGTTATGAGCGGGAAAAACCGCGCGGAGAATACGAAAAAAGCGTCGGAGCTGCTCTTTGCGCTCGGACTCGGAGATGTCGCATCAAAGCCTCCGCCCGAGCTTTCAAGCGGCATGGCTCAAAGGGTTTCGCTTGCAAGACTTATCGCCTCCGACAGAAAAATCTGCCTTCTCGACGAGCCGCTCCGCGGACTTGACGCGGCAACCAAAGCTTCCGTCATTGCACTTCTTAAAGCCTGTCTGAACGGCAAATGCGCCGTTATCGTAACTCACAGCGAAGAAGAGGCAAAAGCCCTTTCCGACAGAGTGCTTACCCTGAACAACGGAATTTTACTGTAAGCCGGACAAACACCATTTTTGCAAAACAAAAACCCGACAGGTTTTTACACCTTCGGGTTATTTTTTATCCGTTGTTCCGATTATCGTTTACGTGCTTTTTTATCGCCTCGAACGATTCCGCGCTTATAACGTGTTCTATCTTGCAGGCGTCCGCCGCGGCGACGTCCTTATCGACTCCGAGCCTTACAAGAAATTCCGAGAGGAAAATATGTCTTTCGTAAATTTTTGCGGCTATTGCAAGTCCCGTTTCCGTAAGAGTAAGGTATCCTTCTCTGTCCATAAGCAGATGTCCGCCGCTTTTGAGCAAGCCCACGGCACGACTTACGCTTGGCTTTGAATATCCCATGTGTTCAGCCACGTCCGTAGAACGTACAGGCCCTTTTTTTGATAACACATATATCGTTTCAAGATACATTTCGCCCGATTCCTGAATTTTCGCCATAACCTTTTCTCGATTCAAAATTCATTGTTTGGTTTGATTGTATCACAAAGCGGCGAAAAAATCAAGTTCGGTTTGCTTATTTACTCTTTATTTACAAAAATAACATAAACATAAGCGGCGTCTGCCCGAACGGGCAGACGCCGCTTATGTCAAAGGCTTATCCGGCATAATCTCCGATAAGCTCCGTAAGCTCGCTTTCGCTGAAAACCTCGATGCCGGCTTTGAGCGCTTCCCTGTCCTCCTCGGGCAGAAAAGCCGTTCTGACGTCCAGAGTTCTTACGATATTTCCGTCTGCGTTCTTTATCGCTATAAAGCCGTCTGCCTCGCACACTCTGTAAAGAAGCTTTTTTACGTTTCCGGAAGAAGTCGTTTCGCCCGCCGGCGCGATCACCGGAATGTACTCCGTGTTTTCCTCTTTTTCCGCGGCAACGGAATTTCTTATTGAAAAGCATACCGAAACCGAAATCGCGGAAAGCACGACGGCTACGATAAGAAGCATAACCACCGCTCCCAGCGTCGCTTTGCCCAATGCGTTGTTCTCCATTACAGTCACCTCCATGAATATTTTATTTAACGCACATATTATTGACACCAAAATCCATAATATTCATATAAAAATCTTAAAAAGGCGACCGTATGAATAAAAACAAACACAAAAAACACATTTTCCCGAAAATAATCCTTGCGATATTTTTGATTATAATATTTACTTTTGCTATTCTTTTCGTAAATCTTTGCAATTATTATCGCGGCATAGACGCTCACCTCGACACCGACGCCCTGTTCTATTCTCACGGGCTTACGACGAAAATATATGTGAAAAACGAAGTCGGAGCGGCAATCGAGCTTGAAAGTCAGCGCCTGTACGGACTCGAAAACCGAATTTTCGCCGATATAGACACAATACCAAAGCACGTCAGAAACGCATTTATAGCGATAGAGGATCACCGATTTTATGAGCATAACGGAATCGACCTTCATCGCACGGGCGGTGCCGTGCTCAGCTTTGTTATGCCGTCGGCTCAGGGCTACGGAGGCTCGACAATAACTCAACAGCTTGTAAAAAATCTTACAGGAGATTCGGAGGTGACGGTAAAAAGAAAAATAACCGAAATAAAACGCGCAACCGAGCTTGAAAAGAAAAAATCAAAAGACGAAATTCTTGAAATGTATCTCAATACGGTATATCTTTCGCAGGGGTGCTACGGCATCGAAACGGCAGCCGAAAAATATTTCGGAAAAAAAGCCTCGGAGCTGACCGTGGCAGAGGGCGCGTCTCTCGCCGCAATAATTCAGTACCCGACGCGCTACGATCCCATCGCAAGCCCCGAAAACAACGCCAGAAGAAAAAATATAATCCTTGCACGTATGAACGGGCTCGGACTTCTTTCCGAGGATGAATACAAAGCCGCTCTTGCTGAGAAGCCGGAGCTTAAAATAACTCCGCAAAAAAGCGGCGGCTCAAAAAATTCATGGTTTACCGACAGCCTTATAGAAGAGCTTATAAATGATCTGTGCGAGCAGAAAAATATGAGCAGAAAAGCGGCGTCGGCTCTTATTTACGGCGGCGGACTTACCGTATACACCACAATGAACGTCAAAATGCAGGAATATCTTGAAAATTATTATCTTAACGACGGCAACTTTCCCCAAAGCACAAGCGGAAAAGCCCAGTCATCAGCCGTTATAATGGATAAAAACGGCGCCGTGCTTGCCACAGTCGGCGGCAGAGGAGAAAAATCCTCAGACAGGATTTTCAATCTTGCAACGCAGATGCTGCGCTCTCCCGGTTCTGTAATAAAGCCCGTGTCGGTATATGCGCCGGCAATAGACAGAAAGCTTATCACATGGGCAACGGTTTTTGACGACGTCCCGACAAAAATAACAAAGCTTTCGGGCGGAAATTATTCTCTCTGGCCGAAAAACAATCCGCGGATATATTCAGGACTTACAACGGTAAACCAAGCTATAAAAGTATCTACGAATACCGTTGCCGTAAAGGTTCTTGAAAAGCTCGGGAAAGAAAACTCTTTCGGATTTTTGCGCGACACCGTCGGGATATCGACTCTCGTGGAAAAGGAAAGCAAAGCAGGCGGCTACCTTTCCGATATAGCCGAAGCGCCTCTTGCACTCGGTGCGCTCAGCCGCGGCGCTTCCCTGCTCGAAATGACCGCCGCCTATACAATGTTTCCCTCGTCGGGGATATGCTCGTCGCCTCACTTTTACACGGAGGTTTACGACAAGGACGGAAAGCTTCTTCTTTCAAATGACGGAGGCGGCAGAAAAGCCATAAGCGCAGAAAGCGCCGAGGTTATGACGGAAATGATGAAAAACGTCACCTCGTCCGGAGGCACAGCCTCGTGCATCACGCTCGGACGCAAAACCGCCGTCGCAGGAAAGACCGGCACCTCAAATGCAAATACAGATAGGTGGTTTATCGGCTACACGCCCGATCTTATCTGCGGAGTATGGTACGGCTTCAAGGACGCACGCGACGTCGGATATTTCAAAGCCAATCCTGCGGCGCAGATATTTGACGCCATAATGGGCGGCGTGCTTGACATCATTCCTTCGTCGGAAAGACATACGGAATTCTCAAAAAGCGGAAATGTTGTAACGTGCCTCTACTGCAAAGACTCCGGGCTTGCCCCGTCAAAATCATGTATTCTTGATCCGCGCGGTCACAGAATAGAATCCGGATATTTTATAAAAGGCACAGAGCCTAAGGAAAAATGCGCCACGCACAAAGAGGTAAAAATCTGCTCGTCGGGCGGCGTTTCGCTCGGCGACTGCGATGAAAAAACGTCCGTAAAGGCGCTTATAAAGGTTCTGCGGAGCTTTCCGTGTCAGATAAAGATCACAGACGCCCAATACGTTTACAGAGATCTGCCTCCGCTGAGTGAGCCGTCATTTGAAGAAGGCAAGGCGTATTTTGAATCCGTCCTCGGAAAGGGCGAATATTGCGGCACGTCGGGCATTGCAGAGCCTTATAACCGCGCCTGTCCGCATTACAGATATGAGGACGAGCCTTACGAAGAAAAAATATATCTTCCTCCGGAAGAAGACGAATAATACTTGCAACCTCCGCAGTTTTGTGTTATCATTTACAAAAACGGCGGAGGTTTTATATGTACGAAAAAGAGCTTGAAAAAATACTGAAAGCGTCGGGAGCCGATCTTGTGGGATTTTCCGCGCTCGGTGAAAACAGATCTGTCGATCATCCCGAATACGGATATGCCGTGACAATAGCAAGAAAGCTTTCGCGCGCTGTTATAAAAACGATAAACGGTGCTCCGACAATGGAATATTTTCAGCATTACCGCGCGACAAACGCAAGGCTTGACAGCATCGCGCTCGATGCGGTTTCGTTCATAGAAAATGCAGGATATCTTGCGCTTCCGGTGGCGGCATCGCAAAGCACGCCCGACAAAAAGGACGAATACAGAGGAATATTTCCGCACAAAACGGGCGCCGTTCTGTCCGGACTCGGATTTATAGGCAAGAACGGACTTCTCATCACCGAATACGGCTCCGCCGTAAGACTTGCAACCGTGCTTACCGATATGCCTCTTTCCGCACAGAAGGAGATAAAGCCCTGTCTTTGCGGCGACTGTACGATATGCAAAGACGCCTGTCCGGCAGGCGCGATAACCGGCGAGCTTTATATAAACGGTGCGGAAAGAAGCACGATTTTCGACGCAAAGAAATGCTCCGAGCATATGAAAACATATAAAAATATCGGCAGGGGCGCTGTCTGCGGAATATGCATAAGCGTCTGCCCTTACAACAAATGAGCGTATTTGTGCTTAATAATCGTAAAAATCACTTGACAATTGCGTTAAATTAAAATATAATATTAAGAGTTAAATAAACCTGTCAAAGACTGTGACGAAGACAGTAGCCACGCAGAATTTTATCCAAAGCGAGCCGACGACGGTGAAAGGTCGGCGATAAAAGCGGACGGCGAACATCACTTCCGAGTCGCGGCGCAGAAAGGCGAAAGCCGACTAAGCGCCGACGGTTTCTCACCGTAATATGAGAGGCATATTTTGCGTATGCTCTGCGGGTGGTAGCGGAAGCTTTTTGTTCTCCGTCCCGTTTATGCGCGGGCGGAGTTTTTTGTTTTCCGCAAAAAATAAAATCGTATCAAATTTTTCGGAGGTTATAAAATGTTTGAAAGCGTTTCCACAAATCTCGGCTTCGTAGACAGAGAAAAAAAGACGCTCGAGTTCTGGAAAGAAAATCACATCTTTGAGAAAAGCATGGAACAGCGCAAGGGATCAAAGGTTTACACCTTTTATGACGGTCCCCCCACAGCTAACGGCAAACCGCACATAGGTCACGTTCTCACACGCGTTATCAAGGATATGATACCGAGATACCGTACAATGAAGGGCTATTATGTTCCGCGCAAAGCCGGCTGGGACACACACGGTCTTCCCGTTGAAATAGAAGTTGAAAAGCTGCTCGGTCTTGACGGAAAGGATCAGATAGAACAATACGGCATCGCGCCTTTTATAGATAAATGCAAGGAAAGCGTCTGGAAATACAAAGGAATGTGGGAGGACTTCTCCGGCACCGTCGGCTTCTGGGCTGATATGGAACATCCGTATGTAACCTATCACGACGACTACATCGAATCCGAATGGTGGGCGCTCCGTCAGATCTGGGACAAGGGTCTGCTTTACAAAGGCTTCAAAATAGTTCCTTACTGCCCGCGCTGCGGAACGCCGCTTTCAAGCGCGGAGGTCGCGCAGGGATACAAGGACGTAAAAGAGCGTTCCGCCATTGCGCGCTTCAAGGTTGTCGGTGAGGACGCATATATTCTCGCGTGGACGACAACCCCATGGACTCTTCCCTCAAACGTTGCGCTCTGCGTAAATCCCGAATACACCTATGCCAAGGTCAAAGCCGCGGACGGCTACACCTACTATATGGCAAAGGAGCTTCTGGACACGGTGCTCGGAAAGCTCGCCAAAGACGGTGCTCCCGCCTACGAAATTCTCGGAACATTCACGGGAAAAGAGCTTGAATATAAAGAATATGAGCCGCTTTTCGACTGCGCCGTCGATATCTGCAAAAAGCAGGGCAAGAAGGCATATTACGTTGTCTGCGACACGTATGTAACCCTTACTGACGGCACGGGCGTCGTTCATATCGCTCCCGCATTCGGCGAGGACGACTCAAAGGTCGGAAAGAAATATGATCTTCCCTTCGTTCAGCTTGTGGACAGCAAGGGCAATATGACAGCCGAAACGCCTTATGCCGGCGTCTTTGTAAAGAAAGCCGATCCCATGGTGCTTGACGATCTGCGTGCAAAAGGACTTCTCTTTGACGCGCCCAAATTTGAACACAGCTATCCTCATTGCTGGAGATGCGACACTCCCCTTATCTACTATGCAAGAGAATCGTGGTATATCCGCGAAACAGCCGTAAAGGACGATCTTATCCGCAACAACAATACGATAAACTGGATACCCGAATCCATAGGCAAGGGACGCTTCGGCAACTGGCTTGAAAACATTCAGGACTGGGCAATCTCCCGCAATCGTTATTGGGGTACTCCTCTGCCGATATGGGAATGCGAATGCGGTCACCGCCACTGCATAGGCAGCCGCAAGGAGCTTTACGAAATGAGCGGCGACGAAAAAGCAAAAACCGTTGAATTCCATCGCCCTTATATAGACGAAATAACAATAAAATGCCCCGAATGCGGCAAAGAAATGCACCGCGTTCCCGAGGTGCTTGACTGCTGGTTTGATTCCGGCGCAATGCCCTTCGCGCAGTATCACTATCCCTTTGAAAACAAGGAGCTGTTTGAAAAACAGTTCCCCGCGCAGTTCATATCCGAAGCCGTTGACCAGACAAGAGGTTGGTTCCATTCGCTCCTTGCGGAAAGCACTCTCCTCTTCAACAAAGCTCCGTATCAGAACGTTATCGTTTTGGGACACGTTCAGGACGAACACGGACAGAAAATGTCAAAGTCAAAGGGCAATGCGGTCGATCCGTTTGACGCGCTCAAAAAGCACGGCGCGGACGCGATCCGCTGGTACTTCTATTCAAACAGTGCGCCGTGGCTTCCCAACAGATTCCACGATGACGCCGTTATAGAAGGTCAGCGAAAGTTTATGGGCACGCTGTGGAACACCTATGCGTTCTTTGTGCTTTATGCAAATATAGACAACTTCGACCCGACAAAATATACTCTTGATTATGACAGGCTCTCCGTTATGGACAAATGGCTGCTTTCAAAGCTTTCAACGCTTATAAAAACGGTCGATGCCGATCTTGACACATACAAGATAACGGAAACCGCCCGCGCACTCGACAATTTTGTCGATGAGCTTTCAAACTGGTACGTCCGCAGAAGCCGCGAACGCTTCTGGACTCCGGGCATGGAGCAGGACAAGATAAACGCTTACATGACGCTCTACACGGCGCTTGTGACCGTTTCAAAGGTCGCAGCACCGATGATTCCTTTCATGACCGATGAGATATACAGAAACCTCGTCTGCAGCGTAGACAAAACAGCGCCGATAAGCGTTCACCTTTGCGACTTCCCTGTGGCAAACGAAAGCTATATCGACAGTGAGCTTGAAGAACGTATGGAGGATGTTCTCGATATCGTCGTTCTCGGCCGCGCGTGCAGAAATACCGCGCAGATCAAAAACCGTCAGCCGATAGCCAAGATGTATATCAAAGCCGATTATACGCTTCCCGAATATTTCACCGATATAATCGCCGACGAGCTGAATGTAAAAAGCGTTGAATTCGCAAGCGACGTAAGCGCTTTCACAACGTACTCCTTCAAGCCCCAGCTCCGCACGGTCGGACCGAAATACGGAAAATATCTCGGCAAAATACGCGAGCTTCTCTCCTCCGTTGACGGCAATGCCGCAATGGCGGAGCTTAAAAAGAGCGGCGTTCTTTCTCTCGATCTCGGCGATGCAAAGGCTGAGCTTTCGGAAGAAGATCTGCTTATAGAATCCGCACAGAAATCCGGCTTTGCTTCAAACTCAGATCACGGCGTTACGGTCGTTCTCGATACGAACCTCACGCCCGAGCTTATTGAAGAAGGCTATATGCGCGAGCTTGTTTCAAAAATCCAGACAATGCGTAAGGAAAGCGGCTTTGAAGTTATGGACAATATCCGCGTCTACCTTTCCGGCAGTAAAATAATAAAAGATATTGTCAAAAAGAATTTCGACGAAATAAAAGGCGAGGTTCTTGCAAAGGATGTCGTTTTTGATACGGAATTTGCCGCCTCAAAGGACTGGGATCTCAACGGTCAGCAGGTAAAGCTCGGGGTTGAAAAGCTCTGAAAGCAAAAAACAAAAAGCACTTGCCTTCGCTTCTTTTTCATAATGATGAATAATGAGAAACAGAAGCAATCGGGCGGGAAGGACGAACAGTTTCGGCTGTTCGTCCTTTTCGTTTTGCAAAAAGCTTTGTGAATCCGAATAGTTTACTTGGAGCCGTTCGGCTTTCTGTTCTTGTTACGCCAGGATAGGTAAAATCGGTTTCTGATGTGCATCCGGAAATTCCGCTGTTCTTGCGGAAATGGCTTGGTTCCGGCAATGATCGGCTCTTTTTGGTTTACTGTCCGGCATGGAGCCGATGTGCGTGAAGTAAATGTCGATCCGTTGCTCGCCATCGTTTTTCTTTCGTGACGGGCGCTCGTGAATCACGATTTTGCTGATAAATGTCCGCAGGATCTCGGGGGTCAGCTCCCGTATATCCGTATACTTGCGTGCGAGCGACACAAACCTTTCAACATTGATTGCAGTGGACTTAAGCTGTTCGATTTCGACCTTGAGTTGTTCCAACCGTTCGACAGTCGTATTTTGTTCAGCGTTATAGCCATCAGACAGCATCCGAAACTGCTCATTTGTGACCTTGCCGAGTACATTGTCCTCATACAGTCGTTTGAACAGCAGGTTCAGCTCCTCGTTTCTCTTTATCAGCTTACCTTGTTCGGATAATTTTGCATTCAGCTCCTTACGATTTTCGGAGGAGCTTTTTTGACTGATGAAACGAACAAATTCTGCCGTGTGCTTCCGTGCTTCCGAGGTTACTCTACGGATTTCCTCTAGAATGATCTCGTCGAGCGCGATCTCCCGAATACTGTGCGGGGTGCATTGCTTCTCGCCCATGTGCTTACGGTAGCGGGAACAGATGAAGTTGAACGCATCTGGTTTCATCGTTCTTCCGCGGACAAAATACAGCTTGGATCCGCAGTCGGCACAATACAGAAGTCCGCTGTATTTGTTGACTTCACCCATCGAGTTGCGTCTGCGCTTTCCTTGACGCACCTGCCGGACAATGTCCCATGTCGTCTGATCGACAATGGCTTCATGTGTGTTTTCAAATCGGTATCGCTCACTCTCCGGTCGGTCAATGACGCGCTTGTCTTTATAGGATACGACCGTTGTGCGACAATTGACGGTATGCCCGAGGTAGCTTTCGTTATCAAGAACCCCCGCAACCGTGCGGTCGTTCCAGCCGTACATGTCTTCCGTATCGGTCACGGCTCCGTAACCTCCGCAAGCATATTCAGGACAAGTTCGATATTCGTCATATTGTCGCGCAGATTTTCTTTTTTTAACCCTTTGAGTTCTTTATACTCTTTAACGGATAATCCGCTCCAAGCTTTAGTCATTTCGTTCGTTAAAATCGCATAATCTTTTTCTTGTTCTATTCCACGCGCTTTCCACTCGTCGGTCAGTTCTTTATGCATTTCTATCGTCTGCAAGCGTTGATTGATCCAGCCTTCCGTGTAACCTTTGGCACGGTAAAAATCCGCACCTCGAAGTATTGCCTTTTCGGGATCGGCTATTTCGTCAAGCCGCTCGCTTCCCACTTGTGCCAGCCACATTTTGAACGGTTCCGCTTTCGGCGACGGAATCGACTGCACAAGGCGTAAAACTCCTTTTGTATTAAGGCAGTCAGTTTTATAGTATTTTCCATCCGCTGATTGCATTTTCAGTTGACTACAACCCGTAGTCAACTCACTCCCCTCAGTTTTTAGTCTTGTCTTCAATACAGACCAATACTTTCTCGGATTTGGACTATCAGTCAGTATCGAAACTACATCTACAACAGAAAAATACCATTCTTCTTCGTCGGCGCTCCAAGTCGTGCGGACTTGTTTATTCTCAAAAATCTTGATTTTGTTTTCCATACGATTTTTCCTTCTATCTTATATTGTTTTCATTATACCATTTTTCTTCCGTTTTTTCAATAACTTTTATTATTATAGCAACCAAATAAATCAAAAAAATTACGAACTTGCTGTTTGATTGTTTCCCCTATGTTTACTCATCGTCCTGAGAGAGACGGCAGTACAGCGCTGTGATTTTCTTTTCGTTTTGGTTTGACTTCATCATATTTTACCTCCTTGTGCAGTCAAACCGATTGAGAGTGCTTGGGAAGAGTATTTTCCCAAGGCAATCATACTCCCAATCGGGTTCAAAGTCCAGCGTTTTCCGCAAGAGTTCAGGAAACATTATCAATTTCCCGTCCGAGCAGGTGACGGATATTGTCGTCAATGTCACGCCCGGCAGTGTGCGGGAAGATTGAGTTGACACGGTATTTCCGCCCGCATGATTCCTGCACACGACTTTTTGAAATACCACTGTCCGTGCGGTAAAATTCAACGCCGTTTTTGTGGCAGACCGTCCGTTGCGGATCAAACTCCGCTCCGGCGGGCGTGCGGAATTCATATCTGTCGGGTGAGTAGTCATCCGGGAGCTGTGCGTTTTCGTAAATAATTTTTCGTTGTTTCATAAGTTACCTTTCTGCGGATTGCGATAGTTTTGTTTAATAAAATAGCCCAAAGCTCTGATCTTCGTCCTGCGTACTGTACGCGGAATATTGAAGCAGTGCCTTAGGTTCGACCTTGATGCCGAGCATTTCCAGCTCCATGACGGTCAGCTTATCAATTTGATGCTCTTCGACAGGCGGTGTGAAGCGTCCTTCATACGGCATGGTTTCGAGCAGACTTTTCAGGAGCGAGAACAGACCTTCGCCCGCCGTGTAACAGTGTTTCGGATGCAGGCGGTTTTCAAACTGCCGGTACTGCACAGCAAGTCCCGACTCACAGCCGCCGAGGAGAAAATAAATCTCCAGATTTTTTCGCAGAAGCTGCTCGGCAAAGAGCTTGTTGTCACGGCATTTATGACCGTCCGGTGTGGTGAAGGTAATATACTTGTGTCCCTCCTGCCAGTCCACCTTGTAGCCGTGCATCTCCATCTCATAGATAAAATCTTCTTTGCAGGAGGTGCGGCAGGCAACAGAATATGCCTTGCGGCGGAGCAGGTCTTTCCACTTCGGCATCGAACCGAATGAAGATTTTGCTTCGGTTTCCGACAGCCCATACTCACGGCAAAGCTGATTGGAATACTCCTTGACACGGGCAAGGTCATCGGCAGTCTGATGAAACTTCATTCCACTTTCCATATTCACCGAGTTCATGACGAGGTGATTGTGCAGATGATCGCGGTCGCAGTGGGTGGCAACAACGATCTGATAGCCGGGAAAGTACTCGGCAAAGCGCAGACCGATTTCGTGCGCGGTTTCGGGAGTTAGTCTGTCATCGGGGCTGAACGATTGGACGATGTGGTAATATTGTCTGCCGTCGGTCTTTCCGAATTTGTTTTTTACAAATCTGAATTCGTCAAGTGCAGGCGAAACTCGCAATAATCTGCAGCAATTTGAAGTCTCATGCAGGAACGCAAGGGTCGCAAGGGACGGAAGATATGAGGGCAGAAGAAGTTGAGGCACTTGGGTCACTTGAGGCACTCTCTGCCGGTTGCGTAGTTTCAAGCGTTATGCTCCTTTCATGATTTTCGCACACAAGCGCTTGCGTGCGGTTTTGTTTGTTGGCGGTACAAAGTCCCGCATGAATGTTATCCTCGCCACACGGGGCGAATTCGGCGGTGTTACGCTGCTATATTCTGCATGATGGTCATCTCCCTTCGCTCCGCATATGGGAGCAGTTTTTATAATTACAAAATTCAAAACCGAATCTCCTGCCGTTAGAAAAAACGGCAAAAGAAAAAGACCCGCACCGAATCGGCACGGATCAAAAACCAAAAGTGCGGCATCTCAAAAGAATTCCGGTGTTGTCGCCGCACCGACCGGAGTTGCAGAGACTGTGCAAGAGGAAGTTTGCACAACCAAGGCTTCTCCTGTCTGTCTGCTTCCGGTATGTTCCTACGCTCGCTTGACCGCGTATTTCGGGATACTACCGACTCATTCGCCGATCCTTTCGGAGCGTGATCTCACGCCTTCCTCCTCGGCACGAGGTGCCACCCTCGCTGTTATGGCAAGCTCCGCATCCCGTATCCTCCCGGGGCAGGATATTCAATTGTCACCGCAATAGCGGCGGGAAGCGCATATTATAATGCCCCTCCATTGATACCCCAAGGTCCGAAACGCAAAATGTTCCTGATAGCAAAAAATTTTTGAAAATATTTTTTGACACAGAAAAAGCCACCTGACTTTTTACGGTCGGGTGGCGGTGTTTTATAGCGGTGCGACAAACAGGAATTCATCGCATCATTGCTTTCTGCATGAAATAATAAAGGCAAACTCAATTTCCTGAATGATGTCTATTTTCATTGCTGTTTTGGAAATCAAAGAAGTAATATTATCTACCGTATCAGGATAGACGCGAAGTTTCCTGTCGCCCATATCAATATATTCACTTTGACTTTTATCAATTGACAAGCAGAATTTTCCCCCGTTATTAAGAAGTGAGTCTACTTTTTCAATAACTTTTTGTTTGTTTTCAAAATGCATCATAGTCAAAGAGGAATATATAACATCATAAGTACAAACAAACGGATATTGCAAAAAATCAGCACATAAATAATCAATATTATTATAGACTCTTAAATTATTTTTTGCTCTTTCGATTGTTTTTGGGGAAATATCAATTCCGGTAAGTCTTAAACAGTGTGGAGCAACTTTTCCGGCAATTCTACCTGTGCCGATTCCTATTTCAAGGACAGTTTTTTTCATGTCAAGAGCCATAGAATCTATGAAATCCTGCCCATCCCACTTGCTCATATATTCTTGCAAAACAGGCGGATCGCGAAAGGAATCGTTGCCTTCATCTATCAGCAAATCATAGTGCTTAACCACATTCATTATTCTTTCCTCCAAATTTCCGATTTATCGATATCTTATCCTTGTTCTTTTATATACATTTCAAATTGCTCCCTCATAGCTTGCAGGCGTAACTCCGTCCGTTTTTCCCATTTCAATATCCAGAAGAAGAATATCAAAATCATTCTCATTCTCAAAATCGAAAAAAAAGCTTTCCGCGCTCTTATATGCTTTTGTTTTTATGTTATGACCGTTTTCCTGCGCCCACCGCGCCGTAAGCCTTTCCGTAAGCTCCACCTGCGCCGCGTCGTCATCGCAAATACCGATTTTAAGGTTCATAAAAGCTCCTTATTACTTAAAGTATTGTCGGTCAACAAGTCAACGTTCCAATCTCTCAAAACTTTGCTATCAAAAAGCCTTTGCAATTGTTTTATTTTCCTTGACAGAGAATAAAGACTGTCTTTAATACTTATTTTAATAAATTCACCATCCAAATGTGTTTCCTTGCTAACAGATAGTTTATTAAACTCATTTGATTCTAATCTCTCCCTATATTTTCCGGCCAGTTCAGGGCTATGCATATCTAAAAGTTCCACCAAATTATCATACGGTTTAATCACACCAAACATTAGCGAATGATAAAAAGTAACAGCACCATCTTGTGGGTTAAGCATTATATGATTTAAAAAATCAATATCAACTATACAACC
>CAVKJG010000040.1:0-16947 GCA_963656825.1 Sphaerochaetaceae bacterium
AAATAGCCGCGCTTCCTGCGCTGTAATCGTTTCCGCCCGCGCAGATTGAAAACACATTTTGCTTTTTCGCGTCGCTTATCGCCTTGGCAAGAGCCGTCGGATAGTAGTCCGTTTTCGCACCGAAGGACATATTCAGTATATCCGCGCCGTTCTCCAGCGTCCAATATATGCCGCGCACAACATCAGCAATCTTTCCCTTTCCGTTTGCGTCAAGAACGCGCACTGGGACAAGCTCGACGGGGAAGGTTCCCGCCGTGCCGGAAATACCGACGCCGTTATTTGTTTCCGCGCCGATAATGCCCGCCACCTTCGTGCCATGACCGTCTGCGCCGAAGTCGGAATTTATTCCTTTTGCGAGCGCCGCGTCGTTTATAGCGTCATAACCCGCGACAACGCGGTTTGAAAGTTCCTCGTGCGTCGCGTCGATGCCCGTATCCAGCACGGCAATGCGCACGGTATAGAGCGAGGTAAGCTCTGCCTCATCGCCGAGTCCCGCGATATAGCTCCAGAACTTCGGATATACGAGAATCTTATTTGTTGTCTGCTTCTCGGTGTCAACATCAGGGTCGTCCGGTGCTGTGCCGTAATCGTCGGCAAGTCCCGCCGCCTCAAGTGTATAGTTATAGGTTACCGACTCAATGTTCGGCATTTTTTCATAGCGCACGGCTTCGTCATACGAGCCGTCCACCAGCAGCATATTGCCGCCGAGCTTTCTGCCGCCATAAACCGCGTAAAAAACCTCAAGCGCGCCGGCACTCGAAAATTCAAGTATCAGTCCGTCGCTGTCGCCCGTCGGATAGCCTACACCCGACTTATAGCTGTCGGCAATACTGCCGACAGCTTCCGCCATAACAGAGAGCGGCATTGTTCCGAGCAACATAATTATGCTGAGCGCAAGGCACAGTAATCTGGTGAATTTTTTGTTCATAACCGATTTCCTTTCCATGATAACCTTAATCTCTTCCGTACTTTTCAAATCTATCCGTAAGCTCTGCAAGCGCGGAAAACCGCAGCCGTGTATATCCCCTGTCCGAAAGATAATCGACATCGGGAATAACGGGAATATAGAACCCGTCAAAGCTTGGCTTCTCTTCAGCAAGCATCGGCAGTCCTCCTTTTGTTGTTTATATCCCGAAAATCTGCGGCACACAAAACCGCGTTTACCGGGATTGCTTATTTGGTTCTTTGAATATACCATGTCGCCTGTCTTTTGTCCCCACCCTTTTTGGCAAAAAGGGTGGGAAGAAGCAAAAAAAATTTTCGCTTTTTTCATTTGTGCAAGCGGCGCTCGCACGCGCAATTGCAAAACAATGCAAAGATGCTATATATCGTTGAAAAGAACGCAATCTTTTCGCTTTTTCATGCTGTTTCGCTTGATTTATATCCTCTCTCATGATATAATAAATTGCAGATATTCACGGCAATAAAATGGCTTCTCCGCAGTCCGATATATAACCTTCGGGAATTGCTGCACGATAATTATTATTTTCACGCAGCCGTCCCCGCCATTTTTCTCAAAAAGACCGAAAACGGCTGCAATTGTACTCAAAGGAGGCTCTGAAATGAAAAAATCCCTTGCTTTACTGCTTGCCATATTCTTTATTATTCTTTGCTTTTCCGGCTGTAAAAATGATACCCTGCTCAATCCGCAGGAACCTGTTGTCCTGACCATATGGCACACCTACGGCGAGCAATCCGATTCGCCCATGAACCGCCTGATCGACAAATTCAATTCAACTGTGGGCATGGAGCGTGGTATCGTCATAAAAACCACGCTGATAACCGTAGCCGCCAAGATCAGTGAACGTCTGTCCGAAGCACAGAGCGGCGCGGCAGGCACGATACCACTCCCCGATCTTTTCTTCTGTCACAATAATGATGCGGCGGCGTTCGGTGCGGATAAATTGCTCGATTGGCAAGATTATTTTTCCGAGGATGAGCTTTCCGCCTTTGTTCCCGATTTTCTTGCGGACGGCGTGGTGGAGGATATGCTCACCGTTCTTCCCGTTTCCAAATCCACGCATGTACTCTATCTCAGCGGAGGCGAATTTGAACGCTTTTCGGCGGCTGCAGGTGTGACCTACGACAGCCTTGCAACATGGGACGGTTTCTTCTCCGCCGCAGAAAAATACTATGTATATTCCGGCGGAAAGCCCTTCTGTGCCTTTGACTATCTCATCCGCGCGGCAGAGCTTTACGCTTTGTCAAACGGCGCAAATGCCGACTCATTTTATAAAGACGGCTGGTATGACTTCTCAGATGAGTCGCTCAAGGCGGCATATCTGCGTTTTGCCGAGGCTATCGCCAGCGGACACATCGTCGTCGCCGATCTGTATTCCAACACGCAGGTGATGACAGGTGAAACCCCCGCCGGAATGGGCTCGTCGGCAGGTATTCTCTATTACAACAACACGGTGACCTATCCAGACAACACCTCCGAGCCGATGAAGCTCATGGTGTGCCCCATGCCGTATGCGGACAGCGCAAAAAAAGCGGACACGCAAGCCGGCGTCGGTCTTTGCGCCGTCAGGACAAATGCAAAAAAGGCTGAGGCGGCATCCGTCTTTGCCCACTGGCTGACCGACGGTGAGCGCAACCTTTCGTTTGTCGCCGAAACAGGCTATATGCCGGTGACTGTCGACGCCTACGCAAGAATCGGCGATTACACCTTCGGCGACGACGGATACCGCAGGCTCTATACCGTGCTGAATACAGTCAAAAGCGAATATACACTCTTTCGCGAGCCCTCGTATACGGGCTACTACGGCAAAGTGAACGGGCTTTACGCCGAAATACGGAAGCTTCAGTCCTCGCTTCACACAAGGGTGCAGAGCGGAGAAAGCGCCGAAGCGCTTGCCGCAGAGCTGTGGGAGCTTTTTCGCGCGATGAAGTAAAGGAGGAGGCACTTGAACAAATTATCCTTTCAACTGCCAAGGCAGAGTCTGCGGACAAAACTGATTCTGTATATGCTTGTTCTCGTTTTTCTGCTTCTCGTTCTGCTCGCATGTTGTCTGTCGCTTTTCGATCGGTTCAAAACGCCAAAAGGCACACTCGCGGAACGGTTGGATACGCAGGCGATGAGCTTTGAAAAGGAGCTACTCTCTCACAGGAACAGCCTCATCACCGTCGGCACTTATCTGTCTGAGGACGCATTGGCTCTTATCGAAAAATATCTTTCGGACACAGGTATATCCTTTGACGGACTGTCTGATGTCGCGCACCTCACTGCTCTGCAAAAGCGACTGATAGAGCCTCTCCGCCAGTATCTTCTGCAGGCGGATTGCTCCGGTGCTTTTATCATTCTGAACGCCACAGCGGGTTCAAACTCAGCCGAGCCGTCACGCAGCGGGCTTTATCTTCAGGTCAACGGGTATGAAATCGACCGTCGAGAGATCATTCTATATCGAGGAAGCTCCTCTGTGGGAAAGGAACATGGTATCATGCCTCACCGTAAGTGGCGTATGGAAACGCAAAGCAATGTTATCCCCGACTGGAACGATGAAAAAAGCAATCCGTCCCTGCCGCTTGCCCTTGCATATCGCTTTACCGACGTTTTCACTCTGCCGGGAATGTCCGAGAAAGCGACGCTCCTTATGCTTCCTTTACGGAGCAGTGACGGAAAAGCCATCGGGGTGTGTGGATTTGAAATGTCCGAGAGCTACTTTGCCCGTCTGCACAGCCAATCCACGAAGCTTCCGCGTTTCACGGGACTTATGTCGTACGATGATGGGGACAGCTTTTCGGCGTTCCTTTCCTGCGGCTCAGACGACGGCTATTACTATGCGCCGAACGGCACGGTTACCTCTTCCGATTTCGGGAACGGCATCCTCCTTCTGAATGATGACGAAAATAGCTACCTCGGTATGAAGCGCACCTATACGGACGCGCTCACCGGCACCGGCTTTACAACGATAGTAATGACAAACAAAAGCGATTACGACCACGCCGCAACGGATGCCGCAGTCAAAAACATCATGCTGATCACTCTGATCACGGCATTGTCTGTTGCCTTCTGCATCTTTTTCAGCCGCAGCTATCTTTCTCCCGTGATGAGATCGCTCGACAGGCTAAAAAAAGACGACTGTCTTCTTCATCGCGGAGCATCCTCCGAGATAGACGACCTTTTTACCTTCCTTACCGAAAAGGACAAAGACAGACAGTCTGTCATTGACGGTCTTCGGCGCGAAATTGCGGAGACAGACGATGCGCTGTCAAAGCTGCACACCAAACAGATAAAGCTACAAAAGGAATACGAGCGCGCCAAAGCACAGATTACCCGTCTGACGGCTTCCGCAATGCGGGAGGCCGATCCCGAAGGCTACGCCCATTTTACCGCAAACCTCTGCCGACTGACACCGAAGGAACGTGAAATCTTTGATCTTTACCTTGCGGGCAGAAACAGCAAAGAAATTCGGGAATTGCTAAGGATCAGCGAAAATACATTGAAATATCATAACAGGCACATCTACGAAACTCTGAATGTATCCTCACGCAAGGAGATGCTCCGCCATGCATCGATAATGGAAAAAGATTCGGCGGCGAATAACACCGAAGCCGACAGTCGATGCGGAGATGATAAAGAGCAGGAATCTTCTGTGTAATTAAATAACCGATATACAAAAAACTACAAAAAGAGCTGCAGTCGCTGCCGTACACTCCATAAGTCAGACGCTTTGGAGGTGCACGTCAGCACCTGCGGCTTATTTTTTTAGTGAGTTTGTTTTCCGAAAAAAATCGCTGCTTTTTATGAAAAAATCATCGCCCCTCTTGACAAGAAGACTTTTTTCGGATACAATGTTATTAGGAGCTTATCCTAATAACAAAAGAAGGAGAAACATGATTATGAGCACAGAAAACAAGTACGCAGGCACACAAACCGAGAAAAATCTTTGGGAGGCATTCGCCGGAGAATCACAGGCAAGAAACAAGTACACCTACTTTGCATCCGTCGCAAAGAAGCAGGGCTTTGAGCAGATTGCCGCCCTGTTTCTGAAAACAGCTGAAAACGAAAAGGAGCACGCTAAGCTCTGGTTCAAGGAGCTGTGCGGTATCGGCGATACAGCGCAGAATCTTGCCGCCGCAGCCGCAGGCGAAAACTACGAATGGACGGATATGTACGAGGACTTTGCCAAAACCGCCGAGGAAGAAGGCTTTACCGAGCTTGCAAGACGCTTCCGTCTGGTAGCTGCCGTGGAAAAACACCACGAGGAGCGCTACCGCGCTCTGCTCCGCAATGTCGAAACGGCAGAGGTATTTGCAAAGAGCGAAGTCAAGGTGTGGGAGTGCCGCAACTGCGGTCACATCGTCGTCGGCACAAAGGCTCCGGAGGTCTGCCCCACCTGCAATCATCCGCAGAGCTACTTTGAACTTCACGAGGAAAACTACTGATATGACAAGCAATCGGTTTGATACGGACGCTTTGTATCAGATAGGCTACGGCTTGTATGTTCTTACAACCAGGGATGAACACAAAGACAACGGCTGTATCGTTAACACCGTTATGCAGGTAACAAGCACGCCCGTTGTGGTCGCCGTCGCCGTCAACAAGCAGAACATGACCTGCGAAATCATTCGCAAAACCGGCGAATTCAACATCAACAGTCTGACAAAGGACACCCCGTTTGAGGTGTTCCGGCACTTTGGCTACCAAAGCGGCAGAGATGTAGACAAGTTTGCCGGCTGTATGCCGGACAGAAGCGAAAACGGTCTGATCGTGCTGCCGAAGCACAGCAGAGGCTTTCTGTCACTGTCCGTGCAGAGCGAAACCGATCTCGGAACGCATGTAATGTTTCTGTGTTCCCCCACCGACGGAAAGCTTCTGTCGGATGCTGAAACCGTCAGCTACTTGTATTATCAGAAAAACATCAAGCCCCGGCCATCACAGCCGGAGAAGAAAAAAGGCTTCGTTTGCAGGATATGCGGTCATATCTATGAAGGAGATGTGCTTCCGGAGGACTACATCTGTCCGATATGCAAGCACGGAGCCGCGGATTTTGAATTGTTGCAAAGGAGGTAAGTATTGTGAAGCAGCGTTTTTTCATCTGTCATCACTGCGGAAACATTGTCGCCTTTGTCAGGAACAGCGGGGTTCCCGTTGTCTGCTGCGGGGAGAACATGCATGAGCTGATCCCCTGCACCACGGACGCTTCGGTCGAAAAGCATGTCCCTGTCTTTACCGTCGCCGACGGCACCGTCAGCGTGGAGGTCGGTTCCGTGCTTCACCCGATGAGTGCGGAACACCACATCGAGTGGATTTCCCTGCAGACAAAGTACGGCAACCAGCGCAAGGAGCTTTGCCCCACCGGAGAGCCATGCGTTACATTCGCTGTCACTCAGGGTGACAGCGTGGAAGCGGTTTACGCTTATTGCAACCTGCACGGATTATGGGAAGCAAAAGGGCTGTAACCGCACAGTCTCATGAAATCCGGCACACACAGCCTGCGCCGGAACTGAAAAACAAAAAATTAAAATTTATAAAAGGAGGTCAATTATGAGAAGCATCACCAAACTCGAGCTGCAATACGCCCACCGTTTTTACGGTTTTAAGGGAGAAGCACAGTATCTGCACGGACATACCGGCATCCTCACCATTGAGGTTGAGGGCACGGTGAACGACGGGGTTAATATGGTATTCCCCTGTAATGAAATCCAGAAAACCGCATGGGATGTTCTGAGGAACTTCGACCACGCGCTGATCCTGCGGCAGGACGATCCCCTGCTGCCCGCCGTTCTCGATGTATATGAAAAGCAGGGCATCAGAGACGGACACCCGAACAATGTCATGAAGGGACCGGCATTTGAAACCGAGCTTGCAACGGCATATCCGGACTGCCGTCTTGTCGTGACAAAGGAGACTATGACGGTCGAAGGAATGATCAAAATCGTTTACGAGCTTCTGAAGGACAAGCTGAACATCGTAAAGCTGACCTTCTCCAGCGGCGTAAACATGGCGTCTGAATGCTATGAGCCTCGTCTTGAGGTGGATCGTTGCCCGCTGTGCGGCATTGCGCTGAACGAAAACGGCGTTTGCCCGAAATGCGGATACAAAAAGCCGTAACGGGAAAAACATATCGAAACGCGTCTGCCTGTTCTGCAGAACAGGCAGACGCGCAAATAAAACGGAGATAAAATGATCAGAAGAGATACAAAGCAACGTCAGCTTATTCTGAATGCGGTTCGGGCAAGGTGCGACCACCCGACCGCAGATCAGATTTATGACGATATTCATACCATCGATGCGAGAATCAGCCGTGGTACCGTCTACCGCAATCTGAATCTGCTTTGCGAGGAAGGTGAGATCTGTCATGTACGTGTGCCTGGCGCCGACCGATACGATCTTCGTGTCGATCTGCACTGCCATATGTTCTGTATAGGATGCAAAGAAGTGATCGACGCGCCGTATCTGTACAGTGCAGCTCTTGACAGCGAGATCGCAAAAAAATCCGGTTATAAAATCGTGCGCCACCGTTTGATTTTTGAGGGAGTCTGTCCGGTGTGTCAGAGCAACGGAATCCGGACGCCTTCCGGAGTCGACGCCCGTACGTCCTGCGGCTCGCCGGATCCCACGCAAAGCTACCGCGTCATTATCGAAAAGAAAAAACGACGAAAAAGGCAATGATAATGAAATGCACCCCGAAAGTTGAGAGCTTTTGGGGTGCATTTCACCCCATATGCAAAAAAACAATCTTTTTTTGTAAAATTCCGATTATTTCACCGCTATGCGAATATAGAAGACTCCCTTGCTTGCGCGTGTATTCTCGTACATGGTGGAGATTTTAACCATGACTCTGGTTTCCTCGCCCGTTTTCAGCCCCTTCACTTTCACCTTCTCCACAAATGTTCCGGCGTGGATAAAACCGGTTTTACCGAGCAGCTTGTCCGGCAAAAATGTTGCCTGTCCGGTTTCAGAATTGTAGACCGTTTTCACCGAATACAGCTCCGCTCGGATGAGGACGTCATTGTCGGCAGGGCTTGTCAGCCAGATCGAAGCATAGCCGCCGGCAAGCGTCGGCTCACAGCAGATCTTCACCTTACAGACATCTGGAGCTTCATATGCCGTATAACCTGCGATCGCCGCCTGTTCGGACGGCTCTCCCGATATTTCGTTTTTATCGATAATTCTCGGCTCCATACGGATAACGATAACAAAACCCGCAACAAGCGCTGCGGAAAATATCAGCACCGCAAGAAAGACGATGATATCTCTTTTCAGTTTTGTTTTGCTGAATGAACGCATAGCTCTCCCTTCCTGTCAGTCGGTGATTTCGCCGACCCGGATGGTCAGCATGCCGATCGGAATAAATGTACCCGACTGATACTGCCCGCCGCTTACCCTTGGCTCTCCGCGCAAAGAGGTGTAGATTACTGTCTTTGCTGTATCATCCTCAGGGTTCGTATGCGGCACCATAAAGCTTGGTGAAAACAAGTTTGTCAACGTGGCATCCGAATAAAATTCCATCGTGACACCGTCAACCACCGTTCCCTCCGACGCGGCGAGCGCACGGTATGCAAGCGTAACGGAAAGACTACGGTTTGTCACACCTCCGTCATCCGGATTTTCGTTTGAATATTTTACGCTGATGAGGTTTGATGTCCCGTCAAAGCCGTACCAGCCGGGATAGCCCTCTGCCGTACCGTTTGCGGGATTCTGATTTGCGGCATCGGCTTTGTAGCGCATTTCGTTTACGTCCCACGTGCCGTAATCATAACAAAAAGTCATTGAGCCGAATTCTATTGTTACGGCATATTTATACACCGATGATTTTGCTCCTGCGGTGATGTCCTCCGCACGAACGGAAGCTACGCGCGCAGAAAAAAGCAGCATGGCAGCCGCCATAATAACAGCACAAAGAGATCGTGCACTTGTTTTATTCGGTTTTCTCATTGTGCAACACCTCTTTCTGACGTTATTTTTCCCGCGCTTTGAACGGATATCCGTCGGTCGTTATACCGTCGGCACGGTCTATTTTCACCGTTGCCGAAATACTTTTCTGCCCCTTATATGACGAAAGCTCCGGATATATTCCGAACACCGCGCTTGTTTTGAGCTCATATACGGTCTTCCTCTCGGATTTCAACAAAACAGCCGGAAGAATCTCTTCCCCGTCGGTTTTCACGGTGATCTCCACGCCGCACCTGTGAAAATCCGCGGTGAAAAACTCCGTTTCCGCGCGTATCGGCGTGTCGGAACGATTGACCACCTCAACGTCAAACGACGATGCTGGCGCTCCGCCCTGTTCCAGCCATTTGCCGCTGTTGACATATCGCTCGCCCGTTTCGGAATTGACGGCGACGCTTTCCAGCTTATAGACAAAGGATATATTTTTGAAAAGAATATCTATTGCGTAGCTGTATCCGTTTTCGCGCCGGACGCTGATTATCACATCGGTTTTGTTTTCCGACGCCGCCAGAACGGGAAAGCTCAGATTCACCTGCAGGAAGAAAAGAAGCGCAAGAACAAAACAGCATACAGAATAAGCGGCTTTTTTCATACACTTCTCCCTCCTTACAGATTTTTGCTTGTATTTTCAGAGAAAATCACGGAGCTGTTTTTTCAATCTTGACTGTGATCTCGCCGAGCTTCTGAGCCGTGATTTCTGCGACGGTAGGCACACCTGTAACATTATAGGTTGCGACAGCATTATGCTCGCCTCTTGTGTCGCCTACACTGCACTTTGTTATCGTGCCCGTTCCGTTTGTAACATTGATGTCAAGCGGACCGTAGGTGGACACAACATTCGCCTTTTCAACGGTGTACTTCACATCAAGGTCGGAATGGTTTGTGATCTTGACGTTACCTTCCCCCATCCACGTCGCAGTGGTATTGGGCTCGTACTGATATGTGTCCGGATTCCACTTCGAGCCCGACGAATATGTGAAGGTCGGGGTTGTAAAATCAATATCCACAAGATAAACGTGAACGATCTCGCCGTTGACGGTGATCTTTACATCATCTCCACTTGTCTGTCCGGTATACTCCGTAGAAACGGTTCCTGCCGCAAATGCGGGAACAGACATGCAAAAACAAAGCAAAGCACTCAGCGCAATTACAAGAATCTTTTTCATTGCTTTTCTCCTCCTTTTCATTGGATTTTATTATAGCTTGCCTTGCGGCAAAAATATAATCACGGAATTTTCAATACAGGACAATTAGTTGTCCTTGCTGATGGTTACGGTGACAGAGGCTATCTTCCATTCAGACTGCGCCTCATTCGCCAGTTTCTTTTCTGCGTAGTATGCGGCTACCTCATCCCAGTTTGTACTTGTCACATTAATCGTGAGTGTGCCTTCTGTGGCTGTTCCGTTGGTAGTTGTTCCTCTCGTAGCCTTTGCTACTGTCAGCTTGCTTGTTTCGGTGTTAGCGGGGGTAATCGTAATGCCGTCGGAGCCATCCGCATCCGTAGCTGTAGCGTATGCGTATACGGGAAGGTCGGAACGGTTTGATACTTTAATATCCTTTACGGTATTTGTGAGTGTTTTATCAGCAACATCATACTTCATAGTGTTTACGTTCCATGTGATAGTACCGCCGATAACGAGTGTGTCGAAGCTGAAGGTAATATCCACCGCATACTTGTGCGTAACATCGGTTACCTTGACTTTCAGGTCATGCGCGTCCGTCGTTGTTGGTTCAAAAGTTTCAACGCCGTCTTCGCCTCCGACATCTTCTGCTGCGCTTACGGATACCGCAAGCATGGTTGCCATCACTGCAACCGCGAGAATAATTGCCAAAAGTTTTTTCATTTTGATCTGCTCCTTTCAAAAGCACATGTTTTGTTTTTTGTTTTTTGTTTTTGTTTTTTTATATATAAACCGATAACATCGGATTATATCGTGTTCACTGGTGCGATATCGTCACCGTTATATTGCCGACGGCGGTAAACAGGTCTGAATCGCTGAGCTGCGGTACGCCGGAGAGTATGATATAACAGCTGCTGCCGACGGCAGTTCCGAAGGATCGGCTGTCCCCCGCTGTCGCCGCGGCAATCTCCTGCTTTATCCCCGTGATCGCCGTGCCGGAGGCGGAATTGTCCGCATAGAAACGCGCCCTGATACCTACCGTGCTGTCGCCGATAGCCGAATGCAGAAAGTCTATTTTGGCGTTCGCCGCATAATACACAACTCTGTTTGAGCGGTTTGTCACCGTCACGCGGTTGTTTGATCCGTCAAAGCCTGTCCATCTCGATTCGCCCGTCAGCTCGTCGTATGTCATCGTATTGGTATTCCATTGCGATTTTGAGTACGAGAAGTACATCGCGCCGAATTCGATATCCACAGCGTAGACCGACTGTTCGCTTCCCTTGTTTTCCGTTCTGGCGTACACATAATCGCAGTGAGAATCATACACGCCGTTATTGATTGGCGAATGATAATCCGCCGTATCACTGTCAACTGGCGTCGGACTGTCAACGGGATAAAATTTGTACCATTCTCCGCTTGTCGCTATTCTCTTGAAGATCGCGCTGTCCAAAGCGTAGTTTATCTGTCCGAAAACGGTCTGCGTAGCCGCCGTTTCATAGTTGTCAACATCTGCGCCCGAAAGCGTGATGCCTGTCAACGTGATCTTATTCACAGCGTAGCCGACGTCAATGTTATTGTAGAAAATGCTTGCGGCGCTTGCCGACACATTGTCAGTTCCAACAACGCCGGAAAGGTAGATTCTGCCCGGGTCATCGATAGTCCGCGGTGCCGTCCATGTCGCATGCTCTGCGGAGCTGACATAGGTCAGCGGATTTTCGATGCGGTTGACCGTCAGCGTGCGCTTTGCTATGGTAAAAGTCAGCTCGCCCGTGGCGTCATAGCTTTCGGCATGTATTTCCGCCATCAGCTGATATTGTCCTGCGTTTTTCGGAGCGGCAATTTCCGTGCCGTCGGCTTTTTCAAATTTGTATGAAACGGAGGCAAGCTCCGCATCGGTAGCCGTGAAATCTTCGCCGGCAGCTTCGTCGTAAAGCCGCAGGATCGACGGGACGACGGCAACGCCGTCATAGGTTTTGTCAAGCGGGTTAAGCTCTATTTTATATACCGCCTTTTTCACTATCGTTATCTTATAAACGATAGAGTTCAGCGCAGTGCCGCCCGCAGTGTCGGTCTTTTTGATACGGATGACCTTTTCCGTCACGCCCGTCATATCCACCGTGCCGGTGATTATGCCCTGATTTATCAGACTTTCATCTTGCGTCCAGCCGTCAGGCGTTATGGCTGTTGTGACGTTTTCCTTTTTGTCATATTTAAGATACAGGTACGCCGCCATGTCATCATGCTCGATATACACCCTATATGCAAACACATTTTCCATAAAAGTGTCGCCGATAAGACCGTTGCTGCCGTAGGTGTAGTCGTCCGTGCGATATACATCAAGATCGATAAGCGTTTCGGAAACGGCGTCCACGTCTATATTCAGCTCGCTCGGATATGATACCTTTCCGGATATTGTTCCCTGCTGCTCCGCGCCGACGGTTATAGTGACATAGCCGGACTGCGGAAGTGTTGACGAGCCGACATAGCCATACATTGAGGTTGTGGGAATTTTCAGCGCGTATATGCCGCCGTGCTCCTGCGGACTCGGCAGGCTGATCGCAATCGACCGGAAATGCGCAAGCGCGGTTACTTCGTTGAATTTTGCGGAAGCGGCGTCCACCCAGAGCGTCAGCTTCAGCTCCGCCATTTTCGTTTTGAGCGCATCGGGATCGGTAAGATTGACAACCGTGGCATTTTCAATGCTTCCGTCTGCGCCTGCCTTCATCAGCCATTTGTTGTCGGGAGTGGTCGGGCAGTAGTAATAAATCTCGCCCGCGCTTCCGTCATCCGGCTGTGTTACGTATTTCGTATATTGATATGATGTTCCGTCTATTCTTCTGCTGAAGCGCTGCGCCTCGAAAAGCTCGAAGGTTCTCTCCGACGACGAAACAAGCTCCGGAAACCGTCCGAGAAACATATAGCCGTCCGAGTCGATATTTACGACAGGAACGGTGGACTGCGTCGTGCCGTTTTCGGTTATCGAATACGATCCGAAGCCTGAGGCAATTATTTCGGCACCGGAGCCGACGGTGATGGAGTTTGACTTCATATTGGTCTTGTTGCCCGCGCCGATTGCCGCGGCGGCGTCTGTTCCCGCATAGCCGCTTGTGCCGTTCGGATTGAAGCCGTCCGGATAGCCGGATTGTGCCGTCACCTTGCCGCCGTTTATCGTGATTTCCAGTCCCGAGGTCGTAGTATTGCTGATGCCTGCGGAAATCGAGTCTGTAGAGCCGATGCCTGGACAGCCTACTCCGCCGACTGCGCTTACCGTTCCGCCGTTTATATTTATGGAATACGAATTGGAATAAAGGCTTGTGTACTTTTCCTGGAGTGAATCGCCATCGCCTATGCCAGCAGCCCATCTTCCGCCGTAGGCATTGATGTTGCCGCCGTTTATCGTGATGGAGGTCGTTGTCGCCGCGCCGTTCAGACCGCCGCCGATGCCGGCAGCCTGATGTCCTCCGTGAGCGTTGATATTTCCTCCGTTGATTATGATAGTGCCGGGTGTTCCGGCGGTGTAAGAAGATGAAGCGCTTGTGCTCGTGTTATATGCCGCACCTCCGCCGATACCGGCGCCGCCGGCAAGCGAGTTCTGCGTTGTGCCGGTCGGAGAGCTGTATCCGTAGCTTGAGTTTTCCGAGTTGTCGCCCGTTCCCTGATGCGCGCCGTAGACATTCAGCGTGCCGCCGCTTTGCGCGATAGTCAGCGTCGAGCCGCTGTTCACCTGAATGCCGGCAAATCCGCCGCCGCTCTGGTTTTTGGTATAACGACTGCTGCTGTTTACCGTGCACTTGTTTGTTCCTGCGTAAAAATTGTTCGTACCGCGGAAGGCAACCGTCGCGCTTGCGTTGTTTGTCAGCAGAAGCGGACAGGTCTGCGCATAATAGGTACTGCCGCTTTTCCACCCCAGCGACTGCGCCACGCTGTAAAGATTTGCAACCGTGCCGCTTGAGTCATTCGCATAGCGTCTGTCCATCGTCACGCTGTCGAAAATAATGTTTACATCCGTCGCGCCGTTTACCGTTACCGAGAAAACGCCGTTCTGAATCAATATGTTCTTTCCGCTGTGCTCAGATGTAAGAAGCACCGCTCCGTTTGAGAATGTATAATCCGGAGTTTGCGCCGAAACGGGAAGACGGAAAACAGCAAAAACCGTAATCAGTATCGTCATGGCAAGCATCAGCGAAACCGATTTTTTTATTCTGTATCCGTTTCGAAATTCATCCGATACCATCAATCTTTGCCTTCCCCCTTTCCGTCTTCCTTTTTCGGCGCATACCGTGCACCCTGATTATTGAGCCACAATATGAATTGTTGTCATTGCCTGCGCATTGACGATTGCTTTTTCGTTTGTCTTGGGATCGTATGCGTCGATCATCATGATCATCTCATAGTCGCCGACCTTCAGCGTTTCTCCGTTCGGAAGCGCCGAAAGCTTGCAGTAGCCGAGCTTGTAGCCGATCTGAAGCCGCTGTGAGCTGTAAAGCACGGTAAAGCTCTTTTCGGGGTCATACCCCTCGGCGTTCAGCTCCTTCTGCGTCCGAACCTTGCAGGCTATAAGGTCATAGCCCGCCTTTTTCAGCTCCGCATCGCTGATACAGAGCCGTATCACCACGTCCTGTGTGCTTCTGTGCGGATTGACATAATCCATTTCTCCCACCATCGTGGTCGCGCTGACGTAAACCTCGTGGTTCAGTTCAAGACTGATGCGGTTTGTTCCTGCGGGAGGCGGATCCTCCTGACGATCGGGTTTTGTCACCGGCACCTGATTCGGATCGATAATCTCGGGCTTGAAAGGGACATTTCCCGTTATCTTCTGAACAAACATAACAGATCCGACCGTGAACAGAACGAGAAGAATTGCCGCGCTCGGAATCAGCCACGGCAAAACCGGCGCGGGTGATGCGATTTTACCTCCGACATAGCAGTTCCGGATCACACCCGTATTTTTTCCGCAGAAGCCGCCCGAACACATACCCGGCGACATTGCGAGTCTGACCTGACAGTTTTCAAAGCTTCCGCCAACGATACTGCCCGCCATTCCGCCGACGTTCACGGCGCCTTTGCCCTTTAATATGTAGTCGAGCGCAAGATTTGCGACGTTTGCATTTTTGGCGCGCCCGAAAAAGCCTCCGTATTCTCTGCCGTGACAGTCAATTGTAAAATTACTTATCGTATATCCGTTTCCGTCGAAGGTTCCCGAAAAGGGATAGCTTTCGGAATCCCCGATCGGATCCAGTTTCGCGCCTTTCATATTGATATTTCCCATAAGGACATAGTGCGCGCACGCGGCGTTCTTATCTCCCGAATTGACCGCTTCTATCATATTTTTCAGATCGTCCGCCGTTTTTATCCGTATAACCTGAGCGTCCGATGCAGCAAGCTCCTGTCTGTTTGCCTCCATACTCGGAACAAAATCGCTTCCGCCGGCATTTTTCCACAGACGGTCAAGCTCAAGCCGCAGGCGGATGTCATCCGCCGTGGTATCTGCCGAAATGTATTGCTCCTCGTTGCCGAAGGCATACGCCTCTCTGCCCTCTTTATCGAACTTGCGGGCACTTGGGCTTGCAATATATCCGGATGCGGTGATCGTGCCGCCGTTCCGTACATAAAAGCCTTTTGCAAGCTTTCCTTTGATACATTTTACGGATGCCGAGCCGCATATTTTGGCGTTATTTTCGTAAACGAAGCCTGCACCGCCCGTCTTTGCCGCAAAGGAAATATCCGCAACACATCCCTCAACTATTCCGTTATTCAACGAAAGAAACGAGCCGATTCTTCCGTTTTGTTTATATTTGCCCATTCGTTTTCACCCTTTCTTCCGAGTTGCAATATATTCAGCGCACGTCGCTCCCTGCGGCAACGGTCCGGAGTGTTATCCTGCTTTTTTCTGCTTTTTTCTACGCCCGAAAACCGCCGTTGATTTATTCATCAAGACACAACTGCGCAAAATACCATTTTTATATTATAATGTTTCCACTGACGATGTCTGTAATAAAGCCACTGTGCTTAGGTGCTTTTATTCATATTGATATGTGCCTATGTCACTGTAAGCACCCGCAATTTATGATACAGTACAGAATACGCATATAGAAAGGAGTACTTCCCCATGAACAGTCAGACAGAATCCTTATGCAGTCTCCCGTTTTGGGAGTATCTGACCGAGGCAGAAAAGGATCTGCTTCGTAACAATGCTTATATCCGTTTCTTCGATAAGAACCAGCACATTCTTTACGCCAATGCAGACGAGGATTTCGGTCTTATGGTACTGCAGGACGGAAAAATCCGCGCTTTTCTCTTATCGCCCGACGGCAGAGAAATCACTCTTTTCTCGTTTTCCAGCCCAAACATTTGTCTGTTTTCCGCCTTGAGCCTGTTTAAGCAGATTACATTTCGGGTATTTCTTTCTGCCGATTGTCGCTGTAAGGTTCTCGTAGTCAATATGACCGTTCTGAATCAGCTTTTGGAAAACAACATTTATTTCCGCAACTTTGCCTATGAGGTGATAGCCCGTCGCTTTTCTCAAACTATGGACTCCGTTCAGAGAATTATGTTTAACGGGCTGGAACAGCGCCTTGCCGTATTTCTTATTGCCGAGCATGACCACTTCAAAAGCAAGTGCATTTACCGGACTCACGACTATATTGCGCGATATATAGGAACAAGTCGCGAACGGGTTACAAAAACTCTCAAAAGAATGAGCGATAACAATCTGATCCGTAAAGCCAGAGGATGCATTGAAATTACCGATATCAAAGGATTGCGCGAGGTTGCGAGTTTTTCCGAATTTTCCTGATGCAGAACAGCTTGTTCGGCTAAGTAGCGACCTTTTTGCAGTCTTCGTGCCAAGCGCTGCGCTCTGCGTCTGCATTAAGGTACACCTTTTTACAAGCTGCCAAAAATTGTGCTGAGATAGGGTTGACAATC
>CAVKJG010000041.1:0-16828 GCA_963656825.1 Sphaerochaetaceae bacterium
CCCCAGATTATAATTCAAATGAACTCATCAACCTTTTTACGAATTATTTTTCAAATATTCTACAAGTCGAATTCACTAGCGATTGTTTCAGTAATCCTTGTGATCTTTCAAACGCAAAAAAATTATATATTAATTACTTAGGGGAAACATCTTATGACTATTATAAGATTATTGATAACAAAGCTACAGAGTTGGGAATTTACACAACTGAATTAAGTTACACCTCAAATGCAACTAAATTATTCTATTCACAGGATTTCGGAAAAATGTACGAATCTATTAAACTGGAAAGCATCGCAGTTAAAGAATTAATTGTCTTTTTATCAAAAACCAAATCTCGTTCTAATGTAAAGAAGATAATTGCGGCTGTCAAACCATTAGATCTTGATATTGCTATGGTAAACGATTACTTAGATGATATTACCTGTTTTCGGGCATCTGAACAATTAACGGATATGGTATATGAGTTATATAATAATATCGAGTCTGAAAAAGAAAAAAAGGAACGAAAAGAACTTGTGGATTTAATAGGGAATCCTTATATAATCCTTGATTGATTATTTCTTTGCCTACTGCACCGCAATTTTTAAGGGGCTGACCGCCATGGTCAGCCCTCGTTTTTTGCGTTTGCCTTGATTTCCGCAATCTCCTTTTTCATCTCCGTAATCAGCAACTTGAGCTTTTCCTCGCACTCCTCCCGCGTGGTGGCGTAGATATTCTTGGCGATTCGTTTCCCGTTCACGCGCGGGGAGAACCTACCCTCATAGAGATGGTCGTTTATCATCGTCACGCAACCTGTACCGGGCTTGCGTATCTTGCCCTTATACGGCTCAAATTTCGGCTCTGTCGGCTGATTGTCTGCTTCGCCGTCACCTGTCCCTCCCGTCGCGGTCGGCTCGGGAATGGGCGTGTCAGCCCCCGCAATCTCGCGGTCAATTCTTGCTGCCGCCTGCTGTTGCATCGTGTCGGTGATATGGCTGTAAATATTGAGCGTGGTTTCCGCGCTGACATGTCCTATTATGGCGGACAGCGTTTTGATGTTCATGCCGTTTTCCAGTGCCATGGTGGCAAAGGTATGGCGCAGGTCGTGAAACCGCACCCGCTTGCAGTTTGCGCGTTCCAGTATCTTCTGAAACCGATGATAAACCGCAGCGGGGTGTCGCGGTTGCGTGAGGTCAAGCGGGGATGGGAAAATCCATTCACTGTCGGTTCGCGTTTTCAGTTCTGCCAGCAGTTCGAGCATTTCGGGCGGCAACAGAATCATGCGGTTGGAGGATTTTGTTTTCGGCGTGGAGATCAGCACCTTTCCGTTGACTTTCAGCACCTGCCGCGAGATATGAAGCTCCCCTGTTTTCAGATTCAGATCCCGCCATTTCAGCGCAAGAATCTCGCCTCGCCGCATGCCCGTGGTCAGTTCCAGAAGGAAGAGTTCGTAATATCCCTCCTCTCTTGCCTGTATGAGAAACCGCGTGATTTCCGGCGGAGTCAGCACCTGCATTTCCTTTGCCTTTTTCGGCGGCAGTTTACATCCGATGGCGGGATTGATGCGAATCAGTCCTTCTGTCACTGCTTTTTCAAGTGCCGTGCGGCAGGTTGTATGGCAGGAGCGCACCATGCGGTCGGACAGTCCTTCTCCGAATTTATCGACATGCTTTTTCCGTCCGCTCTTTTTGAGCCGTGCGTAAAACTGTTGCAGGTCATTCTGTGTCAGCTTATTCAGCGGAATGTTGCCGATGGACGGAATGATGTGCGTATAAATCCTTCCCGAATAGCACGCCTGTGTGGTCGGGCGGAGCTTGGGCGCGGAATAATTCTGATACCAGAAGTCAATCCAGTCCCCGAACGGCATGTCCGGCTTGATCCGGTCGCTTCGCCGTCCGCATTCCTCCCGCAGTTTCGCCAGCTTTTCCTGACACTCGGTCTTGGTGTGCGCCGTTACATTTTTCGTTTTGGCATAACCGTTTTCTTTGTACCCGACGACAATTCTGCCTTCCCACCGCCCGTCCTTGCGTTGAAAGACACTGCCGTCGCCTTGCTTTTTCTTTGCCATTTATTCGTCCTCCAATTTCAGTTTTTTGACCATACCGCCGACAATCACGGCGGCGTTTTTCTGCATGTCACCCGTCACATGGGTATAGGTGTCAAGCGTGAAGCTCGCGTTGGTATGTCCGAGAATGCCCGAAAGCGTTTTCGGATCGACTCCGCCTTTTGTCGCATGGGTGGCAAAGGTGTGTCGCAGGTCATGAAAGCGGATGCGCGGCAGCTCCGCATTTTTGAGGATCGTGTGCAGTTTTTGGTATGCCGCTGCCGGATTCATCGGCAGGTTGGGGTTGCACGGATTGTAGAACACCCACTCGTTCAGCGCGTTTTCCTTGCGTTTTGCAAGCAGTGCGGCAAGCGTCGGCGGCAGGACAATTGTCCGTTTGCCCGCTCCGGTTTTGGTTTCGCCAATCTGTATTTTGCCATTTGTGACGGCGGAAAGCGACCGTTCCACCCGCAGACGGCGGTTTTCAAAGTCGATGTCGCTCCATTTCAGCCCGCAGATTTCGCCGCGGCGCAGTCCCGTCATACATTCCGTGTAGAAAAAATCCCGCCAATCGGGGTAGGCTTCGATCATGCCGAGAAATTTCTCAAGCTGACTGTCGTCCAGCACCTGCTTGTCGGGATAATTTGGCTTCGTCACGGTTGTGCCGTTTGTGGGATTACGCACGATGAGCCGTTCCTTCACCGCCGCGTCGAGCGCTTCATGGAGCATCATGTGGATGCCGCGAACCATGCTGTCTGCAAGCGTTTTGCCTTTGATGGGGTCTTCGCGAACGCGCCCCTCCTTTTTGAGCTTGTTGTAAAGTTTCTGAATATCCGCCGTCGTCAGCGATGTCAGCGGCTTGCCTCCGAGGTAGGGCTTGATATAGTGGTTCACCATCATGCGGTAGCTCTGCATGGTGCTTTCCCGCAGGGTAAAGATCATATATTCGTCCAGCCACTTGTCAAGCCATTCGCCGAGCGTCATGCGGCTGTCCTCGCAGAGATCGACATCGCGGTAAGTTTCAATCGCGCGGTGCAATTTGTCGAGCGTTTCTTTCTGCGTTTTGCCGAACACCGATTTGTGCATCGGCGTTCCGTCGTTTTTGTGACCGATCACAATGCGCGCTTCCCATCGTCCGTCCGAACGCTTGCGCACCATGCCGTCACCTTGCGGTCTTCGTTTTGCCATTGTTTTTCGTCCTTTCGTAAGTTTTTTCGCCCACTGCAAAGATACCACAGGTTCGAGTGAATATCCAGCGGTCGGGCGAAGAGTTATCAATTTGTTATCAACTGTTTTTTGACGATAAAAAAAGAACGGCGGAGAAATACTCCCCACCGTTCCCGGTTTTCCTGATTCAGTTACTTGCCCTTGCGACCACAACACCTGATTTCACAGGAAAATCAGGATCGTTTTTTGTCATGGCAAGAAGGCGGCAAGCGGCACCTTCCGGATGATTTCTGCCGGCTTCCCATGCCTCCACGGTTTTTACGGAAACGCCCATATACTGCGCAAACAGCACCTGTGTCATCCCGGTATCTGCACGGATTTGTTTGATCTCGTCCGGTGAAAACTGATCGACCGGATGAATGGTCATCACGGTTACCCGTGCCTTGCCTTTTCCTTTTTCAAAGTCAATCGCCTGATTCAGACCGGTTTTGATATCGTCGAAAATGCTCATGGGTTTTTACCTCCTCCCGTTGCGTTTTCTTTCAGCTGATCTTCAAGCACCTTGATCAGATGTTTTAATTCATTACATTCCGCATCAGATAGATTATCCTTCTCATTCTTAGCATATGCGGTGAGCAGAAAAATCTTTTCATATACTTCGAAATCCACATAAATTACACGGACACTTCCGCTTTTGCCTTTTTTCTCAAACGAAAATCGCATCTTTCTGATTCCGCCGGTTTTTCGCATGACATCACCGATTTTTGGATCAGCCAGAAGCTCTTCCTGCAATCTGCGAAGGTCAGAATCATTCAATCCAAGGCTTTTCCAACGACTTCTGAAAATCGGAAGCTCAACAAAGATGCGTGTCATAGTAATCTCCTATCTGCTTGATGCAATATTATTATACCCTATTTAATAGGGTTTGTCAATGCCTGTACTAAATATTATAAAAAAATATTTTTACATCTGCATCACCACGCCATCCCGCTTTGCCTGTTCCTCGCGGCGTTGTCTGCGGCTGATGACGGGGTCACCGGACGGCGCATGGATTTCTTCCACGCGCTCGTCGATAATATTTGCGGCATAATAAAAAAGATCGCACAGACCCGTGAAGATCTGTGCGTTCAGCCCGCTTTGAATATTTCGGATTGCCTCCTGCGCGGGCGCGTAGTTTTCTTCTGCGGCGGAGGTCAGGAGTTCCATACCGTGTTCCCAATCATCGCGCGTGTAGCAGTAAAACAGCCCGACCTGCGTGCGCGCCCAAAGGTCGGATGCGGCAGCTTTTTCAAGATGAGCAAGCCCCTGTTCGGTCTGCCCGTTCTCATAATACAGCTTGCCGATCTCATACTCCGCCGCAGTGCAACCGTGTTCCGCCGCACGCATGAGATACGACAGTTTCACATTCGGCATCCGCTTGCCGGTTTGCATGGCGAGCTCATATTCCGCATAAGCGTGATTTTTGTCCGCCGCCATGCGCAGATATTTCATTTTGTCGCTCGGCTTGTCGGTAAATTTTCCGTCGCGATAGCCTTTATAAATCAGATACATCGCCGCGGCATTTCCTTTGTCGGCGGCAACTTTCCATAAATATTCCGCCTCGTCCGCATCATCTGCCTTTTCGTAATAATGTCGTCCGAGTGCGATCAAGGCATCGACATCACCGAAGTCGGCGCGGATTTCAAGAAATTTCAGGTCTTCCTCCGGCATTTTTTCTTCTGGCATTTCACGCAAAGGTTGCCTCGGCAAAGACAGAATTTCCGCAGCGGCACGCACCACTTCGTTGCGGACAGATTTGAATTCCTTGTTCTCCTCAAGCGGAATTTTCTCCGGCATGGCATCGGTATAGGTGCGGTACACCTCGTACTGACAGCGATACCACAGGTCATACAGCTCCACGATTTTTTCGTCCGCCGAGAGCAGTTTCACGATTTCATTCGTGAGCTGCTTTGTAGATTTATCCAGGTAGCCATAGACTTTTTTGCCCTTGTGCGAAGCGATTTTTCCGCAGAGGAGCGCGGATTTCTGATAGAGTTCGGGAGAAATTTCATTTCCGCCTGCCCGAATCTGTGCGGTCAGCTCGCGCATTTTTGCGCGGAATATTTCTTTCAGATCGTCCCGCGCCAGCGTTTGCCCGCGATAAACCGAGAGCAATTCCTGACGGAAAATGTCCGATGCCATCACCTTTTTGATATCGTGAATCCCCGCTTGCGAGAGATACGGCTCGCGCGGATTCTGCGACCACACCATCATATGCACGTGCGGGTTGGTTTCCTTGTTGTGGTACGCCGCATACCAACGAAAATTTTCAGGCGAGATGTGCATCGCTTTTGCAATATCATTGCGGCGGGAACGGAGCAGATGCATCCACTGCGCGGCAGAATTATATCCGAGCCGTTCGGCATCCTCCCGCTTCAATGAAAAGATAAGTGCCCACACATTGCCGGGATGGTTGTCGATCTCGTGGCTGACTTTTGCAAGATCAACGGTCACGCCTTCGTCCGAGAACAGCCCGCAGGAGCCTTTGCGCTGACCGATATAGTTCACCATGCCGCCGCGCAAAAGCTCCACGCCTTCGCGCGTTGCGATATATTCCGCGTAGCCGCCGCGACCTCTCCCGTCCTCGGTTTTGTGGCCTTGCTTGTAATACGGTGCTTTCAAAATCAGTTTTGCCATCAGAGTTCTCCTCCCTTTGGGAAAACATGTCCGCCGATTATTCGGCGGTGCCGGTGTTCAGCCGGCAAATGTTTTTCGGGCGCGTGATACCAATATAAAAGATTCAGACAGAGTTTTCTCACGCGCCTATCACCTCTTCGCATTTAATATTTCATCCGTTCGGATGGTTCCGTTTGTTTCTTTGACCTCGCGTACCGAGTCGATACGCATATTATCAATCTCCACAGGGCTGAACTCAAAGCAGTCCGCGACCGCGTGCGCGAGCAGATTCTGATCGACCGCCAGCTTGAAAAGCAGTCGGGCAAGCCGTTCTTCACTGTCCCGCACCTTGGCGGAAATAACCGACTCCAGCGCGGGCGTTAGGAACTTCACCGAGTTATTCCGCCGCAGATATTCCAGATAAAAATCAATGGCATCGCGGATAAAATCGTTCCGTGATGCCATTTTGAGTGTTTCGGAGAACCTGTCGCAGTCCTCCCATTGATCGACGCGAAGCCTGACGCCTTTCGACGGCATCGCGTCATTTTGCTTTTCTTTTGTCATATTTTCAACCTTTCTGTTTTCTTTGTCCTACGGTCTGAGACACGGAAAAAGCCCGATTTTCCAAGGGATTTTCGTGTTTGAGACCCGAAGACCGTCTTTTTCGGCATACGCGAGACACGGAGCTGTTTTTGCAAACCCGCAAAAATCCCCGTATTTCGGCGTAAAATCCCCGCCCGGCGTTGCCGGACGGAGTGAATTGCCGCGTCCGAGACACGGCTTTATCCTGCTACCAAATAATCGACCGTCAGACCCTGTCATAGCGTGTCTGTTCGTCGAGCCATTCGAGCAGTCTGTCCCGCGGAATAATAATGCGTCCCGTCACGATTTTCAGCTTCGGAAAGTTCTGCTCTCGTACCAACTCGTAGGCACTGGCACGGGAAATGCCGAGCAGGTCTGCCACATCCATCACGGTCAGGTACATCGGCAGATCCTCCCGCGTTTTGTATATCGAGTGCTTCATCTTATGCGCCTCCTTTCCTTTTTTCGTATTTTTCAAGCGCGGCTTTGAAATTCATCCGAGCCGATGCCTCCCGTATCTGCTTTTCAAAATATGCCTGCTCCACCGGTGCGAGCGGGCAGAGCGTATAGAGCAGACTCCCGTTGTGCGTGCGCCCGTCCCGTGTTTTCACGGTCGTGCGCTCGGTGGTAATCAGCCCCTTACGTACAAGCCCCTCCACATGTTTTGCCACCGTGTTGTTGCTCATGTTCACCGCCTCGCCGATGGTGGCATAGCTCGGATGGCACTGAAAGGTCGTCCTGTCCTCGCAGTACATCAGATAGGTGTAAACAAGAATTTCGCCCGCGGTCAGCCCCAAACGAAAAATGCTTTTCGGCATCGGAAAATATTCGCCGGGAATGTCGCGGGCATTGTGGTAATAAAATGTTCCGTGATGTTTGCTCAATCATTGATCCCTCCTTTTCAGTAAAGTTCTTTGAAGTCTTGAAACTTTCTTTCAAGAAAGTTTCAAGTGGGGTTTGGGGCAAGCCCCGAAAAAAATAAGAGTGCCGATTTTTCGACACTCTTGTGTACTGTTTTGTTACTTGGTCAGCAGGTGCGCATGCGGGAAACCGTAAATCCATTCCGTGCGGTAACCTTCGGGAACGAGTTCGGGTTCGACCCGGATCAAGTCGTAAGGAACGAAGTCCTCAACCGTTTTGAGCCTTGACAGGAGCCTTCGGCTGTCCTCATATAGCAGGCTTGCGAACAGCAGATGCCGCGCCGACTTGATATCGTATTTCGATTTGTCGGGATGGTCGATCTCGTCAATGAGCATGCATAGGATGTGGTCGTTTGCAACATTTTTCGAGACCGTTTTGAGGCAGGCTTGGTAGACCTCGTTTGCCTCCTCGCAGAGGATCATCTTCTCGTCATCCGAGGCATCCTTCATAGCCGTCTGCATCGCCGTGATCTTTGTGTGCGCGTCCTTGACCGCTTTTATGATATTTTGCTTTTTGTGCGTATCGTTCTGACCTGCGTCCGTGGAATCAAGATCGAACAGCTCGGACACGGGAAGCGTCCTTGTGTAGGCTGCTCTGCCGGCAAAGGCATCCGCCGCATCGTGAACGAAAGCCATAGGTGCTTCAAGATGAGCGTTGTTCTCGCCTGCATCGGGGCTTTCATCGCCCACGATATATTTGTAAAAGGCAGGCAGATTGCCGCCGTGATTTTTCTTATAATCCTTGCGGTAATGGCGCAGGCGGGAGAGCACCTTGCCCGAATCGACGGAGTACAGGCGCTTTGCCTTGTCGATCTCCATTCCCGACAGCACCGCGAGAATGCAGATGTCGTGATAAATATCCATCGGATGATGCTTGCCATGCTCCTCGCTAAATAACCCGTCCCATAGCAGGCAGTTGAGGAACTGCGAGAGATTGACGATTTCTCCGATCTTATTTTTCGCGATTGTCTGATCGAGCGCCGCAAGGCTTTTCGGTGTGTTCTCGTAGTCGGTCTTGCCGACAGGCTCTGCCTTGCAGACGGGGACTTTGAGAATGTCATAGCAACCGGTCACGCCTGCGATAATCAACTCATCATCCGTGACGAGCATGGAGTCGGAATCGTAATCGCATCCGTTAAGCCTTTGCTGAATATTGCTTTCAATCGCATTCACGCAAATAATATTGGGAGTGAGATTAAAGTAGCGCAGAAGGTCATAGCAGTGTGCGTTCTGCGCGAGGTAGAGGTTGCCCATGGTGATGTGAGGACTGCGGGCGCAGAGCACCATTTCACCGTGAGCAAAGCCCGTGGTGCAGACCTGTCCGTCATCCAATGAGAAGGAAAAGGTCGGCTCGTAGCTCTCATCGGTGAGCGCCCATAAAAATTCATAGGCGTTACCGAACAGCACCTGATAGTTGCCGCTGACCGCGATCCGTCCTTTTCTCAGCCGTTCCTTAAAATACCTGACAGTGTCGCTGCGGAAGGATTTGTAGAACTCGGTCTGCTCAAACAGCGGCGTGCGACAGCTCATATCAAGGACGGTATCACGGCGGTATTTGGCAAGGTCGGGGACTTCATTTTCCGCAATGGTGGCGTGGTCTGTGGTCATATTGATCTGATAGCGCAGAAAGGGAGAACGGTTCAGCATATCCTGCAGATACTCAAAGGACGGCTCAAGGAGCTTGCCGACGCCCTCGCGGGTGAGCCCGATGGTATTGAGAAGCTGATAGTTGGTATACGCCATCATGCCGTCCATCAGCGGAGCATCGTGGTCAGCCTTGACAACACCGAAGACAGAGTTGTTCTTGCCTTCGTAGAGCACGTCGAGAAAGCGCTTGCACTTCTGCTCGAAGGGCATATCCTTTGGCATGAACTTGAAGTACTTCACGCTGCTCTCGGTGATAACCAGCTTGATGTCCTTGATATCGCGCGCCGTGGTATAGCCCGCAAGCCGGCTTACCTGCGTAATATCGTTATCAAAGAACCAATCCTGCAGGTTAGTGTTGAAAGCGCAGGTCTTGAAGAAACGGTTGCGCAGAAGCATCATACCGTGCGTATCGTATCCGTTTTCGCCAAATACGTCGGCTTCAAGCAGAGCCTCACCGTCCCAGATAACATTTTCGATCTCGGTCTCCTCTTCCTCTGCCCGAAGGTCGTGTGCATCGGTTTCCTTGACGCATATCACGTTCTCGGTAAAGCGGCTGACTCTGTCACGGATAATGAGGATGGATTTCTTGGGAAGCTTGATCGTGCTCTCGACACTGCTGAGCGTGAGTGCGATATACGCCTGCCAGGAAGCCTGATCGGAGGCAGTGTCGGCGGAAAGGTCGCAGGAGCTCCACGCCATCATATCCGCATACAGCGGTTCTGCAATAAAGAGGCAACGACCGTCGCGGCTTGCTCCCGCACTGCGCTTATAGCGAACATAGTGGATGCCGTCAATATCGAAACCGTGGGTGTAGAGATGCTCACGGATCTCCTGACATCTGATATCCGTGGGGATGACCTTGTCACTTCGCTTATATGTGCGCGTGCTGGCATCGTATTTGAAATACTTGCCGAGGATTCCTTCCGCAATCGGTTCTTCCACGGAGATATATCCGCTGTTCTCCCGGAAGGATACATCTATGGCGATCAGCATCGGTTTGCCGCCAACGGTGCTGATGCAGACGTGATCCCGCATATCCTCATCGGTAACGCTGTGACCGTTCAGAACGTAGCGGTTGCCGTATGACTCGTACAGCTTGATCGCGCGGTTGAAGGAAAGGCACACAACGGCGCGGCAGAATCGCTTCTTGCCGTCGAGGTAAGGGTAAGCAAGCTCGCTTTTGTGCCGATCGTACACATCTGCGAGCTTCAAGGTATCAAGGCTCTCATCGAGAATACCCCTGAACGCCTTGGGGTCGGGCTTGCCGTCTTTTGTGGCGGTAAATCCGTCATTTTTGAACACCACGCTGCCTTCGAGAGACATAATGCGCAGGCTTTCATATTTTTTCGTCGCCATTGTAACACCTCCTTCTGTTCTGATATTTTTGCTTTATCCTATTTTGCGACTTGATCAAGATACTCTTGCGGATTGAATTTCGGACAAAGGGGAGACATTGACTAGCAAGGCCTCAGAATGAGGCCTTGCTTTGAAAACGGCATTATCCCGGGCTTCACGCCTTCATTCTGATGGCATGAACGCCGAAATCAGCACCACAAAAAGTCGCTTTGACGAAAGAGCCGATTTTTCCGCTCGGATAGTATCTCTACCATTTATCCGAAATCACGTTTTTGCACGAAACGACACAAAAGACGCTGTTTTTAAGGCTTTTCCGGCTTTTCAAAAAACTTTTCTCGAAATGCCAAAAGAGAAAACTGTAAATTTGAGGCTCAAAAATGCAATTTTGTGTTTGACCTTTGCTTTTCGCGATTAAATCCGCGTCCATGGCTAACGCCTTTTCTTTGACTACAGCGATGTAACAATTGTGTTCTTAAATCAGTCGGATGTTATAGTTCCATCTTTAATATGGCACTTCTTATTATTAATTCGGCAGTACTCAATTACCTGCTCGGCTACACTGTTGAAGAAATTTTTGTATCCATTATATTCGGATACTTTTTTATTGTAGTTTAAACGTCCAAAAATAATTTTATCGCAAAAGCTAATGACTTCAAGTATCTCGTTTATATCTTGTTCAATGAAGTTGGGAGTGGGATATGGCTCGATGCTTACCCAAGTTTTACAACCGGCATCGTGCAATGCACGGAGAGCTGCTATTCGATCTTGGTAAGGCGCGGTGTTAGGTTCCATCTCTTTTCTAAAGGTCTCATCAAGAGATATTAATGTGATACCATATTCATTTTCATCCGACAGTATTGTCAACTCGGCAGGCAAAATCCCCTTGGTGAGCACCGTACATTTAATACCTGCTGCATTCAGTTTCCTTATGATTTCTATGCTCATATGAGATATTTCATCATAGCCATACATAAACGGATCAGTTGTAAAACAAAGATGTACAGAGCTGATTTTATCTTTTAACTTAGGTATTTCTTTGTCCAATATTTCAAGAGCATTTTTAACAAGTTTAGGTTCACACCATTCTTCATATGTTTTTGCCTTGCCAAATCGTTTTGCCATCATCATCGCATAACATGGGAATTTACAACCATGAGCGCAACCTTGAACGTGATTTATGGTGTAATCTCCATATTCAACGCCCGTTTTATAGAGCATTGTTTTTCGTTTTATCTTTTCCATTTTCACCGCTTATCTCCGATGCCTTATCTTTGAGAAAATATAATCTCTTTACGCGTTACTTTAACATAATAGCGTTCTTTAAGTTCTGCTTTGATCTCATTTTTGTATCCCTCGCTCGGAAAAATAGGGTGAATATCTAAATCATTATACATTACTTCCAACGAAACATGTCCCGATGCACTATATTTTTCAAAAATATACTTTGCGATATCTTTTACATAATAGCAGTCCTCGTCAGTAACGCTATTCAAAAACCCATTGCCATTAAGATCAAGAGCCATCTGTTTTTCCACACCGTGTGTGTTTTTCATTGAGGACTTGTCTCCAAATGTTTTCCAAGTCACTTTTTTGTATAGCCTCGTTCCATCGATATTCGCACTGCAATGAATTAAACTATATAGCTTACCATTAGTTCGATTATAAAAAGGCGCGAGCGATACATAGTACCCCAAAGTACCTTTATTTTTATCAATATTATTTCTGATTATTGATACAACAATATTATCAAGTCCCGCCTTATCTGTATTAAGCAACTGCGAAATATTGCTTTGGTAGGTTTCTTCGTATCTTGCAATAACATCTTGCTTTTTTGCTTGAGATATACCGCGAGTAGTGTCAAAAGACATATGATTGATAATAACTTCACCCCAACAATTAAGGAAAGGCTTCACAGCACTCCAATCGATCGATGCATTGTACGGATCATAAAGTAGAAGAATATTATATCCTTGTTGATATGCAGAAAGGTTTAATCCCTTCAAAAATGCATTACAATCCCCCTCATTATAAGAAACAATAATGTTTTCAAGATTGGCTTTTTCTATTTCAGTGCGCAGCAAATCAACTCGTTCAGGCTGCAAGTCATTGAACAGGAGAATTGCTTCCTTTCCGGGATAATTGGAGATGATTTCATTAAGCTTTTTGGCAACGCGCAAAGCTGTTCCTTCTACAAGTTTTCCGTCAACCTCATATACTCCGCTATTGCACATACAATCAATATAGATAACACCTTTAGATCCTGGTAGCCCTTTCGTGCCATTGAAACCTAAAATCTTTCTTGCCCACTCATCAACATATTTTTCGATGAGTTCGAATTTTTTTACAGTGTGAGGGCTGATTTTTGTTATTGTTTCAACCTTTTTAGTTCTTGCCAATTATCTCACCTCCAATGAGAAAAATCACATAAAGAATCCGTCCGTATCAAAGATATGGTCAAGCTCGTCGTTATTAATTGCTCTTGAAACCTTATCTCTAACGGCACTCATAGACATATCAAGTCGCTTAAATCTGTCCTTACCCGAGATGTCTTTAGCCATACGGATAAGCTGAATACGACCAACGCCGGGGTTTTGACGCGCGTATTCTGCAAAACCCTTTGCCTTACCGAGATTGTCAATATACTCGGGATTATGAGGCTCAAGAATATCAATGACATACCCCGAAATCGCGTCTTTGCGAACGATAATAAAGTCGGGATATGCAGGTTTGGTTTCGTTGTCCATTTCGTAAGGAATGCAGAGCGACCACGATTTTCTTGGCGGATTGCGCAACCAACAAACAAAATCGGGGTTCTTTTCTTCTTCAGCGATAACGCCTTCTTCCCAACTGTTCAATTTCATTACGGCTGTCCCGGTATTCGCGTTAACAAACAAGTGATCGCTATATTTCTTTCCACCATCCTCATGAGCAACTTGAATGGTTTCGGGCAAACGGAAGTTGTGCTTACTTACAATATCACCATCCGAAACAATGCTATCATACTGTCTGCGGAAACGGTCGGAATCAATTCTCGCGATATATCTGCGATAGTTATCGTTAAGGGAGTGGAATTTAGTTTCTGCGTATGCGTGCAAATTTTTGATGCATTCATCATCCGCTGCAAAGATAATCACGTCGATCTTGTAAGCATTAGGCGCGTCTGCATCAAAATATTGACGCCCATACTCGTTTGCTACACCCTCGCTTCCAAGCTTGGTTTCGGCAAGACGAAATTGACGGTCAATATCGGTATCGGTAGTAGTAAACAAGTCGTGAATCGAATAGTTATCAACCGTTTCACCAAATACGTCAAATATCTGTGTAGAAAGCTTAAATTGCTGAACCATATCCGCCAGCTCATCGTATCTCCCCGCTGACTTTAAGGTTTCAGTATGGTCGTGAATCATGTGAACGATATCTGCGACAACCTCTTTGGATGCCGTTTTACACAGCTCGGTCTGTGTGAGCAAACGAGCCATCTTATAAAGCGATGCGAGATAGTTGGAAATTCTTACACTTCTGACATCATAGGTTAAAAGACCATAATCGTTGATAAACTTCATTACTGCCTCACGGTCAAAGATATCTACAAATTCTTCAACCTCTCCAGCAGGTGCTTGTTCGGTAGTTACAGAAGCTTGATTAGTATTAACCTTACAAGAAGGCATGTTCTCCGTATTTGTATGTATTGGAGTGGCTGCGGGCGTGTTATTCACAATCGGTGCAGACGATACGGCAGTAGAATCAACGCTCACAGACGTTGCAGGGGACTCACTTGTGATAGACGAAACTTCTTCAGATACCGGTGCATCGAATAATGTCATCTGCCCTGGAATACTATGATTCGTAGGTGTACGCTGTCTTGTGGGTCTGATGGTCAGAGTTTCATAGACGCTTTCTTCAAGAAACTCGCCAACAATATCAGTCGGAATATTTCCGCCCTCCGTGCTCTGCAATTCCTCAACGACATTTTTAACGGTTTCTGCATCAAAGTATGGCAGATAGAGGTGCACGTCATTGAGAACCTCATCAACCAAAATTCTCGCTTGCATAGGAGTCCGTACCATACGACCGAGCAACTGCGCAATATATGTGGCATCCTTTGCATGACGGAAGGACATCATTGTTTCTGCTCTCGGGCAATCCCATCCCGTAGAAAGATTTTCTTTGAAGAAAACCACCTTGATATTTCTATTATCGGCAATGCGAGAAGGTTCTTCATAACACACATTCAAGCCGTTTACGGTAATAGACGTAGAGGTCTGTCCAAACGTGTGTACAACCTCGCCATCTGAGAAATGGAATCCCGTTCTTTCTTCGATCTTGCAAAGGCAATCGTCAAGATCGGTATCGGATACACGGTCTCCGGTACTGCTCAATACTTGAACGACAAAAATTGGGTTGACATAGGAATAGTGCTGTTCGCGGCAATACTGTGTCCAGTGATCCCACTTTTCCTTCCAATTATCTGCTGCAGCCTGAAGAACTGCCATATCTTTATTGAGAGAGCTTTCCTCGGGATACGTAATTACAATTCTGTCTTTCAAAAGCCCCGAAGCACGAACCTCATCTGCCGTTACCACAACCTTATGTATCGTAGATGACGTTCCCTCAACGAGACGGTTAAAGCGCTCAGAAGTAGCTGACATACCGATGACAACGGGCATAGGAGCGAGCTTGTCCCCGGAACTACCTTTAAGAAATTTCTGCATAATCGTAGTTGCGCGGCTCGCTTCACGACCTTGCATACCTCGGTGTGCCTCGTCAATGATAAGATATAGATGGTCACTCTTTTCACGCGCCGTATTGGTGAGAGTTTCCCAAATCGTGTGTTGTCTTTTATCACCGTGCTTGGTCAAATTAGAGCTTTTCCCAAGCTTTTGCGTGTTAAGAAAATAGATATGTCCGTCATCCAATAATTCGCGGTCAAAGGTTTCCTCTGTGATGGTAACGCACTGATCAAGACGGATTTTATCCGCCTTCAAATCTATTTTCTGCTTGGACTGCTCGTTCAGCTGCGGAGAGTCGGAAAGCCAAACAAAGATGGCGTTCTGCTGATCGGGATAACTGTCATCACCGAAATAAATAGACTCTATCAATGATGCCATAATAATGGTTTTACCCGCACCCGTGGGAGCAGTAAAGGAAACTACTTGCGGAGAGTGAGTACGACGGTAACTGCCAAGAGCTTCGGCACTCTGCATTCTCAATCCCGCAAGGGCCTTTTTCTGAAAAGGAAATAATTCAACCTTCATGTGTTACCTCCCGGTATTTATACGGAAATTATCGAGGTAATCTCTGTATAACTGATATGTATTTTTGTCATTAAATGCCGCAATCATCTCACGATATCCCGGTTCAGAGTCAGTCACGATATAGATTGTTTCAATTTCGGGATGTTCAGCAATCTGCTTTTCAAATGCCCTATAGGACATTTCGTCAATCAAGACCGCAAACTTATTTTCGGAAAGAATCAGCATGTCGGGAATATCCTCGCTGACAGTAGGACATCTGCCGATAGCACCTGCCTTCATCCACAGAGTCGGAAGCATTTCTTTGAATTGCTTTCCAAGAGCAACCGCATTTTTATCAAGGAAACCGAGCTTGAAAAATGCGGCGTTTGCCTTAAAGCCGTCTGCCATTGGGATATCACTGCCGATATAATTGCCCTTCAGAGGCTCGCCCTTGATGTTTTCGCCCTTGATGGAACAGACGGTGCGCGGCCATGTAACATAATGAGCAATACCGAGGGATTCCCATTCAGGGTCTCCAGGCTTGAATCCTTTTGCTTTCAGGTCTTTTGCTTCGCTGTCGGAAACCTCATTGTTTGTGACGAGAATGCAACGGCGTTTGCCCCCGTCTTCGGCATTGAGCAGGTTGACAGCGTGCAACGTCGTGCCAGAACCGGCGAAGAAGTCAACGATAAGGGCGTTTGGTTTATTTGCAACAAAAAAACGTATGGTGTCATGTACTGCGTATAAAGATTTTGGGAAAGAAAATCTATTTCCACAAAGAATAAGTTTGTTAAATGATGTCCCGTTTTTTGAGGCATCGTGACTTGCTATTTGCCAAACTGTTCCAGCTATGATTTTGTGTGCATTTACGATCTGAAATGACATATCTTCGCCATTTCCTGAAACTGTTATACCACCTTCTTCTATTGCATTTACTACTCCTGATGCAAGATATGATATCGTTAAACGTTGACCAATTCTGTTTGCTTTAATGTAGCCATTTTTTAAATTATCTTTAGATGTTTGTACTCCAACCCGCCATCTTCCTTCTGTTCCATCTTTCCTAATTGGCCACACAAATTCTACTCCTTGAGGAGGCTTGCAATTATTTCTATCCTCTCCTAATGGCAAACTTTCTCCGATACCGATAACCTCACAGGTTTCTTTTTTTATTAAAACGGGATAAAACATATTTGGCCTATCTATACGAGAAGAAGCTTCTCCTCCTCGTAACATAGAAC
>CAVKJG010000042.1:0-15723 GCA_963656825.1 Sphaerochaetaceae bacterium
TTCGCTTTTGAATTCGCTTGTTTCTTCCTTATTCGGTTCTTTATGCACATTGTTTCAATAATTAAAGCAGATGATTTTGATTCATCTGCTTTTTTTATTTTGTAAAATAAGAAAAGCCCCGTCAAAGAGGCTTTTTCATCTTTTCAAATAAATATATGTCGACGCCTGCAAACACTGCGCATTTGCATATCCACACCCCTCTCGGCGAAGCCCGCTCGCCTTGCTATGCAAACCAAGCAAATCCCTCTCACCCGACTACGTCGGGAGCTCTCCCACAGGGAGAGCCTTAAAAGGAACGAAACTCCCGTATAGCCTCTCACTTTGGGAGAGGTGTCACGGCTTGCCGTGACGGAGAAGGCTTTATAAACTCTGTATATCGTCCCCGATGATAGAAGTTTCTTTTGCCTTTTCCAAAGAAAAGTCAGTCGGTTTCAAGGACAGAGTATATTTTAATGGTTCTGTACGCGCCTTTAACATAAAGAAGATCGCGCATGGTGGCTTCAAGAGTCATGCCGCACTTTTTTGCAACTGTTTCGCTTCGGGTGTTGCCGTCCATAATGCGAGCGTATATGCGATGAAGGCGAAGAACGCGAAAGCCGAAATCAATTACTTTTTTCAGCGCTTCGGGAGCGATGCCCTGCCCCCAATAACTGCTGCTGAGGACATATCCCACTTCGGCGGAATTGTTTGCAAGATCAAATGAAGTAAAACCGCAGGTGCCTATCATCTTTTCCGAAGAGCGAAGAGTGACCGCCCAATCATAAAAATTTTTTGATCCGTATTGACTTTGAAGAAAATGCAGATAATTCTTTGTGAAGCGCTGAGTTGTATGCGGATTCCATAAAAGATATTCGGATACTTCCGGACGTGACGCATATTCAAACATATCGGCGGCATCGCGCGTGAGCATCTTCCTCAGAACAAGGCGATCCGTTTCGAGCGTGGGGATCTTTGCAAAAATACTGAGCTTATTTTTATCCATAAAAATCTCTCCGTTGCAGATTTGTCTTAAACCTATTATATACATTACTGCGCCAAAATTCAATAAATATAAAAAACTTATTTACGCAAGTAATAAGAAACGTTAAACACTTCGTCATATTTTTGAGTTAGAATTAAATCACAAAGAAAAAGAAAGAAAGAAAGCATTGAAAGGGGAGATAAAATTATGCTTTATGATGACGAAAAAAGACCGGAAGAGAACGAAACCGGCGAAAGCAACGAAAATCAAAACAACGAAAATTACGACAGAAGATATGAGGATATAAATCCCGAAAGAGAAAGCAGACAGAGCTTTTCCTACGGATACGGCGGATATGACAACAAACCCTCGGGCGACAAAAAACCGAAGGATTCATATATGTCGAAAAAGACAGTAGGCTGGATAGTTTCCCTGTGCCTTGTCGTTTCCATCGTCTGCGGCATATGCGCAAGCGCCGTTACCGGAATGATTCGTGCAAACAAAACCGAAACAACCACTTCTCCGAGCGGCGAAACAACGTCAACGGTGGCACAGACGACCGATGCCGGAGGCAAAACTCAGACAACCACATCGCAGACGGGTACGGTAGTTCCCGTATCAACCGTAAACGCAAAGGATATTCCGATTGCCGTAAAAACCACGGGCGAGCAGGAGCTTTCAAGCTATGCCGAGGTTGCCGAAAAATGCATCAACTCCGTTGTTCAGATAAATGTTACCGAGGTAACACAGACAATATTCGGTGAACAGACATCGAGCGGAAGCGGCTCGGGCGTTATTTACACAACAGACGGATATATAATCACAAACTATCATGTTGTCGGCAAGGATACAAAAACCGTAACGGTTGTCCTCTATGACGGCTCTCAGTATGAAGGCGCATACGTTTGCGGCGACAAGAGCGCGGACGTATCGGTAATAAAGATAGACAAAGACGACTGTCAGCCTGCGAAAATAGGCGACTCGACAGCGCTTAAGCTCGGCGAGCAGGTGCTTGCGATAGGCAATCCTCTCGGACGCGGTATAACCCTTTCCGACGGTATAATCAGTGCGCTTTCAAGAACCGTAACTGTTGAAAACACCACAATGGTTCTGATGCAGACAACGGCTGCGATAAACTCCGGTAACTCCGGCGGCGGACTTTTCAATATGAAAGGCGAGCTTATAGGCATAACAAACGCCAAGATAGGCGGTACGAGCGTAGAAGCTATGGGATATGCTATCCCTGCGGAAAAGGTTATTAAGTGCATAAACGACTTTTCCAAGTACGGATATCTTACAGGCGTAGCGCGTTTGGGCGTTACGGTAAATGAATATATCACAATAGGCAGATACAGCTACAACGGCGTAATCCGCGTTGTAAGCGTTAAGGAAGGCAGCACGGCAGCGATCGCCGGAATAAAGGAGGGAGATATAATTTCCTCCGTAGCCGGAACCGATTGCGGCGACTTCTCAACCCTTACAGAGCTGCTTACCAAATACAAGGTGGGCGATACGGTAACGGTAAAAATCCTTCGCCCAACGGAAGAATCGGCGTCACGCGCAACGTATCAGGCATATCTCCGCTCGTGCGAAGAAATAACGCTTGACGTAACGTTTGTGGAATTCGATCCTTCATAAACAAGCTAACTTCTTCATTTGTTCTCCTTAAAATAAAAGAAACGGCGGTCTGACCAAGGTCAGCCGCCGTTTCTTTTATTGCCGTGCTCTGCCGAAAAAATTTTTATATCTGATGCGCCTTTATCCATGCGCCGACGCTTTCGCATATCTTTTTCATTCCGCCCTCGCCGTAGGGAAGGAAAAGTCCCGCCTCGCTTACGACTTCTTCAAAGGTCTTTGTGCCGGCTTTGTCGGTGAATTCAAGATAACGTTTCCATGCGTCCTCTTTGTTTTCCATATACGCAAGCCAGAACTGGAACGCAACCGTCTGCGCCATGCAGTAGTCGATATAATAAAGCGGATACATATAAATGTGAAGCTGTCTTTGCCAGCCTGCGCCTCTGCCGTAGAAGGGAAGTCCGTCGGTGTGAAGATACGGGCGATATTTCTTTTCAAGGCTTGCCCATATTTCGTTTCTCTGTTCGGGGGTAAGGTCGGGATTTTCGTACATTCTGTGCTGGAATTCGTCAACCATACAGCCGTAAGGAATAAAGCAAAGCGCGTCCTCTGCGTGAGAAAGCTCATATTTTGCGGTGTTTTTTCCGAAGAACAGGTGGTGATAATCGCTTGTAAGGAATTCCATGCTCATAGAGTGACATTCGCAGGTTTCCATTGTGGGAGATGAAAGGTCGGACATAATTCCGAGCTTTGCCGCACGGTATGCCTGGAAAGCGTGTCCGGCTTCGTGCGTAAGGACGTCAACATCGCCCGCCGTGCCGTTGAAGTTTGAGAAAATAAAAGGAGATTTGTAATCGGGAATGAAGGTGCAGTAGCCGCCGGGCGCTTTGCCCTCCTTTGAAAGCACGTCGAGAAGCTCGTTGTCGTACATAAAGTCGATAAATTCAGCCGTTTCGGGAGAAAGACCGTGATACATTGTCTTTCCTGCGGCAAGAATGTCCTGCGCTGTGCCTTCGGGAACGGCTGTGCCGTCGCTGAAGGTAAAGCCGTTGTCGTAAAGCATAAGAGTATCAACGCCGATTCTCTTTCTCTGAAGCTCTTTTACTTCGCTTACAACGGGAACGGCGTCCTTTGCGATGGCTTCTCTGAATTTTGCAACCTGCTCCGGACCGTAGCAGTTTCTGCCGAGACGGTCATAGCCGAGCTGTATATAATTTTCATAGCCGAGCTCGCGCGCGATTTTTGTGCGTACCTTTACAAGCTTGTCAAAGAGATCGTCGAATTCTTCTCTGTGTTCGTCAAAGAATCTGCCGTCGGCTTCAAACGCGCCGCGACGGACGTCTCTGTCCTTGCTTTCCTTATAAGGGGCAAGCATCGGAAGCGGCAGCTTTTTGCCGTCAAAATCGACTATCGCCGAGCCGTAAAGCTTCTGATACGCCGAAACCAGCTTGTTTTCCTCCTGCATAAGAGGAATTATTTTCGGATCGAAGCAGCGCGCCGCTATTTCGTAGTTTTTGAAAAGCAGCTTTCCGTAATGCTCTTCAAGCTCCGGACGGAACTTTGATTCAAGCAGCGCGTCCGTGAACGCCTGAATTTTCTCGCTTACAAAAGGAGAATGCTCGTCTATGAATTCGTTTTCCTTATCATAGAATTCGTCCTTTGTGTTCACGGAATTTCTTATGGAAACAAGCGTTGCTTCCGTAAAGAAGTGATTGCGGAGAGCCTCCTCCTCGGACATTATTTTAATCTGCTCATCGGCACTTTCCGCGTTTTTGAAGCGTGATATAAGCTCGTCATACTGCGCACGGAGCTTGTCTGTATCCGGACGGGTATACGGCATTTCTGAAAATTTCATAAATAAATACCTCCACAAAAAAATTTATTGCATAAACATTTTACCTCTTTTTTGCTTTGTTTGCAAGCATTTTCGCAGGTTTATATTGAATTTGAGTCCTTTTTATGATAAAATTTTAAGACAAAACAAAAACATTTATAAAATCGGGAGAAAAAATGAAATATAAGGCGCTCGTACTCGATCATGACGATACCTCGGTAAAAAGCACACCGGAAATCCATTATCCCGCGTTTGTAAAAACGCTGGAGCTTTTGCGCCCGGGAAAAACAATTTCGCTTGAGAAATTTATGAAATATAATTTTGATATAGGCTTTCTTTCCATGTGTCTTGACGTTTATCACTTAAACGAAGAAGAAATGAAAAAAGAAGTTGACATATGGAGAGATTATACCAATACTCATATTCCCGATTTTTATGACGGAATCGACGAGGTAATTCGCCGTCAGAAGCAGAACGGAGGGGTTTTTTGCGTTGTTTCACATTCGTTTTCGGATATGATCCTGCGCGATTACAGGCATCACAATATGCCGACGCCCGATATGACCTTCGGCTGGGAGCTTGAAGAAAAGCTCAGAAAGCCGTCGCCTTATCCGCTGGAACAGATAATGAAAAAATATTCGCTTTCGCCCTCCGACATCGCGGTGATAGACGATATGAAGCCCGGTTATGATATGGCAAAGGCTGCGGGCGTTGATTTTTATTATGCCGGCTGGTCGGAAACAAGAATGCCGAAAACCGAAAGCTTTATGCGCGAAAACGGAGCTGTCGTGCTTTCGTCGCCTTTTGAATTTTCGGAAATTAACAAGTGAGGCAAAAAAAGCATAGAATACATAAAAACGAAAGAAGAAAAAGTCTTGACGGAATTTCTCAGAACGTGGGCGGAGATAGATCTTTGCGCCCTTGAAAACAATCTGCGCGAAATAAAAAAGCGCGCCGGAAACAAAAAAATAATGGCTGTCGTCAAAGCGAACGCATACGGTCACGGCGCAATGCAGCTTGCGCCCGTAATTTCACGCTTTGCGGACGCTTTTGCCGTTGCCACCTTTGAAGAAGCCATGGAGCTCCGCCGCGTCGGAACGGAAAAGGAAATACTTATTTTAAGTCCCGTTCCGCGCGCGCAGTATCCGCTCATAGTCGAAAACGGAATAGCTACGCTGCTTTTTTCGTCCGACGGCGCAAGGGCGCTTTCCGAGGCGGCGCGAAGCTGCAAAAGAAAAGCGGGGGCGTATCTTGCGGTGGATACGGGAATGGGCAGGATAGGGCTTTCATCGGACGAAAAAGGTCTTGCCGAAGCCGAAAAAATATACGCCTTTGAAAATATCGGAATTCTCGGTATTATCACGCACTATGCCTGCGCCGACAAGGCGGATAAAACCTCGCAAAAAAGACAAAAAGCAAACTTTGACTCTTTCTGCGCCGTGCTCGGTGCGCGCGGATATGACATCGGGCTTCGCTCGGCGGACAATTCCGCCGCGTTTATCGACGGCTCGGACAGCTATGAAATGGTTCGCGTGGGGATAGTCCTTTTCGGAATGTATCCGTCGGCAGAGGTGAAAAAAGAAAATCTGCCGCTTTCTCCCGTAATGTCGCTGAAAACAAAAATAACGCAGGTAAAAGCAGTTCCTGCCGGTACAAAAATAAGCTACGGTCATACGTTTACCGCCGAAAAGCCGATGAAAATCGCAACTCTTGCCGCGGGCTATGCGGACGGAATTCCGCTTTCGCTTTCGGGCAGAGGCAGCGTGCTTGTCGCAGGAAAAAAAGCACGTATAATCGGCAGAGTCTGCATGGATCAGATGATGGTTGACGTTACGGGTATCGAAAACGTCGGCGAGGGCGACACAGCCGTTATTTTCGGCTCGGACGGCGGCGCGACGATAACCGCGGACGAGGTTGCCGACCTCGCCGGCACGATAAATTACGATATCGTCTGCCGGCTTGACTGCCGCGTCCCGAGAGTGCTTGTAAGGGACGGCAAAACCATGGGAACATTTTCTTACATAGGCAATTATTTCGGATAAAAACAACCCCCCCGACGGAAAAACCGTCGGGGGCATTGTTTAATTTTGGGTGAAAAGCTTTTTTGATGTTGACAGATATATTCTTCCGTGGTACAATAATTCTGCCAAACAAATCGAATAAAAGTGAAAGCAGGGAGCTTTTTTATCGGGGGAGATTATTCTGTCCCGTAATGCGCCATAATTATAAATAGACGGGTTTGATAAAAATGCAAACTTCGTTATTCTGTTTGTGATTATGGGTATAAAGGGCGGATAGCCCCTGCCTGTCACTTTCGGTTTGTTTGGCGACAATCGGAGTTTGCGTTTTTTGTGCGTCGGCTCCGGTTGGCGCACTTTTTATTTGTGCGCGGTAAATTACGGAAGTCATCGGCGGATCCTGCCGACCGCGCTTCATCTTTCAGGTGTGAAAGCACAGCCCCCGACGGAAAAACCGTCGGGGGATTTGTGCTATAAAAAAGACCGCAGAAAACAGATCTGCGGTCCTTTGATTTATTCGGTTTTTCAGCCGCCGTAAATGTGATTGAAGCGGTCGTCGTCGTGACGCTTTGCGCTTTCTTTTTTGCGACGCTCCTCGTCTGCGCGGCGGTTTTCTTCATCGGCTTTTGCGCGGAGAGCGTTTTCTTCTTCGCTCTTTTTGCGACGTTCCTCGCCTATCTGCTCGACCTCTTCCATAGAAGCGCCGTTCATGGCGGAGGTGAACTGTCTGTCGTCCATAACCTCGTATTTGAGGAGGAACTCAACGATAAAGTCAAGCTTTGAGCGGTTTTCGGAAAGGATGCGCTTTGCGTTTGCATATGCGCCGTCCACGATTTTCTTTATCTGCTCGTCGATAAGCGCCGCGGTTTCTTCGGAATAATCCTTGGACGAATTGAAATCTCTGCCGAGGAATACCTCGTCGCTGTCATGCTCGCCGCCGAAGCGTATCGTACCGAGCTCGCTCATGCCGTACACGGTAACCATTTTCTTTGCGATCTGCGTTGCGCGCATAATATCGTTCGAGGCTCCGCCGGATACATCGCCGAACACGATCTCTTCGGCTGCTCTGCCGCCGAGAAGCATTGTAATTTCTTCGATAAGCTGCTGCTTGTATTCGCTGTATTTATCCTCAACGGGCGGATTGAGCGTATAACCGAGCGCGCGTCCGCTGGGTATAATTGATATTTCGCGGACAGGGTCCTGCGTGGGAAGCAGATGCGCAAGAACCGCGTGACCTGCTTCGTGATAAGCGGTGTTTTTCTTTTCGCTTTCTTTGATTTTTCTTGATTTCTTCTGCGTGCCGACGGTAACCTTTATAAGTGCCTCTTCTATGTCGGGTTCGCCTATGAGCGATTTGTTCTTTCTTGCGGCAAGAAGTGCGGCTTCATTTAAGAGGTTTGCAAGGTCTGCGCCCGTAAAGCCGACGGTCGTCTGAGCGATACGCGAAAAATCAACGGTCTGTTCAAAGGGCTTGTTTCTTGCGTGAACACGCAGGATTTCTTCTCTGCCCTTGATATCGGGATATCCTACCGTTACCTGACGGTCGAAACGACCGGGACGGAGAAGCGCGGGGTCGAGAATATCGGGGCGATTTGTCGCCGCCATAACGATAACGCCGTCATGCGAGCCGAAGCCGTCCATTTCGACAAGGAGCTGGTTTAAGGTCTGTTCTCTTTCGTCGTGACCGCCGCCGAGGCCTGCCCCTCTGTGACGACCTACGGCATCTATCTCGTCTATGAAAATTATGCTTGCGGGAGCGCGCTTTGCCGTTTCAAAAAGGTCGCGGACTCTTGACGCGCCGACGCCGACATACATTTCGACAAAGTCCGATGCCGATATCGAAAGGAAAGGAACGCCCGCCTCGCCCGCAACGGCTTTTGCAAGAAGCGTTTTACCCGTTCCGGGAGGGCCTACAAGAAGCACGCCGTGCGGAATTTTTGCGCCGAGCTTTCTGTATTTTGAAGGATCGCGCAGAAAATCAACTATTTCGCGCAGATCCTGTTTTTCCTCCTCACAGCCCGCAACGTCGGAGAAGTATACCTTATCTCCTCTTTCATTGCCGAACATTATATGCGCGCGTGAAAAGGAATTCATTTTTCCGTCCATTCTGTTGACCTTTGAAGTCATATATATCCAGAACGCGATAAAGATTATCGTCATAACCGCATACGGAAGAATGGAAAGCCAAATCGAGGGCTGGTTGTTTTCTATGTTCCATTTTGTAAGCGTTCTTTTTTCTGCCGGAAGCGAAAGCTGCTCGTCAAGATAATCGCTTATATCCTCGCGGAACATTTCCACACTGCGAAGAACTATCTGATATTTTGTTCCGTCGGTTGTTTTCACCACAAGGACATTGTTCTTGTTCACATCGAATTCGGTAACCTTTCCGGCTGTGAAAAGATCTATTATATCCCCGTATGTGGGAGCGGCTTTGCTGCTTGACGAAAGCATAAGTGATACGGCGAATATTATCACAAGGACGACGGCAGCGTAAAGCAATACCGTTTTCATGGTGTTTTTCATTATGTCAGTTTACCTCCGTTTGCCGCACTTTTTCAAAGCAGTGACACGCTTTAATTTATGCGGCGGATAAAATATTATGCCCGTTTATGTTAAGCTATATAAATAATAACAGAGAAAGAGTTTGCGTGTGTTGACGTTTTGTAAATAATTTGTGTATTTGCGGAAAGAAAAATCCCCGCGGCGACAGGAGAAAAACACAAAAAACGCGCCTGTGCTTTGCAGGCGCGTTTCCGGCTTTATATTCTTTCAAAATCTGAAAAACCGCATTTTTCGGCAAGCCCGGAGGCGATGTCAAATGCGAAAGCAACAGCTTCCTTTGAATGTGCGTCGCTTGAAAAAATAATCTTTCCGTGCATTTCGCAAAGCGCTCTGAGCAGATATTCCGACGGATACGGAACGCTTTTCCCGACGCGGAACATTGCGCCCGTATTTATTTCAAAAATCTTTCCCGCGGAATTGAGCTTTTCCATGGCGCAAAGGGCGGAATTTATATACCTTTTGTCGCAGCGGTCGAATATCGAGCCGTCGTCGTTAAATTTTTCCACAAGGTCAAAATGTCCCACTATTTTCACAAAAGGATTTTCGGCGTGCATTTCAAGCAGCCCGAAATAACGCGCGCAGAAAGCGTAAGGATCGCCGCCGAAGCAATCGTTTACGGCGTTTATAAAATCGGCTTTTGTTGCGTCTACGGGCAGGAATTCTTCTCCTGCGTCAACATAATGTACCGAGCCTATTACATAATCAAAGGGGGAAAGCTCTATATCGGAAAAAATATCGTGTTCTATTCCGCACAAAATGCGGATTTTATCGGAAAACTCTGTTTTTAATGCAGTTATTTCCGAAATGTAATCATCGGTTTTCTTACCGCTCATCATCCAATGCGAGGCAACCTTCATATGTGCGTGGTCAGAAAAACCGTAAATATCAAGCCCTTTGGCTATCGCTGCGGAAAGCATTTCACGCGGAGAAGCTTTTCCGTCGCTGAAAGAAGTATGTGTGTGAATATCGGCAGTTACGTTCATGTTTACAAATCCTTTGCTTTGTGATATAATAACAATAACTAATTTATCACAAAACGGGGGAAAGGTCAAGGCGCGCAATGAAAAAGAAAATTTTCATAGGGATATGTATAGCCGTAGCCGTTATTATATTGTTGAGCCTGAGTATAAATCTTGCGGTCGTATTTTCCGCGCGCGGAAATATAATTACGGAAGAAGAGGCATCGGGGCGCGGCGCAGATGTTATACTTGTGCTTGGCTGCGGAGTAAAACCCGACGGAAGCCCCAGCGATATGCTCAGAGACAGACTTATTTGCGCGATAGACCTTTATAACGGCGGAGCGGGTAAAAAGCTGCTGCTTACGGGCGACAGCGCTCGCGAAGGCTACGACGAGGTCGGTACAATGAAAAGCTTTTGTATTGATCACGGCGTTCCCGAAGACGATATTATAACCGACACGCTCGGACTTTCAACCTTTGAAAGTATAAGCAGAGCAAAAGAACTTTATAACATTGAAAGCGCGGTTATAGTAACGCAGAAATATCACCTTTACCGTGCTATCTATATTGCCCAAAGCCGTGATATCGATGTGTGCGGCGTCTCTGCCGACCTGAATATTTACGGCGGACAGCTTTTCCGCGACATCCGTGAGATCCCTGCAAGAATAAAAGATTTTGTGCTTTCAAAAATGAAATAAAGCAATATATCAGAATAAAAAAATCCGCCCGCGCGGGCGGATTTTGCGTATTTACTTTGCTATTGTTACTATAAAGCCGCCTTCGTTTGTACCGGATACCGTATACATTCCGGAGGTTATGCTCTGTTCTGCGGCAAAGCTTCCCGAAACGAGCTTTGCTCCCTGCGGAACGGTTATGTACGTCATATCGGCGGAATCCGCAGGAACATAGTAAACAAGAAAATCGCCGATGTCGGTCGATACCTCATACGGAGTGTTTTCCGTGCAGTTGTGTTGCTTTCTGAGCATTTCAATGTATTCTTCGAGGCAGATTCCGGCTTCTTTTATGGCGTATGCGTGCGGAACGTCAACAAAGCGGAAGTGCCATTCTTCGTTGCTTATTCCCGTTATGCCGAGCTTTTCCGCCTGATAACGACGGATAAAGCCGTATTTGTGGCAGTTTTCGGTTATCCATTCGTATTCGCCGGCACGCAGATCTATAGTCGCACCGGTTGCGGTGAATATTTTTATATCGAAAGCAAGACCGGTGTGATGCTCGCTGTAGCCTGCTTTTGCAAGGAAGCTTTTGTCGTCGGCTTCGTCGTAAAGTCCCTGCTGATAATCCCGCGAGCGATAGCCGCTGGAAATCATAATTTTATCTGTCACGGTTGTGCCGTCCTTATCCGTGTACGGACCGAGCGTGTCCTGATTTGCCGCAGTCAGTGCCTCGCACAGCTTTTTCAGCGGCGAAACAATGCCCGCATTGAGATAAACACCCGTGCGGCTTTCGTCTTTATATCTTCCCATCACGAAAAGACCGTCGGTTTTGCCGTAAAGCTCGGTAAGCTTTGACATCATTTTTGAAGGGAACGAATATTCCGTTTCATTGTTTACGAGAATGAGGTTGCCTTCCTTTTTGCCGCTTGTCGCAACGGCAAGACTTATATATCCCGCGTTCCACGCCGGCTTTTTGACTTCGGTGGTTACGGGGGCTTCGGTTGTTGTGGAATCCGTCGTTTCGTCGGGCGTCCGGCTGCCCTTTATGCCCTTTACAACGAGGAATATCACAAAAATTATTGCAAGAAGTATCAGAAACAGCTCGCCGAGAGCGATCAGTCCTTCTTTTGTAGGTCTTATGCGGAGCTTCTTTTTTCTTTTGACGCTTGTTGTTGTGACAGAGGTCCTGCCGGTCTGGGTGCGGTTCATACCGGCTTCGGTATTTGCCTGAGTTGTACGCAGCTGATCGGTGCGGGTATAATTTTCGTACCTTCTGTCGTTTTGTCTGTTATCGTTGCCGTTCACGATATTGCCCTCCTCCCGTGTCGGAAAATGACATTTATTGTAGATACATTATACCATATCGGAGAGAGTAAAACAATACATATTTTCATTTTCCGCAAAATTTACATATTATTCTGCAAAAAAGCACAGCGGGAATACCGCTGCGCCTTTCAAAGACTGATTATTTTTACGGGAACGCCTTCTTTAAGGCAGGTTGCGACGGTGTAAGCCGTCCCGTGCGAGCTTCCGTCCCAGAAGGCGAGAACATACTGAGAATACTCAACTATTTTGTCGTTGCGGACGATGGGCGCGCGTTTTCCGTATTTGTCGTATTCGGGAAGAAAGATTTTCGTCGGGAGATTGTTGTGCCGCGCATATATTTCGGCAAGACGGTCCACCCCCATAGCTCCGCCAGAAACTATTTCGGTGCAGTTTGCCGGTATATTTTCGCAAAGAAGCTCGTATGCACGCTTCTGAAGCTTTTCGTATTCTATACTTCTTGAACCTATGATAGCAACTCTCATAAAGCCTTCCGCCTTTTTTATTTTTCTTTGTAGTACAGCATACAGTGACAGTAGCCCTCGAAGTTTTCGTCTTTTATCTGGTCGCGGAACTCCTTGCACATGCATTTGTAGTCCTCCGTGCGCTGACGTCGGCACGGACAGTAGCCGCCCGTGCGACGCAGACCTTCCTTTACCGCGCGGACGACCTCTTCGTCGTCGTTCAGGCGCACGCGCATCAGAGCAGCTCCTTTGCGGCGGATATAAGCGTATCCTCGCTTACGACGCCGATAAATCTGTTTGCCTCCGCGCCGTTCTTTATAAAGATGAGCGCGGGAATCATATCTATGCCGAACCTGTCGGCAAGGTCGGGCTCGTCGTCAACGTTGACCTTGCAGACGCGCAGACCTTCAACCTTTCCGGCAAGACCGTCAACCACGGGCGACATCATTCGGCACGGACCGCACCAGCTTGCCCAGAAATCGACAAGGGAAACTCCGCTTGCGGTTTCCGCGTCAAAATTGTCCTTTGTAAGAGCTTTAACAGCCATATTGAAAGCAATCCTTTCTGTTTTTTGTTTTACATTTAATATTTTATCACAAACGGCGTTTTTGACAATATGAAAAGCAAAAACAAATTGTAAAATTTTTTCCCATATCTCCGTTGAGATTGACAATCTGCCGATTTGGATATATAATATCTTATATCGTGACTTTTATTATCAGATTTTGACTGTTTGAAGGGAGGTAATACAGAAAGTGAAAAGGATAATTTCACTTGTTCTTACAGTTTTGATTTTCGCAACTATGACCGTATTTACCGTAGGCGCCGAGGGAGGCGATGTGCCGACCGAGGTACAGACTACCGTAATGGGGGAAACGGTTATTGTAAGCTGGGAACCCATTGCAGGCGCTTCGGGATATTATATTGACGTAGCATACACCGAAACGGGATTTGAGGGCGACGACCATCAGATATTCACAACTTCCGAGCCGAGATATACTTTCGACGGAATAAAAGAGGGGCAGTCTGTCTATTTCAGAATACTTTCCGACTTCGGAAAGGCGTCAGCCCCGTCGCAGATATTCTCGTATCATGCGCCGGTAACGGTGCCTTACGTAAGGCTCCGTACCGAAAATCTCATCGCTCTTACATACGACGAAAACTATGAATACTCAATGGACAAATACTCATGGCAGAAGATAAACGTCTTCACCGGACTTTCCGAATTTACCGAATATTCGTTTTATCGCCGCAGTATTTACGGCGACGGAATAAGCGAGCCGTGCATAGCGAAAACGCTCTGCTCACATTCCGCGACGCACGAGGAAACAACACCCGCGACGTGCGATTCCGAGGGAATTACAAAATATATCTGCGGCATATGCGGCGAAACGATAAGCACGGAGGAGCTTCCGCGCAAGGAGCATACGCTTCAGGAAATCGCCGGAACATACGTTGCGCCGACGGAAACCACAGCCGGAAAGAAGAGCTATCTCTGTCTTGACTGCGGCGTAAAAATAGAAAAAACGGTTGAGGGCGCGATTGGATGCGAGCATACGGAAACCGTAAGAAAGGTGACGAGAGCAACCACCTGCGAGCATGCCGGAACGGCTGAGGAATATTGCGCCCTCTGCGGATATCTTGTTCTGACCGAGGAAATAGAAAAGCTTCCTCACAGCGAGGGCAATGAAGAGGTAATAAGGGAAGCAACCTGCATTACAAAGGGAATAATAAGAACGTTCTGCTATGTGTGCGGCGGCATCGTTACGGAAAGGGAGCTTGATCTGACGGACCACGACTATACGGGTTATTATACCGACAGCTCCGACAGAAGCGTCCGTCACTGCATGAACTGCGGATATCTCGACACCGTAAGCGCTCTGCCGAAAACCTCCGTCGAAAGCGGGGGAGTGACAGCCACGATAAGCGGCGGACTTGAATTTTCGGACGAGCTTGTGTTCAGAGCCGAGGATATAACGGATAATGCCGGCGATTACATAAGCAATTACGATTCTGCCGTAAGCAAAATAAAAACCGATGTTCAGAACAACGGCATAGCCACGCTTTACAGGCTTTCCCTTACGGTAGGCGACGGAGTAGATCTTGCGGACGCGGTAATATCAATAAAAATACCTCTGAGCAGATTTACCGGAGATGCTTTTGCCATTTATAAAATATCCGCGGACGGCTCGGTTTCCGCATACGGCAGCACCGTAAAGGACGGCAGCATAGTTTTCGTTATGGACGAGGACTCTGTATATGCCGTGGTTGACATTACGGGACAGAACAAGCCGACAAACAAATTCAAGGTGCTTATAGTTGTCGTGCTTATTGTGATAATCGTGCTCCTTATCGGAGCGGGCATAGTCGGGTACTATATTTACTCAAAGGTCAGAAAGCAGAAATCGAAGGAATGGCTTGACGACAACCCCGATATGAACGGAAACGCGTAAAACAAAAAACGGACGGGAAATATTTCCGTCCGTTTTGGAATTGAAATATATTTACGGAGAAAAAAGCAATGGAAAGAACGAGCAAGGAAAACTACTATCTCGACATCGCGCAGACGGTGGCTGAAAGAAGCACCTGCCTGAGAAAGCACTTCGGGGCAATTATCGTAAAAAACGATATAATAATATCAACGGGCTACAACGGCACGCCGAGAGGCAGAAAAAACTGCAGCGATATAAATTACTGTATGCGCGACGAGCTGAATATTCCGCGCGGCGAAAGATATGAGCTTTGCCGCTCCGTTCACGCGGAGGCAAACGCAATAATCGCCGCTTCCCGCGAGCAGATGCTCGGCGCGACGCTTTATATGAGCTGTGTGGACGGAAAGACCGGAGCGCTCGTTCCGAACACCTGCTCGTGCATGATGTGCAAGCGTCAGGTGATAAACGCCGGAATAGAAAAGGTCGTTGTTCGTGAAACGGCGGATACATATACGGTATACAACGTGAGCGATTGGATTGAAAACGACGACAGCCTTTCCGGAAAATTCGGATACTGATAAAAAAGGCCCCGCCGCAGGGCGAGGTCGTTTTTTTGATTATTCCGCAGCGGTTGTATCGCTGCCGCTGTTTTCAAGCTCCTTGAGATGCTTGAAGTAAGCGTCTATGACCGTTTTTTCAAGTCTTTCGCGAGCTTCGGAATTGATGGGATGTACTATATCTCTGTATGTTCCGTCGGGATTTTTTCTTGACGGCATTACTACGAAATATTTATCCCGTGCGTAGATGACTTTAACGTCATGGAGAGCAAGTTCATTGTCAAAGGTAACGGAGGCAACAGCCTTCATGGGACCTTCGTCGAACGTTTTTCTGATTTTTACATCTGTGATGATCATGTTTAAC